>NZ_CP129137.1:1981875-2348750 GCF_030406905.1 Streptomyces sp. HUAS CB01
ATGCCGGGCCGGTCGTGCTCGGCCCGGGGCCGGGCGACCCGTCGGACGCGGCCGACCCGAAGATGCGCTTCCTGCGCTCGCTCACCGCGGAGCTGCTGCGCGGCCACCGCGGCGGGCTGCTGGGGGTGTGCCTCGGTCATGAACTGATCGCCGCCGAGCTGGGGCTGGACATCGCCCGCAAGGAGACGCCGTTCCAGGGCGCGCAACTGCGGATCGGACTGTTCGGCACGGAGGAGACGGTCGGCTTCTACAACAGTTTCACGGCCGTCTGCGACGACGAGGCGGCGCGGGAGCTGGCCCTGCGCGGCGTCGAGGTGAGCCGCGCCCCGTCGGGAGAGGTCCACGCGCTGCGCGGGGCGGGATTCGCTGGCATCCAGTTCCACCCGGAGTCGGTGCTGACGCTGCGCGGGGGCGAGATCGTCCGCATGCTCCTCGACGCGGTGGTCCCGGAGCGGGCGCCCTGACGGATGCCGGGCCGGACCGGCGGGCCGGACCGGCGGGCACGGACCGGGCGGACACGGGGACCCGGTCCGTGCCCTCCGGGCTCCGAGTCCGTGCCGTCCGGGGTGGCGATCCGTGCCCTCCGGGCTCCCGTTCCTGGCCTCCCGGGCTCCCGGACCGTGCCCTGTCCGGGCCTCCGGGGCGGCCCGGCGGGGACGGCAGGGGTCGCGCGGCGGGATCTCAGAAGGGGCGCACGACGCGCGGCTCCTGCTGTACGGCTCGGTGCCGGCGTCCAGTACCGACAGCGCACCCGGGATCCGCCGTCGTCGGCCCGTCGGGAGTCCTGGGCTGGACGCGAACCGGCGCCTGCCGTGCTGATCAAGCGGAGGGGCGATGATCAGGGCGGACCGCGCGTCGGCGACGTCCGCCCCGCTCGCCTCGGGCGGACCGTGCCGCGCCCGGAGCATCCACCGGCCCGGGCCCGGCGCGCCGCCGTCCGGCGGGGGCGGTTCCGGTCACCGCCCCGGCCGGCCGGCGGTCAGCCGAAGAAGACGCCGACCTCCTCGTAGAGGGCCGGGTCGACCGTCTTCAGCTTCGCCGTCGCCTCGGCGATCGGTACGCGGACGATGTCCGTACCGCGCAGGGCGACCATCTTGCCGTAGTCGCCGTCGCGCACCGCATCGATGGCGTGCAGGCCGAAGCGGGTCGCCAGCCAGCGGTCGAAGGCGCTCGGGGTGCCGCCGCGCTGGACATGACCGAGGACGGTCGTCCTGGCCTCCTTGCCGGTCCGCTTCTCGATCTCCTTGGCCAGCCACTCGCCGACGCCCGAGAGCCGGACGTGCCCGAAGGAGTCGAGCGTCCCGTCCTTGAGGACCATGTCGCCGTCCTTCGGCATGGCGCCCTCTGCGACCACGACGATCGGCGCGTACGAGGCCCGGAACCGCGAGGTGACCCAGGCGCAGACCTGGTCCATGTCGAACCGCTGCTCCGGGATGAGGATGACGTTCGCCCCGCCCGCCAGCCCCGAGTGAAGGGCGATCCAGCCTGCGTGACGGCCCATCACCTCGACCACGAGGACCCGCATGTGGGACTCCGCCGTGGTGTGCAGCCGGTCGATGGCCTCGGTGGCGATGCCGACGGCCGTGTCGAAGCCGAAGGTGTAGTCGGTGGCGGACAGATCGTTGTCGATGGTCTTCGGCACGCCGACGCACTTGACGCCGTACTCGTCGGAGAGCCGCGCCGCGACCCCGAGGGTGTCCTCGCCGCCGATCGCGATCAGCGCCTCCACCTCGTGCTTGGCGAGGTTCTCCTTGATCCGGCGGATCCCGTTCTCCGCCTTGAGGGGATTGGTCCGCGAGGAACCGAGGACGGTGCCCCCGCGCGGCAGGATGCCGCGCACGGAGGGGATGTCGAGGCGTACGGTGTCGCCCTCCAGCGGCCCGCGCCAGCCGTCCCGGTAGCCGGTGAACTCGTATCCGTACTCCTGCACGCCCTTGCGGACGATGCCGCGGATGACCGCGTTGAGGCCGGGGCAGTCGCCGCCCCCGGTCAGTACTCCGACCCGCATGGAAGGTCCCTTCGCCGTCGTGGCCATATTCGTCAGCCACGCTAGTAGTGACCCAGGTCACTTCGGGACGGTACGAAAGGTGAATTCCGGCTAAGGATACGGCAGTTGACGTCCTGCGGTTCACCCCATCGAGTGGATCGGACACCGAAGCCGGGCCGGCTGCCCGGGCGGGGTCAGGCGTCGTCGAGTCCGCGCTCGATCGCGTATCGCACGAGCTCGACCCGGTTGTGCAGCTGGAGCTTGCCGAGGGTGTTCTGCACATGGTTCTGCACCGTGCGGTGCGAGATGACGAGCCGCTCGGCGATCTGCTTGTACGAGAGGCCCTTGGCGACCAGCCGCAGCACCTCCGTCTCCCGCTCGGTGAGCTGCGGCGCCTTCGGCTCGTCTGGCCCCGCGGCCGGCGCGGGCTCGGCCGCCAGCCGCCGGTACTCCCCCAGCACCAGTCCCGCCAGGCCCGGGGTGAAAACCGGGTCGCCCACCGCGGTGCGGCGCACGGCGTCGATCAGCTCCTCCGTGCTGGCCGACTTCAGCAGATAGCCGGTCGCGCCCGACTTCACGGCCTCCAGCACGTCGGCGTGCTCCCCGCTGGCGGAGAGCACCAGGACCCGCAGCGCGGGGTTCGCCCCGACGAGCTCCTTGCAGACCCTGACGCCCGGCATGCCCGGAAGATTGAGGTCGAGCACCAGGACGTCCGGCCCCACGGCCGTGGCGCGACGCACCGCCTGCGGTCCGTCGCCCGCGGTCGCCACCACCTCGTACCCGGCCGCGGCCAGATCGCGGGCGACCGCGTCCCGCCACATCGGGTGGTCGTCCACGACCATGACCCGGACGGGCCGCTCCGCCGCCCCGCTCGTCTCCGTCATCGTTCCGCCTTCCCCCGGGTCCCCCGCGGGACCTTCAACTCGACTTCCGTACCCTGCCCCGGCACCGAGATCAGCTCGGCGGTGCCACCGATGTCCCGCAGCCGGCCCCGGATCGAGAGCGCGACCCCGAGCCGTCCCTCGCCCTCGGCCTGGGCGAGCCGCCCCTCCGGGATGCCCGGTCCGTCGTCCCGGACCGTCACGATCACCTCGTCCGGCCAGTCCTCGACCAGGATCCACGCCCGCGCGTCCGCACCGGCGTGCCTGCGGACATTGTCCAGGGCGGCACCGACGGCGGACGCGAGCTCCTTCGCCGCGTGCGCCTCCAGCGGCACCGGGGCACCCGGCTCGGAGAGGGTGACCCGGCGGCCGGCCCGCGGCGCCAGCAGCGTGCGCAGGTCCACCGGTCCCTCGTCCCCGGCACTGACGACATCCGGCTCGTCCACGACCCGCACGACCGCGCCCTGGGTCTCGTCCTCCGACACCCGGGACGCCGGCACCAGCCCGCCGGCCACCAGGGTGCGCAGGGCGACCTCCTGCTCGCCCGCCATCCTGCCGAGCTCCGCAGCCTCGCCCCCGAGCGCCGTGCCGCGCCGCTGCACCATGGCCAGCACCTGCAGCACCCCGTCGTGGATGTCGCGGGCCAGCCGTTCCCGTTCGCGGGTCGCGGCCTCGATCTCCAGGGCCCGGGCCAGGGTGCGCTCGGAGGCGCGGGCGACCTCGACGACGTACCCGATGGCGATGGACGCGACCCACACCAGCAGCACGTTGTGGAAGGTGTCCCGGCTGGGCTCGCCGCGCTCGATGATGTTGGCGACGGCCACCAGGGAGGACGCGAAGCCCGCCCAGCGCCAGCCGCCCTTGAGCGCGAAGGCCAGCACCGAACCCGCCGTCCAGATCGACGGCAGCGTCGGGCCGTCGATCTGCTGCGCCTGCGCGTCGGCGAGCGGGGTGAGCAGGATGCCCGTGAGGGCGACCGTGAGGTCGGCACCGAGGAAGCGCTTGGTGCAGGCGGCGGCGTTCGCCACCCTCGGGAGCGTCGCGAACGTCCAGAGGACCATCACGGCGAGGAAGCCGACCGCCACCCAGGGGCGCTCGTACTTGTCGCCGGCGAAGACGAGGAGGAGGACCGCGTAGCCCGTCGTCAGCACGCGGTACGCGGTCAGCGCACGCCACAGGGGCAGCTCGACCGACATGCGTACGACCCGTTCACGCCTGGCCATGCCCGTGCCCCCCAAAAAAACCGTCCGGCGGACGGGTGACGCTACCGGTCGCCGCTCCGCTCCGTCCCGCCGTCCTGCTTGGCGGTCCGCTCCGCCTCCTTGGCGGCCTCCTTCGCCGCCTTCTCCGCGTCCGCGATCTGCCGCTTGGCGGCCGTGGCGTAGATGTCCACGTACTCCTGGCCGGAGAGCTTCATGATCTCGTACATGACCTCGTCGGTCACCGAGCGCAGGATGAAGCGGTCGTGCTCCATGCCGTGGTAGCGGCTGAAGTCGAGCGGCTTGCCGATCCTGATCCCCGGGCTCATCAGCTTGGGGACGACCTTGCCGGGCGGCTGGATCTTCTCGGTGTCGATCATCGCGACGGGGATGACGGGCGCGCCGGTGGCGAGCGCCACCCGCGCCAGGCCGCCCGGCTTGCCGCGGTACAGCCGGCCGTCCGGGGAGCGGGTGCCCTCCGGGTAGATGCCGAACAGCTCGCCGCGCTCGATGACCTCTATGCCGCTCCTGATGGCCGCCTCGCCGGCGCCGCGCGCCCCGGAGCGGTCCACCGGCAGCTGGCCGACGCCCTTGAAGAAGGCCGCGGTGAGCTTGCCCTTCACACCCGGCGACGTGAAGTACTCGGCCTTGGCGATGAACGTGACCTTGCGGTCCAGGACCGCGGGCAGGAAGAACGAGTCCGAGAAGGACAGGTGGTTGCTCGCGAGGATCGCCGGCCCCTCGGCGGGGATGTACTCGAGGCCCTCCACCCAAGGCCTGAAGGCGAGCTTGAGCGCCCCGCCGATGGAGAACTTCATTGCGCCGTAGATCAACTCGAGTGCCTTCCTGGGATCCGTCGAAAAGACCTTAACCCGTGGCGGGACCGCGCTCGCGTCCGTGGTCCCGTGCCGGGCGGCCTCAGCCCTGGTCGGTGTCGGTCCCGTCGCGTACGGTGAGTCTGCCCACCGGGGGACGCCCCCGGGCGCCCCGAAAGGAGACCCCGGTGCCGGTCCTTCCTGGAGCCGAGCCGTACCGCCACGAGGGTGGCGAGGTCGGCGTCCTTCTCTGTCACGGCTTCACCGGTTCCCCCCAGTCGCTGCGCCCGTGGGCGGAGTACCTCGCGGAGCGCGGACTGACCGTCTCGCTGCCGCTGCTGCCCGGCCACGGCACCCGCTGGCAGGACATGGCGGTGACCGGCTGGCAGGACTGGTACGCGGAGGTGGACCGGGAGCTCCGGGCGCTGCGCGAGGAGTGCGAGCAGGTCTTCGTCTTCGGGCTCTCGATGGGCGGCGCGCTGGCCCTGCGGCTCGCCGCCAAGCACGGCGACGAGATCAGCGGCATCGTGGTGGTGAACCCGGCCAACAAGGTGCACGGTGCGGCGGCGCACGCCCTGCCGGTGGCCCGCCATCTCGTCCGCACGACCAGGGGCCTGGCCAACGACATCGCGAAGGAGGGCATGGACGAGGTCGCCTACGACCGGGTCCCGCTGCACGCGGCGCACTCGCTGCGGAACTTCCTCCGGCTCCTCGACGGCGAGCTGCCGCAGGTCACGCAGCCGTTGCTGCTGCTGCACAGCCCGCAGGACCATGTGGTGCCGCCCGCGGACTCGGCCCGGATCCTCGGCCGGGTGTCGTCGACGGACGTCCGGGAGGTCCTGCTGGAACAGAGCTACCACGTGGCGACGTTGGACCATGACGCGGAGCGGATTTTCGAGGAGAGCCACACGTTCATCGGCCGCCTCGCTCCGAGTGTCGGCAAGAAGGGAAGCACCACCGGTGGCTGAGCAGCACGACGCGGACCGGGACCGGGAGCCGCAGCCCATCGACGAGGAGGCCGCCTGGGCGGCCATCGTCGCCGGGTACGGGGAGGAGCCCGCGGACCCGCCGGGGGCGAAGCCGTTCAAGTCGGTGGAGGACCTCGCGGGTCTGGAGAAGGTCGTCCGGAACGACGGTCCGGATTCCGAGGGGGGCGACCGCGGCCGTGACCGTGACCCCGGGCACGAAGGCGGGATCCAGGGCACGGGCGACGACGAGGACGGGGACGAGGCCCCGCGGCCGGACACGCCGCTGGGCAGCTCCGTCGTGTTCGCGCCCGGAGTGGGCGGCGGGCCCCGCGACTACGCGGTCGCCGAGGCCGACGACGACGACCTGGACGAGTCCGACGAGGGCCATTTCGTGCCGCCGGAGCCGCCGCCGCTGCCGGAGGCCGACACGACCGCGAAGTTCGCCTGGCTGGCGGTGATCGGCGGGCCCGTGCTGCTGCTGCTCGCCGTGGTCCTGCGGTGGGACATGACGTGGTGGCTGACCACCCTCTGCGTGGGCGGCTTCCTCGGCGGCTTCGTCACGCTGGTGGCGCGGATGTCGCACGGGGACGACGAGGACGACGACGACCCGGGCCGCGGCGCGGTCGTCTAGGCCGTGTCGCGAAAGTAGCTCCGTCCGCCCGCAGGGCGGCGTCCGGTGCGTGCGATCGCAAGGCGGAGGATCATCCTCTTACTGGACGTAGCTGGACGACTCCGGCAACGCGGCGAGCGTGCGTCCGGGACGGCTCCGGCTTCAGGGGTCGGCGCGGGCCGCCTCTGCGCGGCCGCTGCCGGGCCCGGTCCGGTCCGGTCCCCGCGTGGTGGCGTGCCCCTGGCCGTGCTGCGAAAGTCCCTCGGCCCGCGACGCCTGGCACGCGGAACCCGTCGCTGTGGCCGGAGACGTCCGTAAGCCGGACCCCGCTCTCGGGGCCGGACCCGACCCGCATGCGACCCTCAGGCCGGAGCCGTCCCGGACCGCACCCGGACCCGGACCCGACGCCGGGGCACGAACCCCTGGCCGGAGCCGTCCCGGACACCGGACGCGACTCCCAGGCCGGACCCGACGCCCGCCGCAACCCGACTCCGGACGCGCCCCTAGGCAGGAGCCGTCCCGGGCGCCGAGGCCGTGGCGGCGGGCACGCGCAGGGCGGCCAGGACCGGGAGGTGGTCCGTGGCGGCCTTCAGATCGGCCTCGCTGACCCCCGGCAGCCCCACGGGTACTCCGCAGCCGAGGACCTCGATGCCGGGAGTCACGAAGATCGCGTCGATCCGCTGGTGCGGGTCCGCCGGGGTCCAGGTGCACTCCCCGCCCCAGGGGCTGACCGCCCACGCGTCCCGGAGCCCGGCGGCGAGACGCCGGAAGCTGCGCCCGCCGGGGCGCTCGTTGATGTCGCCCGCGGCGATCGCATGCGGCACGTCCATCGCGGCGAGCCGGTCGAGCAGCATTCCGGCCTGGGCGTAGCGCTCGTCGGCCTGCAGGCTCAGATGGCAGCTCAGCAGCCCGAGCCGCGCGCCACCGACACGCACCACGGCGGTGGCGAAGCCGCGCCGGTGCAGACCCGGGGTGAGCGGCAGCAGAACGTCCTCGGTGCGCTCGACGGTCGCCCGCAGCGAGCACAGCAGCAGCGGTCCCGCAGCGGTCGCGCCTCCGCTGAGCACGACCAGTTCGCTCTTGGCCGCGAGACGGGCGGCGTGCTTGCGCCATCGGAAGAAGCGGGGGGCCTCCTGGACGAAGACGAGATCGGGCCGGCAGCCGCGGATGACGCGGGCGAGCGCGTCCTCGTCGTCGCGCAGGGAGCGGATGTTGTAGCTGAGGACCCGGATCACGGCCGAACCGTCGGGTTCGGTACGGGAGTTGGGCAGCGGTCGCGTCGCGGACGTCACCATGCGCCTCAAGATAACGGGCCCCGCCCGCGTTGCCCCGGCCCCCGCGCACGGCGTGCCGCGCGCGGCGTGCCGCGCGCGATCGGGGTGAGTGCGCCGGCGCCTGCCGCCCCGGGAGGGGCGGCAGGCGCCGGAAGGGTGTGGGGGTGGGGGTGTCAGCCCTGGCGGGCCAGGTCCGCCGCGCCCACGAGGCCCGCCTTGTTGCCGAGTTGGGCCGCGAGAACCTGCGCGTGCGGGCGCCACTGCCCGCCGATCAGCCACCGTCGGAACGACTTGCGGATCGGGTCGAGGACCAGCTCGCCCTCGTCCGAGACCCCGCCGCCGACGATGAACGCCGAGGGGTCGAACAGCGACGCCAGGTCGGCCAGGCCCGCACCGGCCCACCGGGCCAGCTCGCGGAAGGAGTCGACGGCGACCTTGTCCCCCTGGCGCGCCGCCTCGCTGACGTGTCTGCCCTCGATGCCCTCGGGGGTGCCGTCGCCGAGGGCGAGCAGGATCGCCGCGTTCTCGGGGGACGCCGCCGCGCGCTGGCGCGCGTAGCGGACGAGTGCGCGGCCGGACGCGTACTGCTCCCAGCAGCCCTGGCTGCCGCAGCCGCACAGCAGGCCGTCGGGGACGACCCGGATGTGGCCGAACTCCGCCGCGACGCCGAAGCGACCGCGGCGCAGCTTGTTGCCGATGATGATGCCGCCGCCGAGGCCGGTGCCGAGCGTGATGCAGATGACGTCGCTGTGGCCCTGGCCCGCGCCGAAACGGTACTCGCCCCAGGCCGCCGCGTTGGCGTCGTTCTCCACGACGACCGGGAGGCCGACGCGCTGCTCCACCTTGTCCTTCAGCGGCTCGTGCCGCCACTGGATGTTCGGTGCGAAGAGGACGGTGGCACGCTTGTCGTCGACGTAGCCGGCGGCGCCGATGCCGACCGCCTCGATGTCGTGCCCCTTACCGGCTCCGGTGACGGCCGAGCAGATCGCGTCCACGATGCCCTCGGCGGTCGGCGGAGTGGGCACCGTGTGCGTCTCAAGGATGGTGCCCTCTTCGTCGACCACGCCGGCCGCGATCTTGGTGCCGCCGATGTCGACGCCGATGGTGAGTCCCATGTGTCCCTCAGTTTTCGGTCGAGCCCCGCTAAGGCCAACCGTACCGGAGGGAGCCCCGGCCTCAGTCCAGGTCGATCTTCTCGCTGGGGCCGGGGCCCTCGTCCCGCCGGTCCGGACGGTCCGTGCCGTCGGTGCCGCCGGACGGCTCGTTCCGGGTCCAGCGGCGCTCATGGCCTTCCACGGCGGAGCGGTACGCCGCCAGCAGTTCGTTGCCCGCGGCCGCGAGATGGTCGAAGACCTGCGGGTTCCGCTCGATGACCGGTTCGACGGCCGACTTCGCCTGACTGATCAGCTGCTGCACGGCCCCCTGCCCGGCGAGGCCGAGCAGCGGGTTCTGCAGCGTCGACACCTTCTCGGCGACCGCGTCCAGCAGCCTGCGCAGCTCCTCGCCCGCGGTACCGGTGCCGTGCTGCCCGTACCGCTCGCTGCGGCGGGCGCGCTCCTCCGCCAGGTCCTCGGCGCACGCCGTCGCCCAGGCGTCGGCGTCGACGGCGGGACGTTCGGTGGCATCGCTCATGGCGTACTCCTCGGAAAGTGCCTCGTACGTCGACGGTACCCGAACGGCAGGCGGCCGTTCAGCGACTCCGCGGCCAGAGCCCGGGGTCGGGCTCGAAGCGGATGCGGAGCTCGCCGTCCCGGAGGGCGGCACCGCTGACGGTGCAGCGGCGCAGCACGGACGGCAGCAGCAGGATGCGGCGGAAGGGGCCCACGGTCAGGAAGAGTTCGTCGTCCCTGCGGACCAGCTGCAGCCGGTCCTTGACGGCTCCCGGCAGCGGCAGACGCCAGACGAGCACACCGTCCTCGGCGCGGCGGTCCTCCACGGTCCAGGCGGTCCCGGGGAGTGGTTCCGCGGCGCTGCCGGCGGGCCCGTCGAGCAGTTCGGCGAGTTCGCCGGGCCGCCGGGGGTCACGGCCGGTGTGCGGCACCTCGCGGACCGGTACGGGACCGAACTCCTCGCGCCAGCCCTTGAGCGCGACCTGCTGCCGCCCCGAGAGGTCCGCGAGGAAGGGGTCTGGGGAGCCGGTGGGGACGACGCGGTTGGCGATCACCATGTCCGGGGCCGGCCCGTGCAGGGCGAGGCCGAGCCGGGCGGTGCGCAGGGCGCGGTCGGCGGCCTCCGGACCGGGTTCCGCGACCAGGCGGACCGACGTGCCGGGGTTCTCGACCAGGGCCTGGACGACGGCCAGCTCCTCGTCCCAGCGGGCGGCCGTCTCGTAGAGCCACTGCGCGGGCATCGGCACGCCCGCGAGCTGGGCGAGCACGGGGCGCAGGGAACGGGCGGCCTGGCGCTCGGCCGGCAGCAGCCGGCTCAGGTAGCGGCGCAGTTGCTCGGGCAGGGCGAGCAGGGCGACGGCCTGGCGCACGGGCGGAAGATCGACGACCAGGAGGTCGTGGCCACTCCCGGCCGCGTGCCTGAGGGCGCGCAGCAGCGCGAACTGCTCACTGCCAGGGAGTTCCGTGAGCTCCCCGTCCTCGAAGGGCACGGCCCCGAGCAGGTCGAGCGCGGCCCCGGCCCGCTCCTGGAACGTGAGGAACTCGTGGCGGAAGTCGGCGCCGCTGTCGACGCCGACGACGGTGGGGCGGGGCCCAGGGGCGTCCGTCCCGCCCCGTCCGGCTGTCCCGGCCGCCCTGTCGTACGCGGACCCGGTGTCCCTCAGTGCCCCGGCCGGATCGTCGGAGAGCAGCAGGACACGTTCGCCCCGGCGTGCTCCGGCCAGGGCGAGGGCGGCCGCGACGGTGCTCCGGCCGGCCCCGCCGGTGCCGGTGACGAAAACGGTGCGCATGGAGAGGCGGCTTCAGACCTTCGGACCGGACTCGACGCGCTTCTTCAGACCGGCCAGGGCGCGGTCGATGATGACCTTCTCCGCCTTGCGCTTGATCATCCCGAGCATGGGGATCTTGACGTCGACGGTCAGCTGGTACGTGACCTCGGTGCGCTCGCCGCCGGCGACCGGCTTCAGCGCGTACGAGCCGTCCAGGGCGCGCAGCATCTGGGACTTGACCAGGGTCCAGGAGACCTTGTCGTCCCCGGTCCAGGTGTAGGCCAGGACGTGGTCGTCCTTGATCGCGCCGGCGTCGAGGACCAGCCGGACCTGCAGTGCGCGGCCCTGGTCGTCCCTCTCCAGGACCTCGGTCTCCTTCACCTCTCCGGTCCACTCCGGGTAGCGCGCGAAGTCGGAGATCACCCCCATCACATCGGCCGGTGCCGCGTCGATGGTGATGCTCGAGCTGGTGTGTTCGGCCATCGCCGTGGCTCCTCCAGTGAACGCCGGACGGGGTTGCGGTGTGCAATCTATCGCGCTCCGGCCGGTCACCATTCCAGGGCCCACGGCCGCCCCGTCGCCGCGAAGTGCCCGACGTTCACGCACTCGGTCCCGCCGATCCGCATGCGCCGCGCCAGTGGCTGGTGCACGTGCCCGAAGAGGGAGTACCGGGGCCGGGTCCGGTGGATGGCGTCGAGCAGGGCCGGGCTGCCGCGCTCGAAGCGGCGCGCGACCGTGTCGTACGTCAGCTCCGGGACCTCCGGCGGGATGTGCGAGCAGAGGACGTCGACCGCGCCGAGCGCCTCGACCTTGGCCGCGTACTCCTCGT
This sequence comes from Streptomyces sp. HUAS CB01, assembly GCF_030406905.1. NCBI lineage: Bacteria > Bacillati > Actinomycetota > Actinomycetes > Kitasatosporales > Streptomycetaceae > Streptomyces > Streptomyces chengbuensis. Next base: position 1,993,317 of record NZ_CP129137.1, read on the forward strand.
CGGAGATCTCGAACGGGGTGCGCATCGGGGACCGCAGACCGCCGCCGACGAAGCCGAACACAAGCCCGTCCAGCTCGATCCGCTCGCCGTCGAGGACGGTGGTGCCCGGGCGCGCGTACTCCGGCCAGAGGGCCGGGACGTCGACGTTGCCGTAGGTGGCGTACGTCGGAGTGGGGAACGCGGGGAACAGCTCGCTGTACTGCTTGCGCACCGCGCCGAGGATCGCGGTGTCGCGGTCGAGGCCGATGCCCGCCCAGAGGCTGCGGCCGAACTCGCGGGCCTCCTCGAAGCGCCGGGCGGTGCGCAGCTCGACGATCCGGTCCGCGTTCTCGACCCCGAAGAGATCGGGGAAGATGCCGCGTGAGTGGTCGGCGTAGTCGAGGAAGAGCACCAGGTCGCCGAGGCAGATCAGCGCGTCGGCCCCGTCTCCGGCCCTGGCCAGATCCGTTGCGTTTCCGTGCACGTCACTGACCACATGAACTCGCATGCCGATCACCCTAGAGTGGTCGCCCGATTCCTAGTAGAGGGGCACCGGACCTGCGATTACTTCCGAGTCGTCCGGCTGGTGGAATAGTGTTCGGGATGGTGCGGCACACAGGTGTGACGCAGGGAACATCTGGCCGGGACCCCCTATCCGGAACTGAGTACTGATGGGTAACGTCCGGGCAGTCCCCGGTGCGTTCACACAGAGCCGTGGCGCCGGCGCCCGATGAGGAGCAGCAGTCTTGCGTGAGTTCAGCCTTCCGGCCCTGTACGAGGTCCCGACGGACGGCAATCTGACGGATCTCATCCGCCGCAACGCGACGCAGCACCCCGACGTCGCGGTCATGGGCAGAAAGGTCGCCGGGGCCTGGACGGACGTCACCGCCACCCAGTTCCTCGCCGAGGTGCGGGCCGCCGCGAAGGGCCTGATCGCCGCCGGCGTGCAGCCCGGGGACCGGGTCGCCCTGATGTCGCGCACCCGCTACGAGTGGGTGCAGCTCGACTTCGCGATCTGGAGCGCCGGCGGTGTCACCGTCCCGGTGTACGAGACGAGCTCGCCGGAGCAGGTGCAGTGGATCCTCGGTGACTCCGGGGCCGTCGCGGTGATCGTCGAGAGCGAGGCGCACGCCGCCGCGATCGAGTCCGTGCGCGCCACCCTGCCGGCGCTGCGGCACGTCTGGCAGATCGAGGCCGGCGCGGTCGCGCAGCTCACCGAGGCCGGGGCCGCTGTCCCCGACGGGACGGTCGACGAGCGCAGTGCCTCCGCCAAGGCCGACGACCCGGCGACCATCGTCTACACCTCGGGCACCACGGGCCGCCCCAAGGGCTGTGTGCTGACGCACCGGGCCTTCTTCGCGGAGTGCGGCAACCTGGTGGAGCGCCTGAAGCCGCTGTTCCGTACCGGCGACAGCTCGGTCCTGCTCTTCCTCCCCGCCGCGCACGTCTTCGGGCGCATGGTCGAGGTCGCCTCGGTGATGGCGCCCATCAAGCTCGGCTGCGTACCGGACATCAAGAACCTCACCGACGAGCTCGCCTCGTTCCGCCCGACGCTGATCCTCGGTGTGCCGCGCGTGTTCGAGAAGGTCTACAACTCGGCTCGGGCCAAGGCACAGGCGGACGGCAAGGGCAAGATCTTCGACAAGGCCGCGACGACGGCGATCGAGTACAGCCGCGCGATCGGCACGCCGGAAGGCGCTCCGCTCGGGCTGAAGATCAAGCACAAGGTGTTCGACAAGCTCGTCTTCAGCAAGCTGCGTGCGGTGCTCGGCGGGCGCGGCGAGTTCGCGGTCTCCGGCGGCGCCCCGCTGGGCGAGCGGCTCGGCCACTTCTTCCGCGGCATCGGCTTCACGGTGCTGGAGGGCTACGGCCTCACGGAGACCTGCGCGGCGACGGCGTTCAACCCCTGGGACCGGCAGAAGATCGGCACGGTCGGACAGCCGCTGCCGGGTTCGGTGGTGCGGATCGCCGACGACGGCGAGGTGCTGCTGCACGGCGAGCACATCTTCACGGGCTACTGGAACAACGAGGCCGCGACGGCTGAGGCCCTGGCCGACGGCTGGTTCCACACCGGTGACATCGGCACCCTGGACGAGGACGGCTACCTCGCGATCACGGGCCGGAAGAAGGAGATCCTGGTGACGGCGGGCGGCAAGAACGTCGCCCCCGCGGTCATCGAGGACCGCATCCGTGCGCACGCGCTGGTCGCGGAGTGCATGGTGGTGGGCGACGGCCGGCCGTTCGTGGGCGCGCTGGTCACCATCGACGAGGAGTTCCTGGCCCGCTGGGTCTCCGACAACGGCAAGCCGGCCGGTTCGACGGCTGCCTCGCTGCGCGAGGACGCGGAGCTGCTGGCGGAGATCCAGCGGGCGGTGGACGAGGGCAATGCCGCGGTTTCCAAGGCTGAATCGGTGCGGAAATTCAGGGTTCTCAGCTCCCAGTTCACCGAGGAGGCCGGTCACATCACGCCGTCGCTGAAGCTCAAGCGGAACGTGGTGGCCAAGGACTTCGCGGACGAGATCGAGGCGATCTACCGGGCGTAGTCCTCGGCGAGGACCCGCTCGATGTTGCGCTCGGCGAGCGCGGTGATCGTGAGGAACGGATTGACACCGACGGAGCCCGGCACGAGGGCTCCGTCGGTGACGTACACCCCGGGGGCGCCCCGGACCCGGCCGTAGTCGTCGGTGGCCCGGCCGAGCACACAGCCGCCGAGCGGGTGGTACGTGAAGTCGTCGGCGAAGGCCTTGTTGCCGCCGAACAGGTCGTGGCGGTAGATCGTGGCGTTCCTGAGGTTGATGCGGTCGAAGAGCTTCCTGGCCGAGTCCACCGACACCTTGCTCTGCGCCGGGGTCCAGCGCAGCCGCACGGCGTCGGTGGCGGCGTCGTGGACGAGCGTGCCGCGTTCCGGGTTCCTGGTGATCGCCAGGTAGAGGCTGATCCAGTGCTCGAAGCCCATCGGCAGCGGGGCGATCTCGGCGAAGACGGGGTTGGCCGTGTTGGACCAGTCGTCGATGCCCATCACCGGCATGGTCGCCTGGTGGGCGCCGACGGTGTCCCAGAGGTGGTTGGCCCGCGCCGTCATGACGTTGCCGTTGGTGCCCCAGCCCGTGCCGAGGTGCTCGCTGAGATCGGGCAGGGCACCGGACTCGCGGGCGCGCAGCAGGAGTTCGGTGGAGCCGAGGCTGCCTGCGCCCAGGAACAGCCGGGTGCAGCCGATGTCGCGGGTGGCGACGACCTTGCCCGTGGTGTCGATGCGGTCGGCGGTGACGACGTACGTGCCGTCCGGCTGTCTGCGCAGCGCACGGGCCCGGTGCATGGTGTCGATCGTGACGTTGCCGGTGCCGAGCGCGGCGGCGAGATAGGTCTTGTCGAGGCTCCGCTTGCCGTGGTTGTTGCCGTAGATGACCTCTCCGGCGAGCGCGGACCGTACGGCCTGGCCCGCCGCCTCGCGCCGCATGTACCCGAAGTCGTAGACGTTGGGCACGAAGACGGTCCGCAGGCCGGCGTTGGCGGCGTGCTTCCGGGAGATCCGCGAGAAGCGGTACCACTCGGTGGACTCGAACCACGCCGGGTCCACGGTGTTGACGCCCAGCATCCGCCGGGCCAGCGGGAAGTACCGGTCGTACATGGCCGCGGCGTCGACGTTCGGCATCATCTCGGAGAAGTACGCGCGCTGCGGGACGACGGCCATGCCGCCGTTCACGAGCGACCCGCCGCCGACGCCGCGGCCCACGTACACCGACATGCTCTCGAAGCGCACGCGGTCGAGCACTCCGGGGTAGGGGCTGATGTCCTTGTTGACGACGTCGAGCCAGAGGAACTGGGCGAGCGGGGCCTCGGTGCGGGTGCGGAACCACATGGAGCGGTGGTCGGGGGCGGCGGTGGTGCAGAAGACCTTCCCGTCGGGGCCCGGGCTGTCCCAGAGCCGGCCCATCTCCAGTACGAGGGTGGGGATTCCGGCCTCCCCGAGACGCAGTGCGGTGACGGCTGCGCCGTAGCCGGAGCCGATGACGAGGGCGGGGGATTGGTCGGCGCCTCCGGTCCGGCCGGGCGCGGCGGAGGTCGCCGCGTGGGCCGTGGACGCGGGGCCGACACGGGTGAGGCCGAGAACGGCCGCTGTCTGGAGGGCGCCGAGCCCCAGGAGGTGACGGCGCGTCAGATTTGGTGTCATGTTGCGCAGCATGTGCGGATTTTCCGGTTCCGCCTATCCGCTGCGCGGGGCCTTCTTCCGCGGAGCGCAAGAGGGCGGTTCGCGCCGGGGCCGGCCGGGTGGGTGGGCACTCGGGCCGTACGCGTGTGGTCCTCGGGCGGTCGCGCGTGGTCCGCGGGCCGGGAGGAGTCGTACGGGCGCTCCGGCCCGGCGGGGCGGGGGCGGACCGCGGCACGGCACCGGGCGCGAAGTGCGTGCGACGGGCGACCGGCGACCGGCGTACGCGGGTCCCCACGCGGACGGGCCCGTCCGTACGGACGCTCCGGCCCGGCGGGGAGGGGGGCGGGGCGGGGGACCTGAGGCACGGCACCGGGCGCGAAGTGCGTGCGACGGGCGACCGGCGACGGGCCTACGCGGGTCCCCACGCCGACGGGCCCGTCCGTACGGACGCTCCGGCCCGGCGGGGCGGGCGGCGGACCGCGTCCTGCGGCACGGCACCGGGCAGCCGGGCGGGACGTGCGTGCGACCGGCGACCGGCGACCGGCGTACGCGGGTCCCCACGCCGACGGGCCCGTCCGTACGGACGCTCCGGCCCGGCGGGGCGGGCGGCGGACCGCGTCCTGCGGCACGGCACCGGGCAGCCGGGCGGGACGTGCGTGCGACCGGCGTACGCGGGTCCCCACGCGGACGGGCCCCGTCCGTACGGACGCTCCGGCCGAACGCAGAACCCGGGGACGCGGACTGCAGGGTGGGCAGCACCGGGCACGCAGTGCGTGCGGGACGGACGTGCGTCGGCACACGGCGGCCGGCGGGGCCGAGGTCAGCGCGGAAGCCGCCGGGGCAGCCGGCGCGGACGCGGCCGGCGCGGACGCGGCCGGCGCGGACGCGGCCGGCGCGGACGCGGCCGGCGTGACCGTCGGCCCGCCCGCTCCCCGGCGCCACCGCCACCCGGCCCGTTTCCGGGCCGAGGTGACGAACCCGGGTTACAGCAAGGCGCGGAGGCGGTCCGCCAGGAGGTCCCAGCGCCAGCGCTCCTCGACCCAGTCGCGGCCCCGCTCACCCATGCGGCGGCGCAGGTCGGGGTCCTGGAGGAGGGTGACGATGCGGTCCGCGGACTCCTCCGGGGAGCCGCCGCGGACGACCCAGCCCGTCTCGCCGTCCAGCACCGCGTCCGGCGCGCCGCCGGAGTCGCCCGCGACGACCGGGAGGCCCGTCGCCGACGCCTCCAGGTAGACGATGCCGAGGCCCTCGACGTCCAGCCCGCCGCGACGCGTGCGGCACGGCATCGCGAAGACGTCGCCGGCACCGTAGTGCGCGGGCAGTTCCTCCCACGGGACCGCTCCGGTGAAGCGGACGGACGCCGCCACCCCCGTGGTCTCGGCGAGCTTCCGCAGGTCCTTCCCGTAGGGTCCGCCGCCGACGATCAGCAGCACCGTGTCCGGCACCTTCGCGAGGATCGCGGGCATGGCCCGGATCAGGGTGTCCTGGCCCTTGCGCGGTACGAGCCGGGACACGCAGACGACCACCGGGCGGTCGGTGAGCCCGAGCCGTTCGCGCACAGCCTCCCCACCCGAGCCCGGATGGAAGGTCTTCTCGTCGACGCCCGGCGGCAGTTGCACCATCCGCCCGGCCGCCCCGGGCGTCAGCGCGGCGGCGATCCGCGAGCGCGTGTACTCGCCGAGGTAGGTGATCGTGTCCGTGCCCTCGCCGATCCGGCGCAGGAGCTGACGGGACCCGGGCAGCTGGGCCCATCCCGCCTCGTGTCCGTGCGTCGTGGCCACGAGGCGCCGCGCACCGGCCCGGCGCAGCGCGGGCGCCATCAGCCCGAGCGGGGCGGCCGCCCCGAACCACACCGACGTACAGCCGTGCTCCCGGAGCAGTCCCACCGCGCGCCGGGTGACGCGCGGGGTGGGCAGCAGCATGGTCGTACGGTCGCGTACCACCGTGAACGGCTGCTCGGCGTCGAACGCGGCCGTCGCCTCGGCGCCCTCGCGACCGCGCTTCCAGGTGGAGGCGTAGACGACGATATGTTCGGGGTCCAGGCGCAGCGCCATGTTGTGGAGGAAGGCCTGGATGCCGCCGGGGCGCGGCGGGAAGTCGTTGGTCACGATCAGGGTCTTGTCCATCGCCGCCGACAGTACCAACGGCGGCCACGCCTCATCGCGGGCGTACGGGCGTGACCGGCATCATGACAGCCTGGCCGACCATGGCAGCCGGGGCGGCGCGCAGGGCACGGGACCGATCGAACGGCACGGGGTGATCATGAAAGGCACAGGGCGTTCCGCCGCGGCGGGGAGCGCGGCGAGACCTTCCACGGGCGGGGCCTCGGTGGCCGGGGTCCCCGTCGCCGCGGCCGTCGCCGCGTTCGCCCTCACCAGGGCCCTGCTCCTGCTCTGGGTCCTCAAGGTCCTCCCCGTCCGCGGCCCCGATGTGACCAGCGACGTCGCCGTGATCTACCAGGGCTGGTACGAGGTGCTGAGGACCGGCACGTACCCGCTGGACGACGTCACCTGGCAGTACCCGCCCGCCGCCGCCCTCGCGATCCTCTCCCCCGGCGCGCTGCCGTTCCTGGACTACGTCCGCGCCTTCTTCGTCCTGGCGCTGATCTGCGACGCCGCGGTCCTGGCACTGCTGCTGTACGCGGGGCGGCGGCCCGGGAAGTCGACGAGGGGGATGTGGTTCTGGATCGCGGGGGTGCCGCTGCTGGGCCCCACGGCGTACGCCCGCTACGACCTGATGGTGACGGCGGTCGCGGTGGCCGCGCTCTTCGCCGCCGCCCGCCGGCCCGCGGTCGCCGGGGCGCTGGCCGGGTTCGGCGCGATGCTGAAGGTGTGGCCGGTGCTGCTGCTGGCCGGGCTACGGGGCCGACGCGCCTGGGGCGCAGCGGCGATCACCGGTGCGTCCCTGCTGCTGGTCCTCACGGCGTCGATGCCCGGGGCGCTGGCGTTCCTCGGCTTCCAGCGGGACCGGGGCACGGAGGTCGAGTCGCTGGGCGCGCTGGTCTTCCACGTGGCGCGGCACTTCGGCTGGGAGGGGCAGGTCCTGCTGAACTACGGGTCGGTCGAGTTCCTCGGCCCGTACGTCCCCCTGGTCAGCGGCTTGGCGCTCGGTCTCACCGCCGCGGCTTTCGCCTGGCTGGCGGTGTGGCGGCTGCGGGCGTCGGAGTTCTCCGCCGCCACCCCGGCGGACGCGGCGTTCGCGGCCGTGCTGCTCTTCACGACCACGAGCCGCGTGATCAGCCCCCAGTACATGGTCTGGCTGCTCGGGCTGGCCGCGGTCTGTCTCGCCTTCCGGTCGAGCCGGATGGGCCTGCCCGCCCTGCTGGTGCTGGTCGCCACCGGGCTCACCTTCCTGGAATTCCCCGTCTGGTTCGACAAGGTGGTCGCGAGCGACCCCCAGGGCATCGCGGTCCTGGCGGGCCGCAACGGCCTCCTCGTCACCGCCACGGTGCTGGCGTGCCGCCGCCTCTGGACGAGCACGGTCGCCCCGCGAGGGCGCAGGGGCCGACGGGCGCTTCCGGCCCGGTCCGACCGCGGGAGGGCCTCGGTCGGGTCCTGACGCGGCGCGGGCAGTCCCGGCGGGGCGGATCGGTACGGCCCGACGAGGTCGGGACCGGGCCCCGTCGGTTCCGGACGCCCTTGCAGTGCCCGGAGCTGCGCTCCGGACGCCCTGCCGGGACCCGTCCGCCTCCGCCGCCGCGACTCCGCGTGCCGCACACCTCACCCCAGCCGCGCGCCCACGTACTCCCGCCAGTCCGCCGTGAAGCGTTCCGGGTCCGTCCCGAGCACGCCGTCGAGCGCGGACTCCACCGCGCCGTCGCGCGACGGCGCCGCGCCGACCGCCCGGTAGAACGCGCGCAGCCGGTCCTCGCCCCAGCGGTCGGCGATCAGTTCGCAGGCCAGCCGGCCGCCCTCGTACGCGCGGCCCAGCGCCCCGGAGTCGCCGCCGAAGCGGAAGTCGGCGTCGGTGGGCAGGCCGGCGGGGATGTCGCCGCGGAGGACCGCGCGGCGGAGCTCCGGGGCCGCCTGGCGGAGGTCCTGGCCGGTGCCGCGGTAGGCGGCCCAGTCGGCGAAGCCCTCGGAGAGCCAGAGCGGTGTCGCGGCCGACGTGTGAGCGCGGGTCGCCACGTGCGCGGTCTCGTGGGTGAGGACGACGCGCCGGCCGAGGTCGCCGAGCACGCCGTACGCCTCGGGGTTGACGGTCACCCGGTCCGCGGGGGCCGGGGAGCCCTTCCCGGGTGCGGGCGCCCTGCCCGTGGTGACCGCGGCGATGCCCCGGTACTGCGCGGCGGGGGCGCCCAGAAGACGTCCCATGGCGTCCAGCGACGCGGGCACCATGACCACCACCCGCCCGGCCCAGGTTCCGCCCCACGCAGCCGAGACGGCGGGGACGGCCCGGTCGGCTTCGGCCGCGATCCTCCGCAGCCGCGCCGGCTCCTGACCGACACCGAGCACCATGCTGTGCGTGCCGCGCACGACCTCGACGTCGCCCTGCTGCCACAGCTGCTGCCCGCCGTCGCGTCCGGGGCGATCGGCGGTGATGTACCAGCGGCCGTCCCGCTCGGCCAGCTCCAGACGCCGCTCGACGGTCACCGGCGAGGTGTCGTACCCGTCGATCCGGTAGCGCAGCTCGGCGTCGGCCGTGGCCCGGTCGTCGGAGCGCCGTACGTCGGTGAGCCGGTACTCCCAGGAGCTCAGCGGCACATCGGCGAGGTTCGCGAACTCCGCGCGGCCCACCGCCGCCAGCTGCGGCGTCGAGGGGTCGAGGGCCGCCAGATAGCCCGCCTCGTCGTGGCGGAGCACCGCGGCGGCACGGGCGTCGAGCGTGCGCTGGACCTCGCGGCCGGTGGTGTCCGGCCCGTCGGCGCAGCCGCCCGTCAGCAGGGACCCGGTCAGGACGAGCCCGGCGAGGACCGTCCCACGCCGCCGTCCCGCCGTCCACCCGAAGAACCCCTGACCAGCCACCCTGCCGATCGTAGGCGAGCCGACGGGCGCCCGGCCCCGGCGGACGCCATCGGGCCGGACCCGGGCCGGCAGGCACCGGCTCGGCCCAACCACCGCCGTGCCCCGCCTCCCCGCCGGCCGCACCCGGCCCCGGAGCCGGGCCCCGCACCGATCCGATCCGGCTGAGCTGAGCTGAGCTGAGCTGAGCTGAGCTGATCAGAACAGATCAGGGCCGGGTCACCGAGGCGATCGGCATCATCCCCACCGGGTCGTAGCGCACCGCCGCCCCCGGGTAGGGTGCGTGGACGACCTGGCCGTTGCCGACGTACATGGCCACGTGACTGGCGTCGGAGCGGTACGTGACCAGGTCACCGGGCCTCGCCTGGGACAGCGGCACCTGCTGTCCGGCGTACCGCTGCGCCTGGGAAGTACGGGGCAGCCCCACGCCGGCCTGGGCGTAGGACCACTGGGTGAGACCGGAACAGTCGAAGCCGCTCGGCCCGTTGGCGCCCCAGACGTACGGCTTGCCGACGGCGCTCTGAGCCGCTGCCACGGCCGCTGCCGCACGCGCGGACGAGGGGCCCGCCCCGCCCGACAGGTCGGGGACGCCGCGGCCGGAGCGCGACGCCCGGTCGTACGCCGCCCGTTCCGCCGCGGGCAGGGAGGCCAGCAGCCGCTCGGCCGTCGCGAGCTTGGCCTCGACGGTCCGCTTGTGCCGGGCCAGGGCGGTCCTGGTGTGTTCCAGTTCGGCGAGTTTCCGGGCGGCCTCGGAGCGCTCCTGGCCGAGCCGCCGCTGGACCCGCCCCAGGTCCCGCAGGACGGTCGCCTCCCGGTCGCCGAGCCGGTCCAGCACCGCCGCCCGCTCGAGGTACGTGTCGGGATCGCCGGAGAGCAGCAGGGCGAGCGCCGGGTCCACCCCGCCGGAGCGGTACTGGGCACCGGCCACGGAACCGAGCGTGTCGCGCATGCGGTTGACGGCCTCCTGGCCCCGGGCCGCGCGGTCCTGCGCCCGGTCCACCTGCGCGCGCAGTTCGTCGGCGCGCTCCCCCGCCTCGTTGTACTGCTCGGTCGCCTTCTCGGCCTGCTCGTAGAGCCGGTCGACCTTGGCGCGGGTGGCGGCGGGGCCGGCGGACGGGTCGGCTCCGGCGGGTGCGGTACCGAGCGCGGCCGCAGCGGTGGCCGCCGCGGCCGAGAGGAGGGTGACCCGAGCACCCCGGTTGAAACCGGACGCTGAGGGTCGGCGATGGGACGCCACAGGAGCCGTACTCCCTTCCGCTGGACGCAGCCTGAGCGGCTGCTGCGCGGCAGACAGTAACGGCGCGGGAAGGGGGCGGCCAAAAGCGGCATCGGGTACGTACAGTGACGCCCCGCCGGAGACCACAGGTCACCGGCGGGGCGCACCGTCAGCGGCGTATGCCGTAATTCGCCCGAATGGGCGCCAGTTGGAGGGGCGTCAGATGCGGACGCCGAACTGGAAGGTGCCCATGTAGTCCATGGACTCGTAGCGGACCACGGCACCGGGCTTCGGGGCGTGCAGGATCTGGTTGTTGCCCGCGTACAGACCCACGTGCGAAAGGCCGTTGAAGAAGACCAGGTCGCCCGGCTTGAGCTGGCTGCGGCCGATCTTCACGCCGTCGTTCTGCTGGGTGTAGGTGGTCCGCGAGATGCCGACGCCGGCCTGGCGGTACGACCACTGCGTCAGTCCGGAGCAGTCGTAGGAGTTGGGGCCCTCGGCGCCGGAGACGTACGGCTTGCCGAGCTGGGTGGCGGCGGCGTTCAGCGCGGCGGCACCGCGCTGGGAGGCCGGCACCTCGTTGCCGAGGTTCACGCGCTCACCCGCGGCGCGACTGGCGCGCTGCTCCTCCTCCTGCATCTTCGCCCGCTCGGCGGCGGTCAGGGTGTTGAGGAGCTTCTGGGCCTCGGAGAGCTTGCCCTGGATCTTGGCCTTCTTCTCGCCGAGCGTCTTGCGGACGTCCTGGAGGTCACCGAGCTTGCGGGTGGCCTCGGCGCGCTGCTGGGCGAGGTCGCGCTGCTTCGACTGGATGTCCTCGAGCGCGGTGGCCTGCTTGGCCCCGAGCTGGTCCATCGCCGACGCCTTGTCCAGGTACGTGTCCGGGTCACCGGAGAGGAAGAGCTGGACGGACGGGTCTATGCCACCGGAGCGGTACTGGGCGCTGGCCACCGAACCCAGCTTGTCCCGCATGGTGTTGAGCTCGTCCTGGCCCCGGGCGACGCGGTCCTGGATCGCGTCGATCTCCTTCTGGAGCTTGGTCTGCTGCTCCTTGGCCAGGCTGTGGTCCTCGGTCGCCTTCTCCGCCTCGTGGTAGAGGGCGTCGACCTTGGCCTTGACCTCGTCCTTGCTCGGCTTGGCCGGAGCGGCCTGGGCGGCCTGCGAGGTGAGGGCGACAGCCGCGGCGGCGGTCGCGGTGAGCACGGTCACACGGGTGCGGCTCGGCTGCTTGGGACGACGGTGGGACGCCACGAAGGCGAGCTCCTTCTTCCTCGAGCCGCCTGCCGGGCCGTGGGGGTGGTTTCCCCGGCTCCGCGCACACTCAGCTCCCCCGCGAAAAACGGGGCTGAACTGCGCGAAATCGGCGGTTCCTTCGCTGTCATCCCGGATGGACGATCAACCGCGCGAAGGTTCGAGGCCTGACCCTAGTGACCTTCCTGTGATCAGTTCAAATCCTCATGAGAAAAATCTGGCCCACGAAGCGCATTCTTTACACGCACCACACGCGCAGTAGCGGCGACTTGACGGTACGTTCCGCGAAATCGGGCATTAAGCCCAGGAGTTACGAGTCGCACTAGACGCGCGAAAGCCGCTTCAGCAACATCGCGGACGCGACCGGCCTCGCCCCGGCCTTCGCCACCCCGTCGGCGACTTCGCGGTCCGTCGACACGACGACGACCGGCCGGCCCGGGGGCTCGGCCCGGACGAGCTGGCGGATCAGCTCGTCCGCCGTCACCCCGGGCTTGGAGAACAGGACCCGCACTCCGCGCGGGGGTGCCAGCAGCACGGGCGCGGCGAGTTCGGCGCCGTCGAAGACACAGGTGATCTCGGCCCCGGTCTGCGCGGCCAGCATCGCGAGGCCGCCGAGCAGCCGCAGCCGCTGCTTCTCCAGCGGCATCGTCGGATAGCCGGTCTTCGTGACGTTGTAGCCGTCCACGAGCAGATGCACCTGGGGCAGCGCGAGCAGCTGGTCCAGCATCGCCGGGTCGGTCTCGGACAGCGCGCGCGCCGCGATGTCCTTGGGGGTCATCCGCCCCGGCTCCACCGCGTCGACGGTGTCCGCCGGGTGCAGGGAAGCGGGGGGCAGGGCCAGTTCACGGCGCAGTCCGGAGGCCGCGTCCAGCACGGTGTCCAGCAGCAGCCGCACGCGCATGTCCTCGATCGACCGGCCCTCGCGGGCGGCCCTGCGGCTCGCCTCGACCGCGGCCTCCGCCTCGGCCAGCCTGGCCTTGAGCCGCCGCGCCTCGCTCTCGGCCGCGGACACCTGGGCGTGCGCCTCGGCCCTGGCGCCCTCGTTCTCGGCGTTGCCGCGGCGCACGGCGGCCTCGGCGCGCTTGACGTCGCTCTGCGCGCTGCGCAGCTTGCGGTGCAGCGCGTCGGACTCCTTGCGGGCCGCGTCCAGCTCGGTGCGCAGCCGTTCGGTCTCGGCCTTGTGCTGCGCCTTCAGCCGGTCCAGTTCCTCGCGGAGCCGTTCCAGCTCGCGCCTGCTCTCCTCGTCCGCGCGCTCGGCGTCCGCGCGCAGCGCCTCCTCGCCGGCGGCGGCCACGAGCTTGACCCAGCCGACCGGCCGCAGCACATAGGCGGCCGCCGCCACGTCGACGGGATCGGCGGCCGCCGGCGGCGCCCCGGACGCCAGCGCGGCGGCCAGCTCGGGCTGGGCGTCACGGAGCCGTTCACCGACGCGCTGCCGGAAGGCGGGGTCGCCCTCGAGGGCCGCGGCCATGGCGTTGCCCGCGTACTTCGCCCGGCGGGTCGGGGTGAACCGGGCGTACTGCCTCAACTGGGCGGGAAGTTCGTTGACGGTCAGCCCGCCGAAGGCGTCCGAGACCAGCGCGACGACCCGTCGCCGCACGCCCTCCGGCAGCGGGCGGTCGAGCGCCTCGGCGGCGTCGCCGGCACCGGCCGGCCCGGCGCCGCTCTCAGGCTGCTCCACGATCCGTCACCCCACTGTCTTCCCGCGGGTCCGCGCGCCTCCGTCAGGAGCCGCTGCCCGGCCTGTCCACCAGCTCGATCCGGTCCACGGCGTTGCACCAGCGGCAGCGGACCGACTCGATGGTCTCACTCACCACCTCGCGCTCCTCCACCTTGGGCTCCCCGGCGAGATCCAGATGGACGTACTCGACGACCTTGGACGACCGGGTCACGTCGAAGCGGGTGAGGTTGCCGCACAGGGTGCAGCGCCACCGGGTGGTGTCCGTCGGCAGGGGTACCGTCGTCATGGGCCGTCCTCGTCTCCTCGTGCGTACTGCCCGTAACCCTACGACCTCACGGGTCCGCCGTGACACGGCGAGGCGGTCTGCCCGGTTCGGTCCCGGTACGCCATGCTCTGGGCATGATCGATCGGTGGACGACGGTACGGGGCGGGGCGACCGGCCCGGTGGTGACCTACGGAGCGATCGGTCTGTGCTGCCTCCTGTTCGTCCTCGGTCCGGTCTCCGGGCTCAACCCGTCCTACGGCACCGGGGACACCCTCCTCACCGCCCAGACCCTCCACTTCGAGCGCTGGGGCGTGATCCCGAGCGAACTGCTGCAGGGTTCCCCGAGGGCGCTGCTCACCCCGCTGACCGCGCTGTTCGTCCACGGCAGCTGGCTGCATCTGCTCGGCAACATGCTCTTCCTCCACGTCTTCGGCGCGATGGTCGAGGAACGCATGGGGCACGTGGAGTTCGCGCTCTTCTATCTGGGCTGCGGCTATCTGGCGCTCCTGGCGTACGCGGCGGCCAACGCGGAGTCGGACCACACGCTCGTCGGGGCGTCCGGAGCCATCTCGGGCGTGCTGGGCGCCTTTCTCTGCCTCTTCCCGAGGACGCGCGTGACAAGCCTCTACCCCTTCCTGTTCTTCCTGCCGCTGCGCTTCCCCGCCTGGATCGTGCTGATCTTCTGGTTCGCGCTGCAGTGGCTGGCGGAGGCACAGAGTTCGTCCACGGGCCCGGGAGTGGCGTACCTGGCGCATCTGGTGGGGTTCGGGATCGGGTTCCTCTACGCATGGGGCCGCTTCCGGCAGGCCGCTAGAGTGAAAGCCCAAGCAGGGGCCACCGAGGGAGAAAGACAGCCGTGATCACCGCGATCGTGCTCATCAAGACCAGCGTGGACCGCATCCCCGAGATCGCCGAATCGATCGCCGCGCTGGACAGCGTCAGCGAGGTCTTCTCGGTCACCGGCACGTACGACCTGATCGCGATGGTCCGGGTCGCGAAGCACGACGACCTGGCCGACGTGATCCCGGGCCGGATCAGCAAGATCCCCGGTGTCGAGGCGACCGACACCCATGTCGCGTTCCGCACGTACTCCCAGCACGACCTGGAGGCCGCGTTCGCGATCGGGCTCGACGCCTGACTCCACCGCGACGGCGGGCAGCCACGGCGGGGGCATCGGGCCCGGCATCACGGCCACCGCGCCCCGGGCCCGGGCGTACGCCGGCACCACGGTGGGCGGCCGCGCTCCGGACCGGGACGCCCCGGCCCCGCCAGGGCCCATGGACTCCACGGCCCCGGCCCGCTCCTCCCCGGACGGGCACGGCTCGCACCGGGCCGTCCCGGTCGGTCACGGTCCGTCCGGTCGTGGCCCGGCACGGCAGGCGCCGCCCGGACCCGCACAAGGCCCAGGCGGCCCCGACGGGCAGGGCGCACCGGCCCGGCACGCAGGGCACGGCCCGGCCCGGCCCGATACGGCACCGCGGGCACGGCCCTTCGGGCACGGACGGACACCGTCTCGCCCCGGACCACCCGGTCAGCCCACCCCGCTCGGCCCTCTCAGCCGGCCGGTCCGCTCGAGCCGCTCACACGGCAGGCACGCAACGTCCGTCCTCGGTGCGGTAGTTCCACTGCGCACCGTTGCGCACCAGCTCCTTGACCGCCCGTACGAACCGCTCCACGTGCTCGTCCGGCGTACCCGCCCCGAAGCTGACCCGGATCGCGTTCAGCGACCTCTCCCGGCCCTCGGCCACCGCGCTTCGCTCGCCCGTTTCGGCCTCCGGGGCACCGCACTCGCCGACCTCCTGCGGGTCGCCGCCCAGCAGGGTGCGCACCAGCGGGTGGGCGCAGAACAGGCCGTCGCGCACGCCGATGCCGTACTCGGCGGACAGCGCGGCGGCGAAGTGGGAACTGTTCCAGCCCGCCACGACGAAGGAGACGACACCGACCCTGGAGCTCTCCCCGGCGGAGCCGGGATCGTCGTCGCCGAACAGCGACAGCACCCTGACCTCGGGCACCTCGGCGAGTCCCGCAGTGACGCGGGCGACGAGGTGCCGCTCGCGTTCGACGAGGGCGTCGAACCCGGCCTCGGTGAGCGCCTTGCAGGCGGAGGCGATCGCGTAGACGCCGATGACGTTCGGCGAACCCGCCTCGTGGCGCGCGGCGGTGGTGTGCCACTCGACGTCCACGCCCCCGTCGGTCCGGCGCGAGACCTTCCGCGAGGCGCCGCCGCCCGCGAGGTACGGATCGGCCTCCTGCAGCCAGTCCGCGCGCCCGGCGAGCACGCCCGAGCCGAACGGCGCGTACAGCTTGTGCCCGGAGAAGGCGACCCAGTCGACGTCCAGGTCCCGTACGGAGACCGGGTGGTGCGGTGCGAGCTGTGCGGCGTCCAGGACGATGCGCGCGCCGTGGGCGTGCGCCGTGGCCGCCAGTTCCCGTACGGGCCACACCTCACCGGTGACGTTGGAGGCGCCGGTGACACAGACCAGGGCGGGGCCGTGGGGGTCGCGGCCGGCGAGGGCCGTCTCCAGCGTCCGCACCGCTTCGCCCCGGGTGCGCGGGGCGTTCAGGTACGTCACGCGCGCGTTCGCCCACGGCAGCAGGGAGGCGTGGTGCTCGGTCTCGAAGACGAAGACCTCGCAGCCGTCGGGCAGCGCACCGGCCAGCAGGTTCAGCGAGTCGGTCGTCGACCGGGTGAACACGACCTGGTCGTCGGCGCGGCAGTCCAGGAACGCGTGGACCGTGGCCCGGCTGTTCTCGAACAGATCGGTGGACAGCTGCGAGAGGTAACCGGCGCCGCGGTGGACGCTGCCGTAGTACGGGGCGTACGCGGACACGTCGTCCCACACGCGCTGCAGGGCCGGCGCGCTGGCCGCGTAGTCGAGGGCGGCGTAGGTGACTTCGCCACCGGTGACGAGCGGCACGGTGACGTCCCGGCCGAGCACCGGCAACGGGGCGGCACAGCAGGGGTCGTTGTCGACGGGGGCGTTGGCGGCGGGGACGGCGGCGATGACGGTTTCGACGGCGTGCGGGCGCACGGACATGGCGGTATCTCCCGGCAGGTAAGGGCGAAGGGGCGTGACCGGCCCGTACCGCGGTACGACGGCCCACAACGGCCGCTCCGCGTACGGGTGTTGCCTCGACGCACGGCGCAACGGCGCTCGTGCGGAGGTGGAAAAGGGGCCGACGGGCCCTAACGCATTCGCTTGCTCACGGGACAGCTCCCTCGAGGACCAGGACCCCAGGGCTGCGACATTCACCGATGTCCGCGGGGTCCGCGCTTGCCGCGGACCTCGCTGCCCACGGCCTGGTCTTCACCCGGGGCACCCCGCCACGGACGGAGGGTTGCCGGACAGCGGGCCGGGGCCGTAGTCGCTGTCACTCATGACCTTGGGAAGCATCCTGCCACACGTCCCACGGCACGCAAGGCGCAGTCCGCCATCCGGACTGCGCCTCGCGTCACCTCACGCGTTGCTCGCGGCCACCCAGCGGTCGAGCGCCCGCTTCGCCGCGCCCGAGTCGATGGACTCCGCGGCCTGCGCCATCCCGGCCCTGAGCTGCTCCACGAGAGCCCCCTCGCCCTTCCCGAGCGCGGCCAGCGCCGCGGCCGAGTTCAGCAGCACCGCGTCCCGCACGGGGCCGGTCTCCCCCGCGAGCAGCCGGCGGGCGACGTCCGCGTTGTACGAGGCGTCCGCGCCGCGCAGCGCCTCGACCGGGACCCGCTGGATGCCCACGTCCCCGGGGTCGAAGGCCTCCTCGCGCACGGCGCCGTTCCGGACCACCCACACCCGGGAGCCCGCGGTCGTGGTCAGCTCGTCCAGGCCGTCGTCGCCGCGGAAGACCAGCGCGCTGGAGCCGCGCGCGGCCAGCACTCCGGCCATGATCGGGGCCATCCGGGCGTCCGCGACCCCCGTGGCCTGGGCCCTCACCCGCGCGGGGTTGGTCAGCGGACCCAGGAAGTTGAACGTCGTACGGATACCGAGTTCCTTGCGGGCCGCCGCCACGTGCCGCAGCGCCGGGTGGAACTTCACCGCGAAGCAGAAGGTGATCCCCGCCTCCTCGGCGACGGCCGCGACCCGCTCGGGCGTCAGCTCCAGATTGACGCCGAGCTTCTCCAGGACGTCCGAGGCACCGCTCGCGCTCGACGCGGCACGGTTGCCGTGCTTGACCACCTTGGCACCGGTCCCGGCCACCACGATCGCGGACATGGTGGAGATGTTGACGGTCTTGGCGCCGTCGCCACCCGTGCCCACGATGTCGACCGTGTCGCCGGGCACCTCGATCGTCCGGGCGTGCTCGTACATCGTCCGCACGAGCCCGGAGATCTCCTCGACGGTCTCGCCCTTGGCCCGCAGCGCCACGGCGAATCCCGCGATCTGCGCGTCGGTGGCCTCGCCCCGCAGGATCCGGTCCATGGCCCAGGCGGTCGCCTCCGCGCTCTGGTCACGTCCGTACAGCAGGGAGTCCAGCACCTCGGGCCAGGAAAGGCCCGCCGCGGTAGAACCTCCTGCGGGGGTCACAGCGCTCATGGTCGCTCCTGGGTCCGTCCGGATGGGAATGGCTCCCACCCTATCGATCCCCGGGACGGCGAAGAGCCCCGTCCAGCGGATGGACGGGGCTCTCGCCGTGGCGGTCGCTGCGATCAGCGGTGGGGATCAGTGGTGGCCGTGGCCGCTCGTGATCTCCGTGTACTCCTCGACGGTCGGCTTCGCGACCTGGTTGTCCTTGCCGTAGTAGGCCTTGCTGAGCCGCGCCCGGAGCCTCTCGGTGCGCGGCACCTTCCGCTCCACACCGTTCTCGTCGACCGTCGGGCCGATCTCGTGCGGCGTGTACTGCTGGTGGGCGGTGAGCGTGTGCAGGGCCTCCTGCGTCAGCGGCTCGTGGACCTCGACGAACTCACCGTGCGGCAGGCGCTTGATGATGCCGGACTCGCGCCCGTGCAGCACCTTGTCCTTGTCGCGCCGCTGCAGACCCATGCAGATCCGCTTGGTGATGATGAAGGCCAGGACCGGTCCGGCGAAGAAGAAGATCCGGACGAACCAGGTGATCGAGTTGATCGACAGGTGGAAGTGGGTCGCCCAGAGGTCGTTTCCACCACCGATCAGGAGCACGAAGTACCAGGTCAGCCAGGCCACACCGAACGCCGTACGGGTCGGGGCGTTGCGCGGGCGGTCCAGGATGTGGTGCTCGCGCTTGTCCCCGGTGACCCAGGACTCGATGAACGGGTAGACCGCGATGGTCGCCAGCACCAGCGGGAAGATCACCAGCGGGATGAAGACGCCCAGGACCAGGGTGTGGCCCCAGAGGTTGATCTCCCAGCCGGGCATCACACGGATCAGACCCTCGGAGAAGCCCATGTACCAGTCGGGCTGGGCGCCCGTGGACACCTGGTCCGGCCGGTACGGGCCGAGCGCCCAGATCGGGTTGATCGTGGCGATCGCCGAGATGACCGAGATGACACCGAAGACCAGGAAGAAGAAGCCGCCGGCCTTGGCCATGTAGATCGGCAGCAGGGGCATGCCGACCACGTTGTTGTTCGTCCGGCCGGGACCCGCGAACTGCGTGTGCTTGTGGTAGAAGACCAGGATCAGGTGCGCCACCAGCAGCCCGAGCATGATGCCCGGCAGCAGCAGGATGTGGATCGAGTAGAACCGGGCCACGATGTCGCCGCCGGGGAACTCGCCGCCGAACAGGAACATCGACAGGTACGTGCCGACGACCGGGACGGACAGGATCGCGCCCTGCATGAAGCGGACACCGGTGCCGGAGAGCAGGTCGTCCGGGAGCGAGTAGCCGGTGAAGCCGGTGAACATGCCCAGGACGAACAGCAGGAAGCCGAACAGCCAGTTGATCTCGCGCGGCTTGCGGAACGCGCCCGTGAAGAAGACGCGCATCATGTGGACCATCATGGCCGCGAGGAAGATCAGCGCCGCCCAGTGGTGGATCTGCCGGATGAGCAGACCGCCGCGGACGTCGAAGCTGATCTCCAGGGTCGAGGCGTACGCCTCCGACATCAGCACGCCCTGCATCGGGACGTACGAGCCGTGGTACTCCACCTCGTTCATCGACGGGTGGAAGAACAGCGTCAGGTACACACCCGTGAGGATGATGATGATGAAGCTGTAGAGCGCGACCTCACCCAGCATGAAGGACCAGTGGTCCGGGAAGATCTTGCGCATGTTGGCCTTGGCGAGGGAGTAGATCCCCAGCCGGCCGTCGGCCCAGTCGGCGACGCGCTCGCCGGCCGGAGCCTTCCTCTTGTCAGTTGCAGTGCTCATCCGCGCTCCCAGAAGGCAGGACCGACGGGCTCGTCGAAGTCGCCGAGCGCTTCGAGGAAGCCTTCGTCATTCACACCGATCCGCAGCTGCGGAAGGGCGTGACCGGCCGGGCCGAAGATGACGCGGGCGCCGTCGGAGAGGTCGAAGGTGGACTGGTGGCACGGGCAGAGCACGTGGTGCGTCTGCTGCTCGTACAGGGAGATCGGGCAGCCCACGTGGGTGCAGATCTTCGAGAACGCGACGATGCCCTCGTGGGACCACTCGAGCTCGCGCTTGTCCTTGATGTCCTCCGGCTGGATCCGGACGATCATCAGGGCGGCCTTGGCGATCTCGGTCTGGAAGCTGTGGTCGTGCTCGCTGAGGCCCTCGGGCATGGCGAAGGTCAGCGAACCCACGGTCACGTCCTCGGGACGCAGCGGCTCGTGCGTGTTCATGTTGATGAGCTGCTTGCCCTTGGCCCACAGCGTGTGGCGGAGCTTGTCCTCCGGCAGCGGACCGAGGTCGCGCAGCAGCACCACTCCGGACAGCGGCACCATGGCCAGCGCACCGAAGAGGGTGTTGCGGATCAGCTTGCGCCGGCCGAAGCCGGACTCCTCCGCACCCGCGGCGAAGTCGGCCAGAACCTTGGCCTTGACCTCCGGCGGGGCCTCGATCGGGTGACGCTCGTCCACCAGCTCCTGGTCGGACATCAGGGTGCGGGCCCAGTGGACCGCGCCCGCGCCGATGCAGAACAGGGCCACACCGAGGGTCACGCCCAGCGCGAAGTTCAGCGCGCTGACGTGACCGAACGGCCAGATGTAGACGATCTTGTCGACCGGGAAGATCACGTACGCCGCGATGAACGCGACCGTCGACAGCATCGACACGGTGAACAGCAGGGCGACCGTGCGCTCGGACCGCTTGGCGGCCCGCTCGTCGATGTCCTGGATCCGCGGCCGGTGGGCCGGGAGGCCCGGGTCGGCGAAGGGGTCCTTCGTCGCCACGGCGCCGTGCGCGTGGTCCTGCTCGGAGGGCAGGGTCTCTTCGGGAATGTCTTGGCTACTCATGACTTCTTGGCCTTAGCGGTGTGGGCCGCGACCCAGATGGCAGTGGCGATCAGCGCACCCAGACCGAACACCCAGGCGAACAGTCCCTCGCTGACGGGACCGAGCCCACCGAGGCTCAGTCCGCCCGGGGTCTCCGCCTCGCCGCTGTTCACCGTCTGGATGTACGCGATGATGTCGCGCTTCTCCTGCTCCGGCATCGTCGTGTCGGGGAAGGACGGCATGTTCTGCGGGCCGGTCTGCATGGCCTCGTAGATGTGCTTCGGGCTCACGCCCTCGAGGTTCGGGGCGTACTTGCCGTTCGTCAGCGCACCGCCCTCACCCGTGAAGTTGTGGCACTGGGCGCAGTTGGTGCGGAAGAGGTCACCGCCGCGGGCGATGTTGGCACCCTCGGGGTTGTACTGCTTCTCGGTCGGCGTGACCGGACCCGGGCCCAGGGAGGAGATGTACGCCGCGAGCTGGTCGATCTCGGCCTGCGAGTAGATGTTCTTCTTCTTCGGCACCTGGGCGCCCGGCTGCTGGGCGGGCATACGGCCGGTGCCGACCTGGAAGTCCACAGCGGCAGAACCCACGCCGATCAGGGACGGCCCGTCGGAGGTGCCCTGACCGCCGGTTCCGTGGCAGCTGGCGCAGCCGACGGTGTAGAGCTTCTTGCCCTCCTCGATGGCGAGGGACTGGGCGGTTTCATCGGCCTGCGCCTTGTCCGCGGGTGCGAACGCGGCGTACAGCCCCCCAGTGGCCGCCAGCGCGAGGAGTAGGACGACGACCGCCGCCAGAGGATGGCGTCGTCGTGCGGAGAGCTTTTTCACGGATTACCCCGGTGTCAGGATCTTCTGCGTCGATGCTTCTGGAAGGTGTGCGGGTACGGAGCCCGGCTACTTGATCATGTAGATCGTGGCGAAGAGGCCGATCCAGACGACATCGACGAAGTGCCAGTAGTAGGACACGACGATGGCGGCGGTTGCCTGCTCGTGGGTGAATCTCCGGGCCGCGTACGTCCTGCCGAGAACGAGCAGGAAGGCGATGAGACCGCCCGTCACGTGCAGACCGTGGAAGCCGGTGGTCAGGTAGAAGACCGAGCCGTACGGGTCCGACGAGAGCGAGAGACCCTCGTGCTTGACCAGCTCGGTGTACTCGAACACCTGGCCGCCGATGAAGATCGCACCCATCACGAACGTGATCACGAACCAGGTGCGGAGCTTCTTCACGTCACCGCGCTCGGCGGCGAAGACGCCGAGCTGGCAGGTGAGGGAGGAGAGCACCAGGATCGTGGTGTTGGTCGCCGAGAAGGGGAAGTTCAGGGTCGAAGCCCGTTCTGCCCAGTACTCGGCACCCGTCACCGATCGCAGGGTGAAGTACATCGCGAAGAGGGCCGCGAAGAACATCAGCTCGGAACTCAGCCAGATGATGGTTCCGACGCTGGTGAGGTTCGGCCGATTGACCGACGGGTGCGCGTGCCCGGTTTCTACTGTCGTTGCTGTCGCCACGACCGACATTATGTCGGTCGCTTATCCAGCCCTCACTCCGGGGGGTGCCGTTCGGTGTGTCAGTGAGTCGTGTCCAGCCCGAACGGCCCATCAAAAGCAGTCATTGAGCCGGTACGAGCGGTGCTGAGCGGGCCCGGTGAGGAGTAGCATCCGGCGCATCGGTGCAGCCCCGTTCTCCCCGACGAACCCGGAGGAACAATGCAGTCGACCGCCACGGTGCTGGTGTACAGCGACAACGCCGGCACCCGCGAACAGGTGCGGCTCGCCACGGGCCGCCGCCCGGCCGCCGACGTTCCCGCGGTCGAGTTCATCGAGTGCGCGACCCTGCCCGCGGTGCTCAAGGAGCTGGACAAGGGCGGGATCGACGTCTGCGTGCTCGACGGCGAGGCGGTGCCCGCCGGCGGCATGGGCGTGTGCAGGCAGCTCAAGGACGAGATCTTCCGCTGCCCGCCGGTCCTGGTGCTGATGGGGCGCCCGCAGGACGCCTGGCTGGCCACCTGGAGCCGCGCGGACGCCGCGGTGACGCTCCCCGTCGACCCGGTGGAGTTCGCCGACGCCCTGGCCGGCCTGCTGCGCGGAGGACGGGCCGCGGCCTGAGGCCGGGGCCCGTCCCGCTCGCCTCAGACCCGGGGGCGCAGCCGTGCGACGTCGGCCGCGCTGCTGCCGTCCCGGGTGCCCTCCAGCAGCGCGCTGCCGGCGCGCCATTCGTCCCATTCGAGGTTCCAGTCGCCGAAGCCGTTCCCGAACGGGTCCATCGGGGCACCCAGGCTGTTGACGACCTTGACGATGTCACCCTCACGGACGGTCCTGAAGAACCAGGCCGCGTTGCCGGTGGACATGCCGGTGCAGCCGTGGCTGACGTTCGCGTACCCCTGGGAGCCGACGGACCACGGCGCGGCGTGGACGTACTCACCGCTCCAGGTGACCCGCGTCGCGTAGTAGACGGGCAGGTCGTAGGACTCCGCGCTGCCCACCGGGATGCCGATGCTGGTACCGCGCATACGGACGAAGTACTCCTTGCCGAGCACCACCTTGACGCCGTTGCGCGTGGAGAAGCCCGGCTTGCCGGTGGTCACCGGAATGGTGTTGATCACTTCCCCGTTGCGCTTGACCGTCATCTGGTGCGTGGAGGCGTCGGTGACGGCCTCCACGCGGTCGCCGATGGTCAGCTTCAGGGGCTTCGTGGGACCGCCGTACAGCCGGTCTCCGACCTTCACGCCGTCCAGGTTGCTGCGCACCTCGACGGAGGCGCCGGCGGGCCAGTACTCCTTCGGGCGGTAGTGCAGCTTCTTGTCGTCCACCCAGTGCCAGGCGCCCTCGACCTCGGGGGACGAGGTGACCTTGAGGGACCGTTCGACCGCGGCCCGGTCGGCCTTGGCTGCCACGGGGTGGTTGAGCTCGGCGATGACGGGCTGGCCGACCCCGTACGTGCCCGTCTTCGGACCCAGTTCCACGCCCAGGAGCCGCTTCGGGGAGGCGGTCTCGAAAGTGAGCGTACGGACGCCGGGAGCGCCGCCGCCGTTCTCCGTGGAGACCTTGACGGTGTAGCGCGTTCCGGCCGCGAGAGGGCCCGTGGAGCGCCATCTCGCCCCGTTCGCGGAGAGTTCGCCCGCCAGATAGCGACCGGCGGTGTCGACGGCGGTGACGTCCGTGATCCGGCCGTCCTTGCCCTTGGCGGTGACCACCAGGGGCTTGTCCGGATCCGCCTTGGTGCCCGAGGGGGGCGCGTTGAAGGCGACCTGACGCGCCGCGTCGTACGGCCTCGCCGACAACGGGTGGCTGTCCTGGCCGCTGCACGCGGTCACCCCGGCCCCGAGGGCCAGGGCGAGCACGGTGCAGCTCGCTACGGTGCGCTTGCGCGGCGTGTCGTTCATGAGCACACGCTATGAAGAACCTCCGGCAGCGGCGCGCCGGATGACTGCAAACGAGGGGCCCGGACACCACCCTTTCGGGTCAGTGTCCGGGCCCCTGCGTGGTCCGGAGCGGTGCGGCCGCTACTGGTTCTGGTTCTCTCCGCGGTAGTACTCGAACACCCAGCCGAAAACGCCGACCAGGATCAGCGGGGCCGAGAAGTACATGATCCACCAGCCCATCGCGACGGACAGGAAGGCCAGCGCACCGCCGAACGCGAGGGAGAGCGGCTGCCAGCTGTGCGGCGAGAAGAAGCCGACCTCACCGGCCTCGTCCGCGACGTCGGCCTCCTTGTCGTCCTGTGCCATGGCGTCCACTCGCCGGGCCGTGAAGGCCAGGTAGTAGCCGATCATGATGCTCAGGCCGAAGGCCAGGAAGAGCGCGGTCGTACCGGCCGGCTCCTTCGACCACACGCCGTAGAGGATGGCCATGGCGAGGATGAAGACGCTCAGCCAGATGAACATCCTGCCTTGGATCTTCACTTGCCGGCCTCCTTGTCAGCGGTGATGGCACCGTGACCGGCGTGGTCGAGCTGGTCGAGAGCCGCGATCTCCGGGTGGTGCAGATCGAAGGCCGGGGATTCGGAGCGGATCCGCGGCAGGGTGAGGAAGTTGTGCCGCGGCGGCGGGCAGGACGTCGCCCATTCGAGCGAACGGCCGTAGCCCCACGGGTCGTCGACCTCGATCTTCTTGCCGTACTTGGCCGTCTTCCACACGTTGTAGACGAACGGGAGGATCGACAGGCCGAGCAGGAACGAGCTGATCGTCGAGATGGTGTTCAGCGCGGTGAAGCCGTCGGCGGCCAGGTAGTCCGCGTAACGCCGCGGCATGCCCTCGGCGCCCAGCCAGTGCTGGACCAGGAACGTGCCGTGGAAGCCGATGAACAGCGTCCAGAACGTGATCTTGCCGAGGCGCTCGTCCAGCATCTTGCCGGTGAACTTCGGCCACCAGAAGTGGAATCCGGCGAACATCGCGAAGACCACGGTGCCGAAGACGACGTAGTGGAAGTGCGCGACGACGAAGTACGAGTCGGAGACGTGGAAGTCCATCGGGGGCGAGGCCAGGATGACGCCGGTCAGACCACCGAAGGTGAAGGTGATCAGGAAGCCGATCGTCCAGAGCATCGGGGTCTCGAAGGACAACGAGCCCTTCCACATGGTGCCGATCCAGTTGAAGAACTTCACACCGGTCGGTACCGCGATCAGGAAGGTCATGAAGGAGAAGAACGGCAGCAGCACCCCGCCGGTGACGTACATGTGGTGGGCCCACACGGTCACGGACAGACCGGCGATCGCGATGGTCGCGGCCACCAGGCCGATGTAGCCGAACATCGGCTTGCGGCTGAACACCGGAATGATCTCGGAGACGATGCCGAAGAACGGCAGCGCGATGATGTACACCTCCGGATGGCCGAAGAACCAGAAGAGGTGTTGCCACAGCAACGCGCCGCCGTTGGCCGCGTCGAAGATGTGGGCGCCGAACTTGCGGTCCGCCTCCAGGGCGAACAGGGCGGCGGCCAGCACCGGGAAGGCCAGCAGGACCAGCACACCGGTCAGCAGCACGTTCCAGGTGAAGATCGGCATGCGGAACATCGTCATGCCCGGGGCGCGCATGCAGATGATCGTGGTGATGAAGTTGACCGAGCCGAGGATCGTGCCGAAGCCGGAGAAGGCCAGACCCATGATCCACAGATCGGCGCCGACACCCGGCGAGCGGACGGCGTCCGACAGCGGGGAGTAGGCGAACCAGCCGAAGTCGGCCGCACCGTTCGGGGTGAGGAAGCCGCCCACCGCGATGAGCGAGCCGAAGAGGTAGAGCCAGTACGCGAACATGTTCAGCCGCGGGAACGCCACGTCGGGCGCGCCGATCTGCAGCGGCATGATCCAGTTGGCGAATCCGGCGAACAGCGGCGTCGCGAACATCAGCAGCATCACGGTGCCGTGCATCGTGAACGCCTGGTTGAACTGCTCGTTCGACATGATCTGCGTGCCCGGACGGGCGAGCTCGGCGCGCATGAAGAGCGCCATGACGCCGCCGATGCAGAAGAAGAAGAACGAGGTCGCCAGGTAGAGCGTGCCGATCGTCTTGTGGTCGGTGGTGGTGAGCCACTTCACGACCACGTTGCCGGGCTGCCGGCGCCGGACGGGGAGCTCGTTCTCGTACGAGTCGTCGGCCGTCGCGGCACCCTGGGGTTCGTTGAGGATGCTCACAGTTGGTTCTTCTCCGCATTCCGGGCCGGGTCAGACTGCGCGATGCCCGACGGGATGAAGCCGGTCTGCCCCTTCTCGGCCAGCTCCTTCAGGTGCTGCTGGTAGCGCTCCGGGGAGACGACCTTGACGTTGAAGAGCATCCGGGAGTGGTCGACACCGCAGAGCTCGGCGCACTTGCCCAGGAAGGTGCCCTCCTTGTTCGGAGTGACCTCGAAGACGTTGGTGTGACCCGGGATGACGTCCTGCTTGAACAGGAAGGGAACCACCCAGAAGGAGTGGATGACGTCCCGCGAGGTCAGGATGAAGCGGACCTTCTCACCCTTCGGCAGCCACAGCGTGGGGCCGGGGTTGCCGGTCTGCGGGTTCCGGTCGCCCGGGATGCCGGCGTCGTAGACGCCCTCGGCACCCTTGGGGAAGTCGTTGGTGTACTTGTCCGGAATCGCGTTGAGGGTCTTCTGCGCCGCGGCATCGCCGGTGGCCGGGTTCCCGTCCACGTCCTCGAGGTAGTTGAAGCCCCAGCTCCACTGGTAGCCGACCACGTTGATGGTGTGGGCAGGCTTGTCGGAGAGGGCCAGGAGCTTCGACTCGTCACGCGCGGTGAAGTAGAACAGCACCGAGACGATGATGAGCGGGACCACGGTGTACAGCGCCTCGATGGGCATGTTGTACCGGGTCTGCGGGGGAACCTCGACCTTGGTCCGGCTGCGCCGGTGGAAGATGACGCTCCACAGGATCAGACCCCACACCAGCACGCCCACGGCGAGGGCAGCCGCCCACGAGCCCTGCCAGAGGGAGAGGATCCGGGGAGCCTCCTCCGTGACGGGGGTGGGCATACCGAGGCGGGGGAAGTCCTCCCAAGTGGGGGAGCAACCCGTGGCGGTTGCCACGATCAAGCCCGCCGTCAGCACCTGCGGCAGCTTCTGCCGCATCGGGCGCCGCGACATGGGGGTACCGCCCCCGCCGTTCGGGCGGTGGGGGAGGTCGGAGCCGTTGGGACTCACGTAGCGCCTTCCCGAGAGTCTCGCCCGCGCGGCCGCCCGCGGCCGTCTGCTGGTCGGTCGCCGGCCCTGGCGCGGGCAGGGGTTTGGATGTTTATGCGGACCAAACCCTACTGGACGCTATTTGGGGTCGCGCATGGAGGGTGCCCAACGCGCCGTCCGACGACCCGAAGGGGTGGACCGTACGGTTCCGGAGGCCGTGCCTGGCCTGGTCACAGGCCCCGGACTGTGCGCCCGCGGCCGCCTTCTGACGCCTTCTTACGTCCCGCGCGTTAGCGTGGGCGCGTGCCCTACTTCGACGCCGCGTCCTCCGCTCCCCTGCACCCCGTCGCCCGGCAGGCGCTCCAGGCGTCCCTGGACGAGGGATGGGCGGACCCCGCCCGGCTGTACCGCGAGGGCCGGCGCGCGCGGCTGCTGCTGGACGCGGCACGGGAGGCGACGGCGGACGCCGTGGGCTGCCGCCCCGACGAGCTCGTTTTCACCTCTTCGGGGACACGTGCCCTCCATACGGGCATCTCGGGCGCCCTCGCCGGCCGGCGGCGGGTCGGGAGTCACCTGGTCGTGTCCGCGGTCGAGCACTCGGCCGTGCTGCACGCGGCGGAGGGCCGTCCCGTCACCGAGGTGCCCGTGGACCGGTGGGGCGCCGTGTCACCGGGCGGCTTCGGAGAGGCACTGCGCGCGGACACGGCACTGGCGTGCCTGCAGTCGGCGAACCACGAGGTGGGGACCGAGCAGCCGGTCGCCGAGGTGGCCGAGCGCTGCCGGACGGCGGGCGTGCCGCTGCTCGTCGACGCCGCGCAGTCCCTCGGCTGGGGCCGGGTCGCCGGGGACTGGTCGTTGCTCACCGCGAGCGCACACAAATGGGGCGGTCCGGCGGGTGTGGGACTCCTCGTGGTCCGCAAGGGGGTCCGCTTCGCCCCGCAGGACCCCGCCGACGAACGGGAGTCGGGGCGCGCCCCCGGCTTCGAGAACATCCCGGCGATCGTGGCGGCCGCGGCGTCGCTGCGGGCCGTGCGGGACGAGGCGGGGTCGGAGGCCCGGCGGCTGCGGGAGCTGGTGGACCGGATCCGCACGCGGGTCCCGGAGCTGGTGCCGGACGTCGAGGTGGTCGGCGACCCGGTGCGCCGGCTCCCCCACCTCGTCACCTTCTCCTGTCTCTACGTCGACGGGGAGACGGTGCTGCACGAGCTGGACCGGGCGGGCTTCTCCGTCTCCTCGGGCTCGTCCTGCACGAGTTCGACGCTCACCCCGAGCCATGTGCTGCGGGCGATGGGCGTCCTGAGCGAGGGCAACGTACGGGTGTCCCTGCCGTCGGGCACGGCGGAGGAGGACGTCGACCGCTTCCTGGAGGTCCTGCCGGGGATCGTCGCCGGCGTCCGCGGGCGCCTGGGGGCACCGGCGGCCGAGGCCCCTTCGCCCGCCGGGCCCGGGTCCCTCGTGGTGGACGCCCTCGGCAAGCGCTGCCCCGTCCCCGTCATCGAACTCGCCAAGGTCATCGGGGACGTCCCGGTCGGCGGCACCGTCACCGTGCTCGCCGACGACGAGGCGGCCCGGCTCGACATCCCCGCCTGGTGCGAGATGCGCGACCAGGAGTACGTGGGCGAGTCCCCCGCTCCCGGCGGGACGGCGTACGTGGTGCGCCGCCGGGGCTGACGGCGGCCGCGTACCGCGCCGGGTGCCTTCCAGGGCGGCGGCTCCGGAAGAACCGGCGGGGTCCCGGCGGGCCCCGGAACGGCGGAACGCCACGCCCGGCAGGGCGCGAGGCTCTGCGGGCGTGGCGTCCGGGGCCGCGGCGGCGGCCCGGGTCAGGACAGGTGCGCCCGGACGTCCGAGGCGGCGTCGTGGCCGTACGCCTTCGTGAAGCGGTCCATGAAGTGGGCGCGGCGCAGCGTGTACTCCTGGGTGCCCAGCGTCTCGATGACCAGGGTCGCGAGCATGCAGCCGACCTGCGCGGCGCGCTCCTGGCCGACGCCCCACGACAGGCCCGACAGGAAGCCCGCGCGGAACGCGTCGCCGACGCCCGTCGGGTCGACCTTGGAGTCCTCCTCGGGGCAGCCGACCTCGATCGACGGCTCACCCTTGGTCTCGATGCGCACCCCGCGCGAGCCGAGCGTGGTGACGCGGTGCCCGACGCGGTCCAGGATCTCCTCGTCCGTCCAGCCCGTCTTCGACTCGATGAGCCCCTTCTCGTACTCGTTGGAGAAGAGGTAGGTCGCCCCGTCCAGCAGTATCCGGATCTCGTCGCCGTTCATCCGCGCGATCTGCTGCGAGAAGTCGGCGGCGAACGGGATGCCCCGGGACCGGCACTCCTCCGTGTGGCGCAGCATCGCCTCGGGGTCGTCGGCGCCGATGAGCACCAGGTCCAGTCCGCCGACGCGGTCCGCGACCGACTTCAGCTCGATCTGGCGCGCCTCGCTCATCGCGCCCGTGTAGAAGGAGCCGATCTGGTTGTGGTCGGCGTCGGTCGTGCAGACGAAGCGCGCGGTGTGCAGCACCTCGGAGATCCGTACGGACGCGGTGTCGACGCCGTGCCGGTCGAGCCAGGCGCGGTACTCGTCGAAGTCGGAGCCCGCCGCTCCGACCAGGACCGGGTTGGTGCCGAGCTGGCCCATCCCGAAGCAGATGTTGGCGCCGACCCCTCCTCTGCGCACATCGAGGTTGTCGACGAGGAAGGAGAGGGAGACCGTGTGGAGCTGGTCCGCGACCAGTTGGTCGGCGAAGCGGCCGGGAAAGGTCATCAGATGGTCGGTGGCGATGGAGCCGGTGACTGCGATTCGCACGGCTGAGTGCTCCTGGAGGGAGGCGGAGTTGACAGTTAACGCTACCGGTTCGGACAGGCTCCTCTGTAGGACGGAAACTACCCGATAGTAGGGCTTTTGCCTCAGCGTCACCCTGCGTACGGTGCCCGTATGCCGAACCCCACGTCGTACATCGCCTTCCGGGAGCGCCGGCCGGCCGAGCCCGGGCAGATCGAGATCAGTCTGGCGGAGCTGCGCGGCGACAGCGCGCGGATGGCGCCGCACTGGGTGGTGCCGCCGATCGCCGCGGCCGCTCCGGTGCCTCCGTCGCTGATCCACGGGGTCGCCGTCTCCCCGGCGTCGGTGCGGCTGGTCGGCTCGATGTCCGTGTACGGCGACTGACCCGTACTCCAGCGGTCCGCTACGGCACACGGCGCACTGCGGGAACCGCGCGCTCCCCCACTCCGTCCCATGGGTGTCACCCGAAGAGGGTCCCGAAGGAGCGATGCGGTGAGCAGCACAGAGCACCCCCAGAAAAGCGTCGACGACGCCGGTGGTCCCGAGGGCACCGTGGTCCGGCGTCTTCGGAGGTCTCCGCTGGCCGTAGCGTCCGTGGCCGCCGCGGTGCTGCTCGCCGGGGGTGGCGGCGCCTGGCTGGCCACGACCGCCTCCGACGGCGGGGGCGGCGCGCCGGGGACGGACCCGAAGCCCCCGCCGCTGGCGCTGGACGGCGGCACGGGGATCGCGGTCGGCGAGCCAGGCCCGCACGGCGTGGAGTACCGGGCGCGGACCGCGCTGCCGGACGGCCCCGGTTCCGCTCACCTCTGGAAGGTGAACGGGACGGTCGGGAAGGCGCAGGTCGAGGCGCTGGCCAGGGCGCTCGGCGTACCGGGCCCACCGCGGCTGCAGGGCGGAGTGTGGAGGTCCGGTACGGACGGGGACGGCGGCGGCCCCCTGCTCCAGGTGAACCGGCAGGCCCCGGGCACGTGGACGTTCAGCGCCTACGGGCAGCCGAAGGGGGACGACTGCGTGAAGAAGAAGGACGTGTGCACCCCCGGCGGGTCGGTGCCCTCGGCGCACCGGCTGCCGTTGGTGCGGACGGTCGGCGAGGAGGCGGCGAAGAAGGCCGCCGCTCCCGTGCTGGCCGCGCTGGGCCTGGGCGACGCGCGGCTGGACGCGAAGCAGACGCTGGGCACGCACCGGGTCGTGCGCGCGGATCCGCTGGTCGGCGGCCTGCCCACGTTCGGCTGGGCCACCAGCGTCCACGTGGCCGCCGACGGCACGGTCGGGAACGGCAGCGGGCAGTTGGTGAAGCCGTCCCGGGGACCCGAGTACCCGGTGATCGGCGCCGAGGAGACGCTGAAGCGACTGAACGCGGAAGGCGGGGGCGGCACGGTCGGCATCGGGGGCTGCGCGACGCCCGGACCGCTGGCGGAGGACGAGCCGGCCGCTCCGTGCGAGCCGAAGAGCGGTACACCGGGCCCGGCCGAGGTGGTGACGATCACCGGGGCGGAGTTCGGGCTGGCCGTGCACTCCGTCGCGGGACGGCCCGCGCTCGTGCCCTCGTGGCTGTTCTCGACCGAGGCGAAGGGCGAGTCCCGGGGGTCCACGATCACCCGGCCCGCCGTGGCGCCGGAGTTCCTGAAGCCGGCCGCGCAGCGGCCGCCGGTGCCGTCCGGTACCGCGGTGCCGTCGCCGCCCGACGCCTCGAAGCTGCCGGAGACGACGGTGCGGGGCGTGGAGTCGTACGCCGTGGCGAAGGACGGGCGCACCCTGACGCTCCGCTTCTGGGGCGGGGTCTGCAGCGACTACTCGGCGGAGGCGCAGGAGACCGGCACCGAGGTGAAGGTGAAGATCATCGAGTCGCGGCCGGATCCCGGACGGGTCTGCATCCTGATCGCCAAGGAGCTGACGGAGAAGGTCACGCTGGACGAGCCGCTCGGTGACCGCACGGTCGTCGACGTCGAGAGCGGTGACGCCGTGCCCCGCAAGTGAGCGGTGCCCCGCGGGTGAGCGGCCGTCCCGCGAGTGGGGCGCGTGCCCCGCAGGTGGGGCGCGTACTCCGCAGGCGAGCGGGCGGACGAACGCCGGAGGGCGGTGACCCGGGAAGGGGTCACCGCCCTCCGGCGTACGGGCGGCTCAGCTGAAGGAGTCGCCGCAGGCGCAGGAGCCCGTCGCGTTCGGGTTGTCGATCGTGAAGCCCTGCTTCTCGATCGTGTCGACGAAGTCGATGGAGGCGCCACCGAGGTACGGCGCGCTCATGCGGTCGGTCACGACCCTGACTCCGTCGAACTCCTTGACGACGTCGCCGTCGAGCGAGCGCTCGTCGAAGAAGAGCTGGTAGCGCAGGCCGGAGCAGCCACCGGGCTGAACCGCGACGCGCAGCGCCAGGTCGTCCCGGCCCTCCTGCTCCAGAAGGGCCTTCACCTTGGCTGCGGCGGCGTCGGACAGGAGGATGCCGTCGCTCACGGTGGTGGTCTCGTCCGATACGGACATCTGCTTCTCTCCCGGGTTGTACGGAGACTGCTTGCCGACGTTGGCAACCGGCGGGGCCCCGGATTCATTCCGGACCGGCCCCGGTCTTTCCCTTTCATGCTCGCACATGCCCTCCCTTCGGGTCATCGACCAGTGGACGGCTCGGCACCGGGAATTGCGTCACATCGACGCTATGGACATCGTCAAAGTGACGTGAAGCGGTTATGATAGATAGCGTCAAATAGACGAAAAGGTTCTCCGGTGCACCCCGGGGATCCACCGGTGGCGGCTCCGTCGCCCCGACCGAAGAGTAGAAAGGGTGCGTGACGTGACCACCGCCCAGCCCTCCCTCACCGCGCCCGGCGTGGCAGGGGGCTCCCAGGATGTCCAGCCGACGCCGCTCGCCCTGCTGCTGCTCGGCCGCGAGGCCGACCCCAGGAGCGAGCGGGGCGTCGAGTGCCCCGGCGACCTTCCCTCCCCCTCCGACCCGGACCTGGTGGAACGCGCCCGTGCGGCGAAGGAGAAGCTCGGCGACAAGGTCTTCGTGCTCGGCCACCACTACCAGCGCGACGAGGTCATCCAGTTCGCGGACGTCACCGGCGACTCCTTCAAGCTCGCGCGGGACGCGGCGGCCAGGCCGGAGGCCGAGTACATCGTGTTCTGCGGTGTGCACTTCATGGCCGAGTCGGCGGACATCCTGACCGGTGACGACCAGAAGGTCGTCCTCCCCGATCTCGCCGCCGGCTGCTCCATGGCCGACATGGCCACGGCCGAGCAGGTCGCGGAGTGCTGGGACGTCCTCACCGAGGCCGGCGTCGCGGAGCGGACCGTGCCCGTCTCGTACATGAACTCCTCCGCGGACATCAAGGCGTTCACCGGCAAGCACGGCGGCACGATCTGTACGTCCTCGAACGCGAAGCGCGCGCTGGACTGGGCCTTCGAGCAGGGCGAGAAGGTCCTTTTCCTGCCCGACCAGCACCTCGGCCGTAACACCGCCGTCCGGGACATGGGGATGTCCCTGGACGACTGCGTCGTCTACAACCCGCACCGGCCGAACGGCGGGCTCACCGCCGAGCAGCTCCGCGGCGCGAAGATGATCCTGTGGCGCGGCCACTGCTCCGTGCACGGCCGCTTCTCGCTGGACTCGGTGAACGACGTCCGCGAGCGCATCCCGGGCGTGAACGTCCTGGTCCACCCCGAGTGCAAGCACGAGGTCGTCGCGGCGGCGGACTACGTGGGCTCCACGGAGTACATCATCAAGGCGCTGGAGGCCGCTCCGGCGGGCTCCAAGTGGGCGATCGGCACGGAGCTGAACCTGGTTCGCCGCCTGGCGAACCGTTTCGCTCCCGAGGGCAAGGAGATCGTCTTCCTCGACAAGACGGTCTGCTTCTGCTCGACGATGAACCGGATCGACCTGCCGCACCTGGTCTGGGCGCTGGAGTCCCTCGCGGAGGGGAACCTGGTCAACCGGATCCAGGTCGACAGCGAGACCGAGAGCTTCGCCAAGCTCGCCCTGGAGCGCATGCTGGCGCTCCCCTGACGGTGACGGACGCGCCCGCCGCGTCCGCAGCCCCGCGTCGCCCCGGCACACGGCTCACCCCGTGTGCCGGGGCGACGGCGTTTCCCGCGGGGTGGGGCAGGGCGCGTGGATCGCGCTTCCGGGGCCGGGGCGCGGGCCGGGCGCGCCCCACCACCAGGCCGGGCACCCCCCGGACCTCACGAGATCCGGGAACGCCCGCGCACACGGGCGTCCCCGGGACGGAGCGCCCGCGCACACGCGAGCGTGACACCCGGCGCCCGGAACGAACGCGACCGGGCGCCCCGCCGCCAGGCCGGGCACCCCCTGGACCTCACGAGATCCGGGAACGCCCGCGCACACACGGGCGTCGCTGCGTCCGGGACGGAGCGCGGGCCGGGCGCGCCCGGCCCGGGCCGTTGTCCCGCGCGCGAGCCGCGCAGCGGTCCCGGCCCTCGCGTCGGCCGCCAGGGGCGGGCAGGGGTTCGCGGCGCCGGACAGGCACGCCGCGCCGCGGGAGAGCCGCGCCGGCACGGGCGCGAACGCCACCGCCCCCGGTGCCCCGGGTCGGAACCCGGGGCACCAGGGGCGGCAGGGGTGCGGGGACGGCCGCCGCGTGTCGGCTACGCGTTGGCCGGCTCCGGGGACTCCTCCTGCGCCCGCTCCGGCACATCGCCGGACTTCCGCGCCCGCTTCGCCTCGCGCTTCGCGCGCCGGCGCTCCTTGCGGAGCTCGACCATCGCGTAGAGCGTCGGCACCAGCAGCAGCGTCAGCAGGGTGGAGGTCACCAGGCCGCCGATGACGACCACGGCCAGCGGCTGGGCGATGAAACCGCCCTCGCCCGTGACGCCCAGCGCCATCGGCAGCAGCGCGAAGATCGTCGCCAGGGCCGTCATCAGGATCGGGCGGAGCCGGTGCCGGCCGCCCTCGACGACCGCCTCGACCACGCCCAGGCCCTGCGCCCGGTACTGGTTGATGAGGTCGATGAGCACGATCGCGTTCGTGACCACGATGCCGATCAGCATCAGCATGCCGATCATGGCCGGAACACCCATCGGGGTGCCGGTCGCGATCAGCAGACCGAGCGCGCCCGTCGCCGCGAACGGGATGGACACCAGCAGGATCAGCGGCTGGACCAGCGACTTGAACGTGGCGACCAGCAGCATGAACACGATCGCGATCGCCGCGAGCATCGCCAGGGCCAGCGAGGCGAAGGCCTCGTCCTGGTCCTCGGAGACACCGCCGATCGACGCGGTCGCGCCCTCCGGCAGGTCCAGCGCGTCGATCTTCGACTGGAGCGCCGTGCTCACGGCACCGGTGTTGTCGCCGGTCGGCTTCGCCGTGATCGTCGCGGCGCGGGCGCCGTCGATACGGGTCATGGAGACCGGGCCGGGCACGAGCTTCACCTCGGCGATGTCCCCGAGCTTCACCGGCCCCAGGGGGAGCTTCTTCAGCTCGGCCATCGTCGTCGCCGGCTCGGCGGAGGTGATGACGACGTCCCGCTCGGTGTCGCCCAGGATCGCCTTGGCCGCCGGGGTGCCGCGGACGGCCTGGGCGACCGCGCCGCCCAGCGTGGCGTCGTTGAAGCCCGCCTGGGCGGCCTTGGCATCGGCCTTGACGGAGATCCGCGGCACGGACTGGGCCAGGTCGCTCTGGACATCGGTGACGTCGTCGAGCTTCGCGACCTCGTCCCGCACCTGCTCGGAGGCGGCGCGCAGGGTCTGCGGGTCGGCGGCCTTCACCACGACGCTGAGGTCCTGGTTGCCGAAGCCGTCGCCCGCCGCGATGGTCGTGTCGCCGATGCCGTCGAGCTTGCCGAGCTCCTCGTCGATGCGGTCGCGGGTCCTCTCGTAGGAGGCCGCGTCCTTCAGGGTGAGCTGGTACGAGGCCTGGTTGGCGCCCGTACCGCCGCCGAAGGCCGCCATGAAGCCGGAGGAACCGACGGTGACCTGGTAGTCCTCGATCTCGTCGATACCGCCGAGGACCTTCTCGATCTTCTTCGCGGAGGCGTCGGCCGCCTCCAGGCTGGTGCCCGGCTTCAGCTCCTGCTTGATCGACATGACCTCCTGCTCGCCCTGGTCGAAGAAGTTCGTCTTCAGGAGCGGCGCCATGCCGAAGGTGCCGACGAGCACGACGAGCGCGATGGCCACGCTGGTGAGACGGCGGCGGGTGGCGAACCGCAGCACCGGCACGTACATCCGCTGCAGCGGGCTGCGGGCCTCCTTCTCCTCGGCCTTGCGGCGCGCCTCGTCCGGATCGGCGTCCCGGACGTCCTTCGGGGCGCGGAGGAACCAGTACGAGAGCACCGGTACGACGGTGAGCGAGACCAGCAGGGACGCCAGGAGCGCGGCGGTGACCGTCAGGCTGAACGAGCCGAAGAGCTCCCCGACCATGCCGCCGACCAGACCGATCGGCAGGAACACGGCGACCGTGGTGAGGGTCGAGGAGGTGACCGCGCCCGCGACCTCGCGGACGGCGGTGAGGATCGCGGCCTGGCGCTCCTCGCCGTAGCCGAGGTGGCGCTTGATGTTCTCCAGGACCACGATCGAGTCGTCCACGACGCGGCCGATCGCGATGGTCAGCGCGCCGAGGGTGAGCATGTTGAGCGACAGGTCGCGGGTCCACAGCACGATCAGCGCGAGGACGACGGACAGCGGGATGGAGACCGCGGTGACGAGCGTCGAGCGGATCGAGGCCAGGAAGACCAGGATGATGACCACGGCGAACAGCAGGCCGAGCGCGCCCTCGGTCGTCAGGCCGGAGATCGACTTGGAGACGGCCGGGCCCTGGTCGGAGACGACGGACAGCTCTGCTCCGGCGCCCAGGTCCTTGCGGAGCCCGGGCAGCTTCTCCTTGACCGCGTCGGAGATGGCGACGGCGCTGCCGTCCTTGTCCATCGTGGCCATCACGGCGAGGCTGGGCCGGCCGTTGGTGCGGGTGAGGGAGACGCGCTGCGACTCCTCCTGCTCCACGGTGGCGATGTCGCCGAGACGGACCGGCTTGGCGGGCTTGCCCGACTTCCCGCCCGGGGCGGCCTGCGGCGCGATCCGCAGGTCCTCGATCTGCTTCAGCGAGGTGAAGCCGCCGCCGACCTGGACGGTGCGGCTGCTGCCGGCCTCGGAGAACGAGCCGGCGGGGATCGTGGCGCCGCCCGCCTTGAGCGCCTCCGCCAGCGCCATCGTGTTCAGTCCGGCCGCGGCCAGCTTCCGGTCGTTCGGCGTGACGGAGACCTGGAGGTCCTGGACGCCGTCGATGCTGACCTGGCCGACTCCCTCGATGTCCTCGAGCGCCGGGACGACGGTCCGCTCCAGCCGGCCGGCGAGGGCCTGCTGGTCCTCGTCCGAGCTGACGGCGAGGACCACGGTCGGGATGTCGTCGGTCGAGCCGGCCACGACCTGCGGGTCGACCTCGTCGGGCAGCTGGACCCGGGCGCGGTTCACGGCCTGCTGGACGTCGGCGACGAGCTGCTTGGTGCCCTCGTCCCCGTAGTCGAACG
The DNA here is from genome assembly GCF_030406905.1 of Streptomyces sp. HUAS CB01. Classification (NCBI taxonomy): domain Bacteria; kingdom Bacillati; phylum Actinomycetota; class Actinomycetes; order Kitasatosporales; family Streptomycetaceae; genus Streptomyces; species Streptomyces chengbuensis. The sequence continues at coordinate 2,030,962 of NZ_CP129137.1, forward strand.
AGGCCATGATGACGGCGTTGCCCTCGCTGGCCGTGGACGTGATGCCCTTGATGCCGTCGACGGCCTTGAGGGTGCTCTCGAGCGGCTCGACGACCTGCTTCTCGACCACATCGGGCGACGCGCCCTGGTAGGGGGCCAGCACGGACACCATCGGCAGTTCGATGGAGGGCAGCAGCTGCTGCTTGAGCTGGGGGATGGCGATCGCTCCGAAGACGATCGCCACGATCGACATCAGCCCTATCAGGGCCCGTTGCGCGAGGCTGAATCTGGACAGCCAGGACATGGGGTCTCTCTTCTGTGGCGTGTGGCCGGCGGCATGGCTTCGCTGACGCGGGAGTGGGGCGGGGTCAGGTGCCCGTCTATACGATCAGCCATCCGCGAGGGCGATCCGTCGGTCCCAGGTCCAGATCCTTACGCGCCGCATACTCCGCATGGAGTACTGACGGGTGGAGACTCAGTCCACCCGTGGGCGTACCAGGCCCGATTCGTACGCAATGACCACCAATTGCGCCCGGTCGCGGGCGCCGATCTTCGCCATCGCCCGGTTCACATGCGTCTTGACGGTGAGCGGGCTGACCTCCAGCCGGTCCGCGATCTCGTCGTTGGAGTGGCCGCCTGCGACGAGGACGAGGACCTCGCGCTCCCGGACCGTCAGCGCGGCCAGCCGTTCCGAGTACACCCCGGAGTCCTGGCCGCCCTCCGGACTGCCGCCCTGGGCGAGGAACTTGGCGATGAGGCCCTTCGTGGCAGCGGGCGAGAGCAGCGCGTCACCGGCGGCGGCGATCCGGATGGCGTTCAGCAGCTCCTCGGGCTCCGCGCCCTTGCCGAGGAAGCCGGAGGCCCCGGCCCGCAGCGACTGGACGACGTACTCGTCCACCTCGAACGTCGTCAGCATCACCACCCGCACCTCGGCGAGTCCGGGGTCGGCGCTGATCATGCGGGTGGCGGCGAGTCCGTCCGTACCGGGCATGCGGATGTCCATGAGGACGACGTCGGCGCCTGCGGAGCGGGCGAGCTCCACGGCCTCTGCCCCGTCCGCGGCCTCCCCCACGACCTCCATGTCGGGCTCGGAGTCCACCAGCACCTTGAACGCGCTGCGCAGCAGAGCCTGGTCGTCGGCGAGCAGCACCCTGATGGTCATACGTCCTCGTCCCCCTCCGCGCGGGCCTGGACGGGCAGTATCGCCTGGACCCGGAAGCCGCCTCCGTAGCGGGGGCCGGCGGTCAGGGTGCCGCCGAGGGCCGTGACGCGCTCGCGCATGCCGATCAGACCGTGCCCGCCGCTGTCGCCCCCGCCCGCCGGGTCGCCGTCCGAGCCGCCCTCCCGCACGGTGCCGGCGGGGCAGCCGTCGTCGAGGACGGTGACCTCCACGGTCCGGCCCACCCGTACGACGCTGACCTCGGCCCTGGCCGCCGCCCCGGCGTGCTTGCGCACATTGGTGAGCGCCTCCTGGACGATCCGGTACGCGGCGAGGTCGACGGCGGCGGGGAGGTCGGTGTCCTCGTCGGTGCGGGCCAGCTCGACCGGCAGTCCGGCCCGCCGGAAGCCGTCGAGCAGCGGGTCGAGGACGGCCAGTCCGGGCGCGGGTTCCGTGGGTGCCTCCGGGTCGCCGGACTGCCTGAGCAGACCGACGGTGGCCCGCAGCTCGTTCAGCGCCGAGCGGCTGGCCTCCCGCACATGGGACAGGGCCTCCTTGGCCTGGTCGGGGCGCTTGTCCATGACGTGCGCCGCCACTCCGGCCTGCACGTTCACCAGGGCGATGTGATGGGCGACGACGTCGTGGAGGTCGCGGGCGATCCGCAGCCGCTCCTCGGCGACGCGACGGCGTGCCTCCTCGTCGCGGGTGCGCTCGGCCCGTTCGGCCCGTTCCCGTATGGCGTCGACGAACGCGCGCCGGCTGCGCACGGCGTCGCCCGCCGCGGCCGCCATGCCGGTCCAGGCGAAGATGCCGAGGTTCTCCTGGCTGTACCACGGCGCGGAGCCGAACAGCATGGCCGATCCGGTCAGCACGGTCATCGTCGGCAGGCCGACGCGCCAGGTCGTCGGGCGGTCGGTGCGCGACGCGACCGTGTAGAGCGCGATCACCGCGGACATCGCGACGGGCGCGGGCGGGTCGCCGGCGACGAGTTCGGCGACGGACACGGCACCGGTGACCGCGAGCACGGCCATGGGGCGGCTGCGCCGGAACACCAGGGCCCCGGCCGCCACCACCATCAGCAGCAGGCTGCGGAGCTCGGGGGTACGGGTGCCGAAGGTCGGCCCGTGCGGCCCGTGGGGGTCGGCGAACGACGCGACGACCATGCAGACGAGCACCGCGGCGGCGAGGCCTGCGTCGAACGCCGTCGGGTGCGCGTGCAGCCAGGAGCGCGTCGGCGCGAGCCGGCCGAATCCGGTGAGAGGTGCGGTCACGTCAGGCAACGGTACGGGGTGGGACGGGGGGCCGGGGCGGGGTGGCGGCGGAGGGGCCGCGGGGCAGCGGAGGGGACGGCCGGGGCATGGGCGGCCCGACGACGCGGGGCACCTGGGACCGGACGGGCCGCGGCGGGGGCTGCGGCTGCGGCACCGATGACGCGGCCCGCGCCGGACGGGTCGTCCGGACGCGGGCCGCGGTCGCAGGGCGTGAGCCGGGCCGGGGGTCAGCCCGGGATGAGGCCGTTGTCGCTGAGCATGGCGCGGACCTCGTCGAGCGTCGCGTCCGGGGAGGGCAGGATCAGCTCGGAGGGCTCCAGCGCGTCGTCCGCGAGCGGCGCCCCGCAGCGGCGCACCTCGTCGAGCAGGGCGCAGAGGGTGCGGCGGAAGCCGTTCTGGTCACCCGCCTCCATCTCGGCGAGCAGCTCGTCGTCGAGCTTGTTCAGCTCGGCGAAGTGGCTGTCCGCCACGGTCCACTGGCCCTCCCCCATGATCCGCACGATCATGACGCGCCGTCCCTACTGCTTGTCGAACTTGTGCTGGGTGCGGCCCTGGGCCTGGTCCTGCGCCGAGCCGTCGCCGCCCTCGATGGCCTGCTGCGGGGTGCCGCCCCCGGCGAGCTCGGCCTTCATCCGCTGCAGCTCCAGCTCGACGTCCGTGCCTCCGGAGATGCGGTCCAGCTCCGCCGCGATGTCGTCCTTCGCCATCCCCGTCGGGTCGTCCAGCGCACCGGACGCGAGGAGCTCGTCGATGGCACCGGCCCGCGCCTGCAGCTGGGCGGTCTTGTCCTCGGCGCGCTGGATGGCCAGACCGACGTCGCCCATCTCCTCGGAGATGCCGGAGAACGCCTCGCCGATCCGGGTCTGCGCCTGGGCGGCCGTGTAGGTGGCCTTGATGGTCTCCTTCTTCGTGCGGAAGGCGTCGACCTTGGCCTGCAGCCGCTGGGCGGCGAGCGTGAGCTTCTCCTCCTCGCCCTGCAGCGTCTGGTGCTGGGTCTCCAGATCGGTGACCTGCTGCTGGAGCGCGGCCCGGCGGGACAGCGCCTCACGCGCGAGGTCCTCACGACCGAGGGCCAGTGCCTTGCGGCCCTGGTCCTCCAGCTTCGAGGACTGGCTCTGGAGCTGGTTCAGCTGCAGCTCCAGGCGCTTGCGGGAGGTCGCCACGTCGGCGACGCCGCGGCGGACCTTCTGCAGCAGCTCCAGCTGCTTCTGGTACGAGTAATCGAGGGTCTCGCGCGGATCCTCGGCCCGGTCAAGGGCCTTGTTTGCCTTCGCGCGGAAGATCATCCCCATACGCTTCATGACACCGCTCATGGGCTTCGCGCGCCCCCTTCTGACGGACTCAGCTCCGGCTTCTCCAGAACCCACAGTACGGGCCCTGCATCCATTACCGCACTGTTCGAGCGCCGATGCGCTCATCCCCAAGAAGGACCTGTGGGTTGCCCCGCTCCCGCGCAAGGAGTAGGTGGTCTTCAGGGGAGGCGGCGGTCGTGTCGCCCCGTGCACCTTCCTGCTGCTTCTGACCCGTACGGACGCGCGCCGTTGCCGGATCGTTCCCCAGGGGGCTGGGGCAGCCGCCCGCCACCCCGTACCCTTGTGTTTTGTGTTCCGTAGCCGTTCCAAGGAAGAGAAGGCCCCCACCGACAAGGTGACGGCGGACCTCTCCAAGCAGCCCCGCGACCCCGAGGCCCCCAAGGGCCGCCCGACCCCGAAGCGGAGTGAGGCCCAGACCCAGCGCCGCCGGGCGCAGTCGGCACCCCTCGACCGCAAGGCGGCCATGCGCCGACAGCGCGAGGCGCGCCGTGCCGATCTGGCCAGGCAGCGCGAGGCGCTGGCCGGTGGCGACGAGCGCTACCTGCCGCCGCGCGACAAGGGCCCGGTGCGGCGCTTCGTCCGCGATTTCGTGGACTCGCGGTTCTGCATCGCCGAGTTCTTCCTGCCGCTGGCCGTGGTGATCCTGGTGCTCTCCATGATCCGCGTGCCCCAGCTGCAGAACATCGCGCTGCTGCTGTGGCTCGGTGTCATCGTGATGATCGTGATCGACTCGATCGGCATCTGGATCCGGCTCAAGAAGCAGCTGAACGAGCGCTTCCCGGACGAGCCGAAGCGCGGCGCGGTCGCCTACGGTCTGATGCGCACGCTCCAGATGCGCCGGCTTCGCCTGCCCAAGCCCCAGGTCAAGCGCGGAGAGCGGCCCTGAGCGCGGACGTCTCCTCGGTTCCCGACGTCGCCTCGAAGTCCGACGTCTCCGGCAGAGGCGACGTCTCCGGTTTCGCGAGCGGCGCCGCCGCCTGGCTCAAAGGCCTCGGCGGACTGCGCAACACCGTCCGGCAGGAGCTCGTGGCGCGGCAGCTCGACGAGCAGCTGGCCGCCCGGTTCCCCGTCGGTCAGCGGCTGCGCGTCCTCGACGTCGGCATGGGCCAGGGCACCCAGGCCCTGCGCCTGGCGCGGGCCGGGCACAAGGTCACCGGTCTGGAGTCCGACGCAGGGATGCTGCAGGTCGCCCGTGAGGCGCTGGCGCACGAGCCCGAGGGCATCCAGGAGCGCTTCCGGATGATCGAGGGCGACGGCCGCGACACGGGCGTGCACTTCCTGCCCGGCTCCTTCGACGTGGTGCTGTGCCACGGCGTGCTGATGTACGTCGAGGAGCGCGACGCGATGCTCGCGGGCCTGGCGCGGATGCTCGCACCGGGCGGTCTGCTGTCCCTGCTCGTACGGAACGCGGACGCGCTGGCGATGCGGCCCGGACTGGCCGGGGACTGGGACGCGACGCTGACCGCCTTCGACACGGACACGTACACCAACCGCCTCGGGCTCCAGGTGCGCGGAGACCGCCTGGGGTCGCTCACGGCGACCCTGGAGGGGATCGCGGCGCCGCTGCACGCCTGGTACGGGGTGCGGGTCTTCACGGACACGGCGGCGGACGACGCGGAACCGCCGTGCGGGGACGAGCTGACCCGGCTGCTCGCGGCCGAGGACCGCGCCGGCCGGACGGACCCGTACCGCTCGGTGGCGGCGCTGCTCCATCTGTGCGGAGTGCGCGGCCAGTAGCGGGGCCTGCGGACCTCCCCCGTCCGGGCGCCGGTCCGGACGGGGACGGCTCCGCGGGGCACGGCCGGCCGACGCACACAGGCACGGACACGAACGCCCCGGCCGGATCATCCGGCTCGACACCGACTCGGCGCACGCCCCCGCGGCACGGCGGCATGACGGGCACGCGCGCAGGAACACAGCCGCCCCGGCACGTGTCCACCGGCCCGGCACCCACGTCCGGCACCTCCCACGGCACCTGCGGGAGCGGGCCGCCCGGCACCGGCTCCGGCGAACGCGCCGCAGGCTCAGGTGCCAGGGCCTTCGGTGCGTCCGTCTCCGTGTGACCCCTGCATCCGACGTGCCCCCTGCATCCGACGTGACCGCGACGGACACCCCCCGTCTGCCCGCCCGTGAGACGTTCCGGGAGCTCTACCGCCATTTCCGGCCGCACCGCTGGACCGTGGCGTTCGGAGCGCTCCTCGCCCTGCTCGGGGCGGCGAGCGGACTCCTGCAGCCGCTGGCCGCCAAGGCCCTGGTGGACCGGCTCGGCGCGGGCGAGTCCGTCAACGGGATCCTGCTGTTGCTCACCGCGCTGGTGGTCCTCGGCACGGTGATCCACGCGTTCGGCGCCTATGTGCTGGAGCGCACCGCCGAGTCGGTCGTGCTGGCCGCCCGGCGCACGCTCATCGGGCGGCTCCTGAGGCTGCGGGTACCGGAGGTGGAGCGGACCCAGCCGGGCGATCTGATGTCCCGGGTCACCTCGGACACCACCCTGCTGCGCGCCGTCACCACCCAGTCGATCGTCTCGGCGGTCACCGGATCCCTCTCCTTCGTCGCGACCCTGGTGATGATGGCGGTGATGGACGCCGTCCTGCTCGGCGTCACCCTGGGGGTGATCGTCCTGATCGGCGGCGCCGTCGCGCTGGCGATGCCGAGGATCGCGCGGGCGACGCAGCGGGCGCAGGAGGCGGTCGGGGAGATCTCCGCCGTGCTTGAGCGGGTGTTCGGCGCGTTCCGTACGGTCAAGGCGTCGGGCGCCGAGGAGCGGGAGACCGCCGTCGTCGACGCGGCGGCGCGACGGGCCTGGCGGTACGGCGTGCGGACCGCGAAGTGGCAGTCGGTGGCCGGATCGTCGGTGGGCCTCGCCGTGCAGGTGTCGTTCCTGGCGGTGCTGGGGATCGGTGGGGCGCGGGTCGCCTCGGGGGCGATCTCCGTCTCCACGCTGATGGCGTTCCTGCTCTACCTCTTCTATCTGATCGAGCCGGTCACGGAACTGGTCGAGGCGGCGTCCCAGTACCAGGTGGGCTCGGCGGCGGTCGCCCGGATCGCGGAGGCGGAACGGCTGGAGGCGGAGGACCTGGAGCCGGCCGGTCCGGCGCGGGGGCACGACGCTCCCGGCGGTGCGGCGTCCGTGCGGTTCGAGGACGTGACCTTCCGGTACCGGGACGGCCTGCCGTACGTCCACCACGGCGTGACCTTCGAGGTGCCCGGCGCCGGGATGACGGCCTTCGTCGGCCCTTCGGGCGCGGGCAAGACGACCGTGTTCGGCCTCGTCGAGCGCTTCTACGAGGCGACCGGCGGCCGGGTGCTGGTCGACGGCAGGGACGTACGCGACTGGCCGCTGGCCGAGCTGCGCGCCGCCATCGGCTATGTGGAGCAGGACGCCCCGGTGCTGGCCGGGACCCTGCGGGAGAACCTGGTCTTCGCGGCGCCCGGCGCGACCGAGGACGAGATCCGGGACGTCCTCGTGCGGGCGAGGCTGGACGCGCTCGTGGACCGGTTGCCGGACGGCCTGGAGACGGTCGTCGGGCACCGCGGCTCGAAGCTGTCGGGAGGCGAGCGCCAGCGGGTGGCGATAGCCCGCGCGCTGCTGCGCCGGCCCCGGCTGCTGCTCCTGGACGAGGCGACGTCGCAGCTCGACGCGGTCAACGAACTGGCGCTCCGGGACGTCGTCGCCGAGGTCGCCCGTGAGGTGACGGTCCTGGTCGTCGCCCACCGGCTGTCCACCGTGACGCTGGCCGACCGGATCGTGGTGATGGACGCGGGGCGGGTCCGCGCGATCGGCACGCACGCGGAACTGGTGGCGGAGGACCCTCTGTACGGGGAGCTCGCGGCGACGCAGTTCCTCGCGGCGGCGCGGTGAGGGCACGGGGTGCTTCTGCCTGCAGCACGGTGAGAGCACGGGGTGCCTCTGCCCACGGCACGGTGCGTGGGCGGCCGGCCCGCAGGGCGTTCCCGTCCGCGGCACGGTGCGTGGGCGGCCGGCCCACAGGGCGTTCCCGTCCGCGGCACGGTGGGCGTGCGGGGCCCGCGGGGCGGCCGCGACGGAGAACCGCGGGCCCGACGCGCCGCCTCGGCGGCACCGCGGGCCCGCGGCTCCGACGGGTCAGCTCTCGGCGTGCAGGCTCATGGGGCCGTAGACACGGCTGCCGTCCTCGTAGAGGAAGACCTGGTCGGCGCCGCCCTCCTGGAGCTCGCGCCAGACCTCACCGATCCAGGACTCGGCGTCCCCCTGCGTGCTGAACTCCTCCGGCTCGACGGCCGGCTGGACCTCCGTCCCGTCGGACTTCTCGAACCGCCACGTCCATGCCATGTGCGCCTCCTGGTCCCACCACGTGATCGCTGTGCCGATCGTCCATGCCGATCACCTTGCTGCCCGCAGCGTAGCCGGGCGCGCACTCGCCGCGGGGACGCGGGAAGATCGTGACCGTGGAACTGACTCTGCTCGGCACCGGAGCCCCCACCGGGCTCCCTCGCCCCGACTGTCCCTGCGCCGTCTGCGCCGCCGCCCGCGGCGACCGGGCGCGAGCGGCGACGGCCCTGCTCGTGGACAGCGCACTGCTGCTCGATCTGACACCCGGTGCCGCGCTGGCGGCGGCCCGCGCGGGCCATTCGCTCGTGGGCGTGCGGCAGGTGCTGCTGTCGCACCCGCACAGCGGGCCGGCCGTGGAGCTGCCCGCCGGACTGCCGTCCGCCGGGAGGGTGCCGGACGGCCAGGAGCTGACGCTGATCAGCGGGCACCGGGTGCGGGCCGTGGCCCTGGACTCGCCGGGCACGGGCTACGAGGTCACCTCCCCGGACGGGGAGCGGCTGCTGTACCTGCCGCCGGGTGGGGCGCCGGCCGGCGTCACGGACGGCGACCCCCTCCCGTACGACATGGTCGTCGCCGATGTGCTCGGGCGGCCGGACGGGCTGGCGAAGCTGCGGGCCGGCGGCGCGATCGGGGCGACGACCGACGTCATCGCCGTCCACGTCGACCACGACGTGCCACCCGGCCGGGAGCTGGACCGTCGGCTGGCGGCGGCGGGGGCCCGGGCCGTACCGGACGGCACGACGCTGTACGTGGGCGAGTACCAGGACGTACCGGACGTGCCCCGGCGCACGCTCGTCACCGGTGGGGCGCGGTCCGGGAAGTCGCTGGAGGCGGAGCGGCGGCTGGAGACGTTCCCCGACGTCGTGTACGTGGCGACGAGCGGGACGCGCGGCCACGACACCGAGTGGACGGAGCGCGTCGCCGCCCACCGTGAACGCCGGCCGGGGAGTTGGCGGACGGTGGAGACCTGCGACCTCGTCCCGCTGCTGGCCGAGAACGGACCGCCGCTGCTCATCGACTGTCTGGCGCTGTGGCTGACGGACGCGATGGACCAGGTGGGCGCGTGGGACGACGAGCGCTGGGAGACCGTCGGCCGTGCGGCCCTGCGCCATCGCACGGCCGCCCTCGTCGAGGCTCTGCGCGCCACACGCCGCACGGTGGTCGCCGTCACCAACGAGGTCGGTTCGGGGGTCGTCCCCGCGACCGCGTCGGGTCGCCGCTTCCGCGACGAACTGGGCCGTCTGAACGCCGCGTTCGCCGCGGAGTGCGAGCATGTGCTGCTGGTGGTGGCGGGGCAGGCGCTGCCGCTGCGGTGACCCGCGGCCGTGCGGAGTGCCCGGCGGTGTCCCCGCCGGCCCGGCGGGCCGCCGCCGGGGCACGCGGGGCCCGGGCCGGTGCCGTGGGTCCCGTACCTCGCGGGCCTGTCCCGTGCCGGGCCCCGGGCGCACCGGCCCTGCGCCCCGCCGGCCCCCGGGCCCGCGACCGGTGACGCCCGCACACCGCGGACGGACCCCGGCCGGGGCGTCTCGGGGCGCTGTCCGGCCACCGGGATCGCGACGCGGCCCGGCGGCGGAACAGCGGGCACGGGCCGGTACTGTTCGGCGAATGAGCTCGCTGAATCTCGACGACTTCTCCGACCTGATCGAGCGCCCCGACAGCGGTGTGCGGCGCGACGCCGAGGAACGCCGGGAGCGGCTTGGCGTGCCGCCGGGCGCCCTGGGGCGGCTGGACGAGCTGGGCGAGTGGCTGTCGGCGGCGCAGGGTGCCGTACCGGTGCGAGCCGTCGAGCGGCCCCGGGTGGTGCTGTTCGCCGGGGACCACGGGGTGGCGGAGCTGGGTGTGTCCGGCCGTGCGGCGGGCACGGCGCACGAACTCGTGCGGTCCGTGCTGGACGGGGCGAGCCCGGTCGCGGTGCTGGCACGGCGCACGGGCGTTCCGGTCAGGGTCGTGGACGCCGGTCTGGACTGCGATCCGGGGCTTCTGCCGGAGGACGTCGTCCGGCACCGGGTGCGGCGCGGCAGCGGGCGGATCGACGTCGAGGACGCGCTCACGCCGGAGGAGGCCGAGCGGGCCGTACGCCTCGGTGTGGCGATCGCCGACGAGGAGGCCGACGCCGGCACCGACCTGGTCGTGCTCGGCGATCTCAGCGTAGGGGGGACGACGCCAGCCGCCACGCTGGTGGCCGCGCTGTGCGGTACGGACGCCTCCGTCGTCACCGGCCGGGGCGGCGCCGGCATCGACGATCTGGCGTGGATGCGCAAGTGCGCGGCGATCCGCGACTCGCTGCGCCGGGCGCGGCCCGTACTGGGCGACCAGCTCGCGTTGCTGACGGCCGTGGGCGGCGCGGATCTGGCCGCGACGACCGGGTTCCTGCTGCAGGCCGCGGTGCGCCGGATGCCGGTGATCCTGGACGGGGTCGTGTCGGCCGCGTGCGCGCTCGTCGCCCAGCGGGCGGCCTTCCGGGCGCCGGACTGGTGGCTCGCGGGGCAGGTCAGCGGGGAGCCGGCCCAGGCGAAGGCGCTCGACCGGATGGCCCTGGAGCCGCTTCTCGAGCACGGGGTCACGGTCGGGGAGGGCACCGGCGCCCTCCTCGCCCTCCCCCTCGTCCAGGCGGCCGCCGCGCTCGCCGCGGAGCTGCCCGAGCGCCCGGACCCGGTCGGGAGCGACGACGGGAGCGAGGCCGGGGACACTGCGCCGGCCGGGGCGGAGAGCGAGAGAGTGACCTCCACCGGCGGCCAGACGGGCTGACGCGCGGCGAGGCGGGCCGGCACGAGCCGACGCGGGTGGCACCACCGCCCGCCGCACGTAGCCCTCGCGGATCACCCGTCACCCGTCACCCGTCACCCGTCACCCGTCACCCGTCACCCGTCACCCGTCACCCGTCACCCGTCACCCGCAAGAGATCGGGATCACTCCGGCGGGAGTCAACTTCCGGGCATTCCGCCGGGTCTTGGAACATGGCGCGACGCTCGGGCGGGACGGTGCCGGGGCCGTGACGTCCGTGGCCCGGCCCCGGCACCGTCCCGCCGGTGGTGGATCGAGTCCGGATCGAGTCGTCGTACCGCGCCCACGCCGAGTACCGACCCGTCCGGGAGCCACGTTCCATGCTCGCCCACGAGAGTGCCGATCCCCCGCGGACCGGCACCGTTCCCAGCCCGCCCGCAGGGCTCCACCGCGCGCCCGCACTGCCCGACCGCGTGCCCCCGGCGGACGGCCGGTGAACCGGGCGCGCGCGTTCGCGCGCCGTGAGTGGGGGCCGCTGTACGGGACCGTGCGGACGGCCCTCGCGACGAGGACGTGGCGTGCCGTCCCCCTGACGCTCACCGCGGTCTGCCTCACCGCCCTGTGCCAAGTCGTGCAGAACCAGTCGTGGGGCTACGGGCCGGTGCAGGGCATCGGCTCGGTGCGGGCCGAGGACCCGCTCTGGCTCGCTCTGCTCCGCACGCCGCTCTCCCTCTTCGTCCCGGCGCTCGACCTGCCGGTGTGGGGCGCGCTGGCACAGATCCTGCTGGTGTTCGGCATCGCCGAGATCTGCCTGGGGCGGCCGCGCACGCTGGCGGTCGCGTACGCGGCGACGCTCGCAGGGACGATGTACGCCCGGGCCGGGGTCGCGCTCGGGCCGGACCATCCCCTCGGTCTGCCCGCCTCGGACGCCCACGTCGTGGACACCGGGCCGTCCGCCGCGGTGGTGGGCCTCGCCGTGTACGTGTGCATCCGCTGCGCCGCCCGGCTGACGATGGGCCTGGTGGTCCTCGCGATGGTCGTGGAGGTGCTGGTGAAGCCCAATCTGGCCGGCAAGGAGCACCTCGCGGCGATCGCCGCGGTGCTCGTGGCGATGGGCGTCGCCGCGTGCTTTCAGCGCGGTTCGCGGTCCCGGCCGGGTCCGGAGGGGCCGGTCACCGACAGCCGGTCGGGGGCACCGCCGATCAGGTCCTGAAACTTGCGGCGCGGTCCGCTCCATCGCCTGTCGTGACGGAAGGCGCGCAGCATCGCCCGGGCCCGGGAGCGCGGCCGGCGCCGGTAGAGGCGCTTGGCCCACGGCGAGGCGGGTCTGGCCAGCCGCAGGGCGCCGACGATCGCGACGAACGGCACCAGCGTCCCGATGATCGCCATGCGCAGCTTGCCCTTGAAGAGGGAGATCAGGACGAACATGAAGTTGACGGCGAGGGTGAGCAGGAAGGCCCGTCGGTCGTCGCGTTCGTCGGCGGTGAGGTCGTTGACGCCGAGGGGAGCGAAACCGCCGAGGGTGAGCAGGAGCAGGGACGCCGTGAGGACGACGACCTCGACGCTCTTGCGGCCGTCCTCGGTCCAGTAGACGTCGTCCAGGTGGAGGATCAGCGCGAACTCGTCCAGGACGAGTCCCGCGCCCACTCCGAAGACGACGGCGAACACCACCGTCCCGGCGCCGGTGTGCTGGCTGCTGGCGACCGAGCCGAAGCCGCCGACCACGGTGAGGACGACGCCGGGCACCACGTGGTGGATGTGCAGTCCGCCCGCTTTGACGTTCCCGAAGGGCCCCTTGCCCGCCCGGATCATCCGGGTGACGGTCCGGGTGATCAGGAAGGTCAGGACGAACGATCCCAGCGCAAGGAGCAGCGGGAGCTTCCCGGGCTCCACGATGTTCCGGTAAAACCAGTGACCCATGCCACCCGCTCCCGTTTTGTCCGTCATGCGCAATTTACCGTCGCGGCGCACCGGCTACCCTGCGCGCGGTGAGCTCTCTCGACACAGACGGCCCCAAGGGCATCCGGTTCGCCTTCGGCACCCTCACCGTGCTGCCCGTGCGCGTGACCCGCTGGGACCGCGACGCCGCACGGGCGGGGATGCGGTGGGCCCCGCTCGCCGGTCTCGTCGTGGGCCTCTGCGCGGCGGCCGCCGGCGGGCTGCTCCTGCTGCTCGGCTCGGGTCCGCTGCTCGCCGCGGTCGCCTCCGCCGCCGTGCCCGCCGTCCTCACCCGCGGTCTGCACCTGGACGGACTCGCCGACACAGCCGACGGGCTGGGCAGCGGCAAGCCCGCCGAGGACGCGCTGCGGGTCATGAAGCAGTCGGACATCGGGCCGTTCGGCGTGATCACCCTGCTCTTCGTGCTGCTGGCCCAGGTCGCGGCGCTGTACGAGCTCTACGGGCGGGGCTGGGCGTACGGGGCGACGGCGGCGGCGACCGCCGGTGTCGTCGCCCGGCTCGCGCTCACCCTCGCCTCACGCACCGGCGTCCCGGCCGCCCGGCCGGAGGGACTGGGCGCCATGGTCGCCGCCACCGTCCCGGTGCGGCAGGCTCTGGGAGTCGCCGTTCTGGTCACTGCGGCGTGCTCCGCCTGGGGGACGCTGCCCGGCGGGTACGGGCCGCTCCGGCTCGCCCTCTCGGTTCTCGCCGGGGCGGCCGCGGCCGAACTGCTGCTGCGGCGCTGCGTACGACGCTTCGGCGGGGTCACGGGCGATGTGTTCGGGGGGCTCGCGGAGACGGCCGCGACGGCGGCGCTCGTCGCGCTCGCCGTCGGTCCCCGGTAGCCGGTCGCACCGTTCGCCGGACGGCACACGACGGCCGGGGCCCGGCACCGGCCGTGCGGATCACCGCGGACGACCGGCCGTGCGGATCACCGCGGATCACCGAACGTGCGGATCACCGGCCCGCGACGGCGCCGGGCCCGTGCACCGCCGCCCGTACCCGAAGCCTCCCGTCGGACAGCGGGCGACCACCCGAGCGGCCGACGGCCCCTGAGACCCGCCGGGCCGTGTCAGCAGGGCCTGCGCCAGGCGTCCAGCTCGTAGCGCTTCAGCATCGAGCTCAGTCCGAGCCGCCGCGCCCGGGGGCAGAAGCGGCCGGTCGGCACCTCGTACTCGACGTGGAAGACGGCCTTGCCGGCCTCGACGAACGGCCGCAGCGCCTCGCACTCCCCGTACTGGGCGCACTGTTCGTTGACGGCGAAGTCGAAGTCACCGACGAGGGCCGGGATCTGGTCCAGGTCGTTCTTCAGCCCCACGGCAAGCCCACGGTCATGCGCCATCCTGGCGATCAGCCGGTTGTAGCGGAGCTGGTCGGCGGCGGTGAGGGGGAAGCCGGTGTCGTTGGCGTAGCCGTCCATGTTGTCGGGCTCGACCGCGTCGAAGCCCTTGTCCCGGCACATGTCGAAGCGCTTGGCCATCAGCGGCTCCAGCACGTCCGTGCGCCGGATGTCGAGCCAGCGCTCCCCCTCCCAGCCGTTGCCCCTGCCGAGCAGTTCCGGGGGGAACTCGCCCGCGTCGGGGCGGAACTCCTCCCAGGCGCCGGTGGACAGGTAGCAGATCACCTTGCGGCCGCGCCGCTGCAGGTCGGCGACCGTGGACCTCGGGTGCTCGAAGCCGTCGATGTCGTACACCGGGACGTCCACGGCCGGGTCCAGACGGCCGCTGAGCTGCCACTGCCACGGTGTCCCGGGCGCCGGCCGCCAGCGGGTGGTGCGCGGCGGCACGGGGTCGTCCGGGACGGCGGTGCAGCCGGCGAGCAGCAACAGGGCCACCAGCGGCGGCAGAAGGCCGCGCGTCCGGGCGGGAAGGCTCATCTACGGGCTCCCTCAGCGATGTGCGGTGATCCGGCCCAGCTGAGCACAGACCAGCAGGACGAGCACCGCGGACGCGGCCGCCGGGACGAACAGCCGCTCCGAACCGGGCAGGAGCAGCGGTACGAGCGCGGCCGCACAGCACACCGCGGCCGGGCTCAGCACCGCCCCGAACGCCTGGAGCAGCAGGCCGGTCCACAGCACCGCGCCGAGCGGCAGCGCCCCGGCCGCCGGGGCCGCGCCCGGTCCGCCGCCACCGGGCCACAGCAGCAGCGCCGCCGCCATGAGCGTCAGCAGGGCGCCCGCGTACCCGGCGAGGGAGCGCACCAGCGCCGCCGCGACCGAGAGCCGGAAGGCGCGCGGGGAGGTGGAGGCCCGCAGTCCGGCGAGGGCCTCCGCACGGAACCGGTACAGCAGCCACTCGGCGGGGCCCGTGCCGAGCGTGAGCGCCACCGCGAACGGCGGTGAGTCCAGGGCGACATGGAGCACCAGCGCCCCGGAGCCGAGTCCGAAGAGGCCGTACGGCACCGAATCGCCGAGCCCCCTCAGCTCCGCGCGCCGGCTGCCGCGCACGCCCCGGCCACCGGGGTCCGCGGGCCGGAGCACCCCGGCGACCGCGCCCGCCGCGAGGCCCGCGGCGGCCGTGACCGCGGCCAGGGGCAGCACGAGGTGCGCCCAGGCCGGCATCGGGTGGAACGCCGCGAACAGCGCCCCGCCCACCAGCGGGAGGAGGGCCGGCAGCAGGACGCGCTCGCGGCCCAGCACCAGCAGCACCGTCGCCGCGGCGAGATAGATCGACTGGCCCGCCGCGAACAGCACCGCCGGGGCGGGGGCCGGCGCGACGGCCGCGGCGGCGGCCGTGCCGAGGACCACGCCCACGGGCGCGCCCCGCAGCAGCGTCCGGGCGGCCGCGGCCCGGTCGCCCAGGCCCAGCCGGGTGTACGCGCGGTGGGCGAGGGCCTGGTTCCAGGTCCAGCCGGCCAGCGCGGCCGCCAGCAGTGGGGCGTACCCGGTGCGGCCGCCCGCGAGGACCGGCGCGGCCAGGACGTGTGCCAGTCCGGGGAGGGTGAACAGCAGGCCCCGCAGCAGACACCCGAGGAGCGTCGGACTGCCGGCGCCGGGCGCCGGGTCCTCGGGCGAACGCGGGAAGCGCCGCTCGACGCGGGCGTACAGGTCCTCCGCCAGGGAGAAGGAGTCCTCGTGCCCGTAGCGCCGCCGTATCTGCTCGTCGGTCAGCCCGTCGGACTCCAGCAGCGCCGCCACCTCGTCGGGATGGACGGCGGCGGCGACGAAGTCCTCCAGCCGTCCCGCGAGTTCGCCGACCGGGTCGGTCCCGGTCGGGTCGGACGGACGGTGTCTCCCCGGCGTCCGCGGCAGGGTGTCCCGTGCGGCCGTACCCGGGTCCCTCAGCCACAGCGAGCCGCTCACCGGACCGCCCCCGCGACGGGCCCGGCGGATTCGGCGGGCTCGGACCAGTGGTGGCCCCATGCCGTGTGCTCCTGGTACCAGGGGTCCCTCAGCTCCAGGGTCCAGTCGGCGACCGTCTCGGCGGCGGGCGGCTCGTACACCGCACCCGGCGTTCCGGCGAGTTCCCGGTAGATCTGCCGGAAGGCGTCCACCGAACGCCGCAGGGTGAAGAGGTCGACGACCCGCTGCCGGGCGCGCCGGCCCAGTTCGGCGCGGCGCCCGTCGTCCCGGAGCAGTTCCAGGGCGGCGGCGGCCAGCGCCTCGGGCTCGCGCGGCGGGACCACCAGACCGGTGTCGCCGACGGCCTCGCGCACCCCGCCCACATCGGTGGACACCGTCGTGCGCCCGCAGGACATCGCCTCGATGATCGAGAACGGGAAGCCCTCGCTGATGCTGGAGAGCATCACCACGTGCCCGGCGGCGTACGCCCGCGCCACGTCGCCGACCCGGCCCTCCCAGGACACCCCGTCGGTCACGCCCAGTTCGGCGGCGAGCTTCTCCAGGACGGTGGCGTACCACTCGCACCCGGCCGGGGCGGCGCCGAACAGCCGCAGCCGCAGTGCCGGGAGCTCGGCCCGGGCCAGGGCGAAGGCGCGGATCAGCGTCTCCAGGTCCTTGATGGGGTCGATCCGGCCGGCCCAGGTCAGGGTGGGCACGGACGGTTCGGCCCCGGCGTGCGGGAAGGCGTACGGGTCGACGCCGTTGTAGACCGTGCGGATCTTTCCGGGGAGGGCGCCGCCGCGCTCCTCCCAGCGGCGGTTGTAGCGGTTGCACGGGGTGATCAGACCGGCGCGCTCGTAGCCGAGGGTGTTGAGCTCCCGGTAGAAGCCCAGCATCAGGGCCTTGACCGGCCAGCGCTGCGTCCCGGTGCGGTAGCCGAGGTAGCGCTCGCGCAGATAGATGCCGTGCTCGGTGAGGAGGAACGGCACCCCGTCCAGCCGCTGGGCGGCGAGCGCGGGCAGGGTGGCGAGCCCGCTGCTGACGGCATGGGCGACGCTGTCGCCGGGGATGCGCACCGCCAGCGGACGCAGGGCGTGTTCCAGCAGGTCGACGGCGGTGAGGGCGTCGTGGGCGGTGGGTCCGGCGGCGGCGGTGGGCAGGTGGGGCCGGGTCCAGAGGCGCATCAGGGTACGGACGGCGGTCTCGGTGCGGAGGGCGGCGCAGAGCCGGCCCGCACGCGCCTCGTCGGCCAGCTCGTCGAGCGCGGTCCCGAAGTCGCCGTGCGCGTCGGGGTCGAGCAGGGACAGCAGGAACCGCTCGAAGGTGTCGAGGAAGCGGCGCCTGGCGGCACCGCGGCGCGGGGCGTGGGCGCGTCCGGGCCGGGGGCCCCACAGGGGTACGGGGGTGTGGGTGCGGACGTTGGGCGGCAGCTCCCAGGTGACGGGCTCACGGCCGCTGCCGGTGAGGGAGACGACGGTGAAGTCGACCTCGGGCATGCCCCGGACCAGCTGGTCGCACCAGGTGCTGACGCCGCCGTGGACATGCGGATACGTGCCTTCGGTGAGCATGGTGACATGGCGTCCCTGGCTCATCGTGCTGAGTCCCCCTGGACATAAGGGTGCTGAGGGAAGTGCCGGCGCACCGGAGGGTGCCCGGGCACAACGGGTGAGGGGTGCGGGAGCGCGCGGGCGCGGCGCACCCCGGCCGTGCGGGCCGGGGTGCGCGCGGGACTACCGCGATCAGGTCAGGTCAGGTCAGGAGGGCAGTCGCAGGGTGACGGCGGACTGCAGCAGCTCCGGCTGGGTCCAGGCCGAGCGCTGACCCGCGTACGCGGTGCCGAAGACGCTCGTCCCCAGCAGGAGTTGCTTGCGGGTGCCCTCGGGCGTGGTGACGGGGGCGACGACCCCGCCGGGGGCCTGCACGGTGACCGTGGTGCCGATCCGGTACGCCGTGACCCGGCCGGAGTCCAGGGCCGACTGCCAGGCGGCGCGGCGGCTCAGCTCCGTGCCGGCGTCGCGGTGGCGCGGGTTGACGAGGGGCGTGTTGTCGGCGAACAGCGCCCGGTAGTCGGCGAGGATCCGGTCGAGGACCGGGTACAGGATGCGGCCCTCGGCCAGGTTGGACTGGTGGACGTAGTGCGGGCGCGGGTCGTTGGCCACGACGTGGCCGAGGGCGATCCTGGCCTCCTGCGGGACGATGTACGTCCCGTAGCCGGTGGCCACGTCCAGCGGCTCGTCCAGGCAGGTGGAGGCCGGATTGGTCTCGCAGATGCCGCTGCCCCCGTCGGCCCGGGAGGTGTAGATCCAGTTGTACTCGTCGGCCATCTCGGCCGCCGTGCCCACGTTGTAGTACACGTTCATCGGGTGGCGGGGCACGGTGACCGCGCTGCCGACGGGACGCTGCTGCGGCTCGCGGGAGTTGTCGCTCGCGATCCACTTCACGCCGTTGTCGGCGAGCGCGGGCGCCAGGTTGGGGTTGTCCACCGGCTGCTGCGGAAGCGTCTTCAGCCCCGAGTGCTCCCCGGTGACGAGCTCCGTGCGATCGACCTGGATGCCCTTGTTCACCGCCCAGTTGTGGTTGTCGCGGATCTGCGCGGAGATCTCGGCGCGGCTCATCCAGCGGGTGTTGCCCGCCGCGTCCTTCGAGCACTGCCAGGGGACGACGGAGACGTCCTGGACGCAGCCGAGGAACGGGTGGGTGTAGGTGTGGTTGACCCAGCGGTACTGGGCCCGGTCGGCGAGGAGTTGCGCGGTGAGCGCGTCCGTGCCGCCGTTCCCGGCCTTCCACTCCTCGCCCGCGCCCGCGTTGTAGACCATGTCGAGGGTGAAGCCGCTGGTGCGCTGCCACTGGGCGGCGTACTGCGCGTCGGCGGCGGTCATCCGGATGTCCGGAGCCTGCTCGCCCGCTCCCCCGGCGCAGTCGATGTCGCCGGGCGTGCAGTTGCGCTCGGTGTCCCAGCGGGCGTCGGGGGCGAAGACGTCGTCGACGTGGACCGAGAAGTAGTTGCGGCTCTGCCCGAGGTGGACGCCCTGGGTGAGCCATTCGACGATGCCGCGCGCCAGCAGCCGGAACTGCCGCTGGTGCTGGTTGTACGCGAAGGTGACGACGAGCTCGCGGCGCCCGTCCTGGGCGTACTCCCCGAGGAGGCTGGCGCGGCCCTCGCCGCCCGGCACGGGGGCGTCGACGTAACTGGTGTAGCCCTCGCGCGGGCGGGCCAGATAGCCGTAGCTCTCGCTGATGTCCGGCGCGTTGTCCTCGAAGGCCAGGGCGCCGTCGAGGTAGCCGAACGGGCCGGAGCGGCCCGCCGCGGTCACGGCGGCGGCGGTGCCGTCGAGCGTCCCGGACCAGCCGCCCTCGCTGGTGTAGTCGAGCCCAACCCCCGGGTGCGCCCAGGTGTAGGCGTCGACCTGGCGGACGCCGAACCGCTTCTCGTACGCGACGAGCGCGGCCTGCTCGGCGGCCCCCGCGGAGTCCGGCCCGAACGGCGCCTCGTTCGGCAGCACCACCCCCTGGTACTTGGCGCGCGGCCGGCCGCTCACGGTGTCGCTGAGGAACGCGGCGTCGATCTTCGGTCGGCCCGGGTCCCCCAGGTCGAGCACGCTGTACGGGACGCCGGTGCTGCGCAGTTCGGAGGTGACGGCGGCGACCGCCGAGCCTCCGTCGTCCACGACGAGGACCTTCAGGTCGATCCGCGGCACCGGGTCCGCGGCGGCCGCCGGGGACGCGGGCAGAGCCGCCGCGAACAGCGCCGACGTGGTGAGCGCGACCGCCACCGCGCCGAGCCTGCCCCCTCGGCCGGGCCCCCGCCCGGCCGCTCCCCCCTCGTGCGCGGCGCGCGCGGATCCGCTCGTCAGTGCACGCCTGCCGAACCCCGTGGCGAATACGGGTGCCATGGTGTTTCCCCCACCCCTTGTTCGACCCACCCCGGCGGAGACACCGGGGAGGACATGTGGAAATCATGCAAAGCAGCCACTTGCTCCCTTGCGTATTCGGGCCGAGTGTGACGTAGGACTCGCTGTCCGGGCGGGGAACCCGTCGGAGACACCACGGATGGGTGAATCCCCGTCGGCACGAGCGAACATCGCGGGCGCGCGTAGGCTCGTGGCGGCGCTCCGACCCGCCCGACTTACGATGCGCCGGGCGGCCGACCCACCTCTTCGGCCCAGGAACTCAACGGAAGCGAGATTTCACCACCGTGACTGCTCTCACTCTCAGCACTGCCGGCGCTGCGACGCTGCGCGCCGACGCGGTCGTCGTCGGCGTCGCCAAGGGCGCCAAGGGCCCGGTCGTCGCGGCCGGCGCCGAGGCCGTGGACGCGGCGTTCGACGGGAAGCTCGCCACCGTCCTCGAGACCCTCGGTGCCTCCGGTGCCGAGGGCGAGGTGACCAAGCTGCCCGCGCCGTCGGGCCTGAAGGCCCCGGTCGTGATCGCGGTCGGGCTCGGCACCGCCCCTGAGAAGGACGACGCGTACCCGGCCGAGTCGCTGCGCCGCGCGGCCGGTTCCGCGGCCCGCGCGCTGGCCGGCTCGAAGAAGGCCGCGTTCGCGCTGCCGGTCGAGGCCGCCGAGGACGCCCAGGCGATCGCGGAGGGCGCGCTGCTCGGCGCGTACGCCTTCACCGCCTACCAGGACGAGAAGAACGCCAAGAAGCCGCTGGCCGAGGTGGCCCTGCTGGGCGCCAAGCCGCGCGACAAGGCCTTCAAGGCCGCCGCCGAGCGGGCCGTCGCCGTGGCCGAGGAGATGAACCGCGCCCGCGACCTGATCAACACGCCGCCGAACGACCTCTACCCCGAGTCGTTCGCCGCCGTCGCCACCGCCGCCGGCAAGGAGCACGGCCTCAAGGTGCAGGTCTGGGACGAGAAGGCGCTCGTCAAGGGCGGGTTCGGCGGCATCCTCGGCGTCGGTCAGGGCGCGGCCCACGGCCCGCGCCTGGTGAAGCTGGCGTACACGCACCCGGACGCGGAGAAGACCCTCGCCCTCGTCGGCAAGGGCATCACCTACGACTCCGGCGGCATCTCGCTGAAGCCGGCCGGCCACAACGAGACGATGAAGTGCGACATGAGCGGCGCCGCCGCCGTGTTCGCGGCCGTCGTGGCGGCGGCCCGGCTCGGGCTGCGCGTGAACCTCACCGGCTGGCTGGCGCTGGCCGAGAACATGCCGTCGGGCAACGCCACCCGCCCCGGCGACGTCCTGCGCATGTACAGCGGCAAGACGGTCGAGGTGCTCAACACCGACGCGGAGGGCCGTCTGGTGCTGGCCGACGCGATCACCAGGGCCTCGGAGGAGAACCCGGACGCGATCGTGGACGTGGCGACGCTGACCGGCGCGATGGTCCTGGCGCTGGGCAACCGGCGCTTCGGGATCATGTCCAACGACGAGGCGTTCCGCACCTCGGTCCACGAGATCGCGGAGGAGGCCGGCGAGGACTCCTGGCCGATGCCGCTGCCCGCGGACCTCCGCAAGGGCATGGACTCCCCGACCGCCGACATCGCGAACATGGGCGAGCGGATGGGCGGCGGCCTGGTCGCGGGCCTGTTCCTGAAGGAGTTCGTCGGCGAGGGCATCACCTGGGCCCACCTGGACATCGCGGGCCCGGCCTTCCACGAGGGCGCGCCCTACGGCTACACCCCCAAGGGCGGCACCGGCTCCGCGGTCCGCACCCTGGTCAGGCTGGCCGAGCGCACGGCCGACGGCGACCTGGGCTGACGCCCGCGCGCCGGGTTCCGGGAGCGTTCCCGGAACCCGGCGCGCGCCGGGCCGGCGCCCCGGGCCCCGGGTCCGCGGGAACGGTCCGCAGGAATATCGGGCGCCGGCTATCCGTTCGCCCTCGACGAAATCCTTGGGGCCGTACATACGGTCAACCGGCGGGGACGGCCGAACCGCCGTCCCGTATCCCGGCCCCGCGTCCCGCCTTCCGTCGACAAGTGCGAAGATGGGTTCTCGGCAGGACAGGGCCCCCACCACAGGGCCGAAGACAAGCGGCCGAACACCAGCCGCCGCCCGGTAGTCCCCCGCCCTGGGAGGCACCGGCGCCCGGCGCACATGCATGGAGGACGTGACGTGGCGAACGACGCCAGCACCGTTTTCGACCTAGTGATCCTCGGCGGTGGCAGCGGTGGTTACGCCGCGGCCCTGCGCGGAGCTCAGCTGGGCCTGGACGTCGCCCTGATCGAGAAGGACAAGGTCGGCGGCACCTGCCTGCACCGCGGATGCATTCCCACCAAGGCCCTGCTGCACGCCGGCGAGATCGCCGACCAGGCTCGCGAGAGCGAGCAGTTCGGCGTCAAGGCCACCTTCGAGGGCATCGACGTCCCGGCCGTGCACAAGTACAAGGACGAGGTGATCTCCGGGCTGTACAAGGGCCTGCAGGGTCTGATCGCCTCCCGCAAGGTCACGTACATCGAGGGTGAGGGCCGACTGTCCTCCCCCACGTCCGTCGACGTCAACGGCCGCCGGGTCGAGGGCCGCCACGTCCTCCTCGCCACCGGTTCGGTACCGAAGTCGCTGCCCGGTCTGACCATCGACGGCAACCGGATCATCTCCTCCGACCACGCGCTGGTCCTGGACCGGGTGCCGCAGTCCGCGATCGTCCTGGGCGGCGGCGTCATCGGTGTCGAGTTCGCCTCGGCCTGGAAGTCCTTCGGCACCGACATCACGATCATCGAGGCCCTGAAGCACCTCGTCCCGGTCGAGGACGAGAACAGCTCGAAGCTCCTCGAGCGTGCCTTCCGCAAGCGCGGCATCAAGTTCAACCTCGGCACCTTCTTCGAGAAGGCCGAGTACACCGAGGACGGTGTGCGGGTCACCCTCGCCGACGGCAAGACCTTCGAGGCCGAGGTGCTGCTGGTGGCCGTCGGCCGCGGCCCGGTCTCGCAGGGCCTGGGCTACGAGGAGCAGGGCGTCGCGATGGACCGCGGCTACGTCCTGGTCGACGAGTACATGCGCACGAACGTGCCGACCATCTCGGCCGTCGGCGACCTCGTCCCGACCCTCCAGCTCGCGCACGTCGGCTTCGCCGAGGGCATCCTGGTGGCGGAGCGACTGGCCGGTCTGAAGACCGTCCCGATCGACTACGACGGCGTGCCGAAGGTGACGTACTGCCACCCCGAGGTCGCCTCCGTGGGCCTGTCCGAGGCCAAGGCCAAGGAGGTCTACGGCGCGGACAAGGTCGTCGCTCTGAAGTACAACCTGGCGGGCAACGGCAAGAGCAAGATCCTGAAGACCGCGGGCGAGATCAAGCTCGTCCAGGTCAAGGACGGTGCCGTGGTCGGCGTCCACATGGTCGGTGACCGTATGGGCGAGCAGGTCGGCGAGGCCCAGCTGATCTACAACTGGGAGGCTCTGCCGGCCGAGGTCGCGCAGCTCATCCACGCGCACCCGACGCAGAACGAGGCGCTCGGCGAGGCCCACCTGGCCCTCGCGGGCAAGCCCCTCCACTCCCACGACTGAGCCACGTCAACGGGCGCGACGACCACTACCGCACTTCCCCCGCTCGGCGCTTCGCGCGAGCCGGGGAGACCCCACCGTAAGGAGCAACCGAAACCATGCCGGTTTCCGTAACCCTCCCGGCGCTCGGCGAGAGCGTCACCGAGGGCACCGTCACCCGCTGGCTGAAGGCCGAGGGCGAGCGCGTCGAGGCCGACGAGCCGCTGCTCGAGGTGTCGACCGACAAGGTCGACACCGAGATCCCCGCACCGGCCTCCGGTGTCCTGGCGTCCATCAAGGTCGCCGAGGACGAGACCGTCGAGGTCGGCGCCGAGCTGGCCGTCATCGACGACGGCTCGGGTGCGGCGGCCGCCGCCCCGGCACCCGCCGCCGAGCAGGCCCCGGCCCCCGAGCCGGAGCAGCCCGCCCAGGCCGCCCCCTCCACCGAGCAGGCCGCCCCCGCACCGGCCCCGACCGCCGAGGCCGCCGCCGGTGGCGGCGGCGCCGAGGGCACCGACGTCGTGCTGCCCGCGCTGGGCGAGTCGGTCACCGAGGGCACCGTCACCCGCTGGCTGAAGGAGGTCGGCGAGGAGGTCGCGGAGGACGAGCCCCTGCTCGAGGTCTCCACCGACAAGGTCGACACCGAGATCCCCGCACCGACCTCCGGTGTGCTGCTGGAGATCGTGGTCGGCGAGGACGAGACCGCCGAGGTCGGCGCGAAGCTCGCCGTCATCGGCGCCCCGGGCGCCGCTCCGGCCGCCGCCCCGGCTCCGGCGCAGCCCGCTGCCGCCCCGGCCCCCGCGGCTCCGGCGCAACCCGCCGCCCCGGCCCCCGCGCCGGCGCAGCCCGCTCCCGCCGCTGCCGCCCCGGCCCCCGCGGCTCCGGCGCAACCCGCCGCCCCGGCCCCCGCGCCGGCGCAGCCCGCTCCCGCCGCTGCCGCTCCGGCCCCCGCGGCTCCGGCGCAGCCCGCCGCCCCGGCCCCGGCTCCCGCAGCTCCGGCGCAGCCCGCCGCCCCGGCCCCGGCTCCCGCCGCCGCGGCCACGGACGAGGGCGCCTACGTCACGCCGCTGGTCCGCAAGCTCGCGGCCGAGAGCGGTGTGGACCTGTCCTCGGTCAAGGGCACCGGTGTCGGCGGCCGTATCCGCAAGCAGGACGTCGTCGCCGCCGCCGAGGCCGCGAAGGCCGCCGCCGCCGCGCCGGCTCCGGCCGCCGCCGCCCCGGCCGCCAAGAAGGCTCCGGCGCTCGAGGTGTCCCCGCTGCGCGGCCAGACCGTCAAGATGACCCGCATGCGCAAGGTCATCGGCGACAACATGATGAAGGCGCTCCACGGCCAGGCCCAGCTGTCCTCGGTCGTCGAGGTCGACGTCACGCGGCTGATGAAGCTGCGCGCCCAGGCCAAGGACGGGTTCGCGGCCCGCGAGGGCGTCAAGCTCTCCCCGATGCCGTTCTTCGTCAAGGCCGCGGCCCAGGCGCTGAAGGCCCACCCGGTCATCAACGCCCGGATCAACGAGGACGAGGGCACCATCACCTACTTCGACTCGGAGAACATCGGCATCGCCGTGGACTCCGAGAAGGGCCTGATGACCCCGGTCATCAAGGGTGCGGGCGACCTCAACCTGGCCGGTATCGCCAAGGCCACCGCCGATCTGGCGGGCAAGGTCCGAGGCAACAAGATCACGCCGGACGAGCTGGCCGGTGCGACCTTCACGATCAGCAACACCGGTTCGCGCGGTGCGCTGTTCGACACGATCATCGTGCCGCCGAACCAGGTCGCGATCCTGGGCATCGGCGCCACGGTGAAGCGTCCGGCCGTCATCGAGACCGCCGAGGGCACCGTCATCGGCGTCCGCGACATGACGTACCTGACGCTCTCCTACGACCACCGTCTGGTGGACGGCGCCGACGCCGCCCGCTACCTGACGGCGGTCAAGGCGATCCTGGAGGCCGGTGAGTTCGAGGTCGAGCTCGGCCTCTGAGCGCGTCGGCTGTAACCAGCCTCACCAGCGGCGGCCCCGCCCGGGAGTACTTCCGGACGGGGCCGCCGCCGTATTGTCTAGGGCGTGTGGCGAAAGTCCCTCCTGGCCCGCGACGCCTGGCACGCACGCTCGCTGCGTTGTCGGAGTCATCCGAGTACGTCCCGTACGAGGATGGTCCTCCGCCTCGCGATCGCGCACCGGACGCCGCAGGCCCCGCCCAGCGGGCGGACGGAGCTGCTTCCGCCGCACGCCCCAGGGGTCTTCTCTTCGTGAAGGAGCGGTTCATGACCATGCCCGTCGTCCACTCGCTGCGCGATCAGATCCGCGAGCACATCGTGGAGGGCATCGTCAGCGGCCGCTGGAAGCCGGGCGAGCGGATCGTGGAGCGCCGTATCGCCACCGAGCTGGCCGTGAGCCAGACGCCGGTACGGGAGGCCCTGCGCGAGCTGGAGTCCCTGCGGCTGATCGAGTCGGCGCCCAACAAGGGCGTACGGGTGCGCAACCTCACCGCGGCCGACCTCGAGGAGAGCTACCCGGTCCGGGCCGGCCTGGAGCAGATCGCCGCCGAGCTGGCCGCGGAACGGCTCGCCGACGACTGCTCGGCGCTGGAACCGCACGTCGCGGCCCTGTACGAGGCGGACCGCGCCGCGGACGGGACGGCGCAGGTGCGGCACACGGTGGCGTTCCACCGGGAACTGGTGAAGGCGGCGGGCAACGGGGTGCTGCTGCACACGTGGGAGGGCCTGGGGATCGAGGTCTTCACCGCGCTGTCCATCCGGTGGCTGGGGACGAAGCAGAAGTCGTACGCGGAGGAGCACGAGGAGCTGGTGGAGGCGTTCCGCCGGCGCGATCCGCAGATCGGCGCGCTCGTGAAGGCCCACGTCCTGGGCTGCGCGCCCCGCGCGTAGCGCCGGACCCGCGCGCGGCGCTCGGTGCCACCGCGTTCCCGCGCGCGGCGCCGCGTCCGGCGCTGCGCTCGCGGTGAGCAGCCCTCCCCTGCGGAACCGCCCGCATACGCAGTGCGCGCGCCGCGGGACCACGGCGGGCTGCCCCCTTCCCAACGGAACCGTCCGTGCCACGCACGGGCACGGCCCCCGGGCGCCCTGCGGGCAAGGACCGCCGGGGCGCTCGTCGCCGGAGCCCCACGCCCGGCGCACCCACGCCCGGCGCACCCCTGCCGCGCCGCTCCCGCAGGGCGACGCACACGGAGAACGGGCCGCGCACGTGCCGTACAAAGCCGCCGCACACCGGCACCCGGTGCCCCATTTCGCGGCACCCTGTGCCGACTTTCTCGATCCGAAGAAGTTTTTCGCTCAACGCTTTGATCGATCATCGATCGGCGGCTTACAGTTCACCACGGACTCACCAGTCCGCCCGGCCCCGTCCTGCCAGACAGGCCCCTCTCCACCCCTCCTCCTCTCCGGAAGGCGGTGTCATGACCGACCCCGTAGCCATGCTTCCGAGCGAGCTCGACCAGCTCCCGGACCGTGACACCGAGGAGACCGCCGAATGGGCGGCCTCCCTCGACGCCGTCACCAAGGCCGCCGGCCCCCACCGCGCCGCGTACCTGATGCGCCGCACCCTCCAGCACGCCGAGGGCGTCGAGGGGCTCGACCTGCCCAAGCTTCTGGAGACGGACTACGTCAACACCATCCCCACCGCCGCCGAGCCCGTCCCGGCCGGTGACGAGGAGATGGAGCGCCGGATCACCGCGTGGAACCGGTGGAACGCCGCCGCGATGGTGACCCGCGGCGCCAAGCACGGCGTCGGCGGCCACATCGCCACCTTCGCCTCCGCGGCCTGGCTCTACGAGACCGGCTTCAACCACTTCTTCCGCGGGAAGGAGGCGGACGGCTCCGGCGACCAGCTCTACATCCAGGGCCACGCCTCCCCCGGCATCTACGCCCGCGCCTTCCTCGACGGACGCCTCACCGAGGCGCACCTCGACAACTTCCGCCAGGAGGCGGGGGGCAACGGCCTGCCGTCCTACCCGCACCCGCGCCGGCTGCCCTGGCTGTGGGAGTTCCCGACGGTCTCCATGGGCCTCGGCCCGCTGTCGGCGATCTACCAGGCGCGCTTCAACCGCTATCTGACCAACCGCGGCATCAAGGACGTCTCCGCGTCGCACGTCTGGGCGTTCCTCGGCGACGGCGAGATGGACGAGCCCGAGTCGACGGCGGCGCTCGCGCTGGCCAGCCGCGAGGGTCTGGACAACCTGACCTTCGTGATCAACTGCAACCTGCAGCGCCTCGACGGCCCGGTCCGCGCCAACTTCAAGATCGTGCAGGAGCTGGAGGCCCAGTTCCGCGGCGCCGGCTGGAACGTCGTGAAGACGCTCTGGGGCAACGCCTGGGACGAGCTGTTCCAGCTCGACACCACGGGGGCCCTGGTCCGCCGGCTGCGCGAGGTCCCGGACGCGCAGGTCCAGACGTACCAGACCCGTGACGCCGCCTACATCCGCGAGGACTTCTTCGGCAAGGACCCCGCACTCGTCGAGATGGCGAGGCTGCTCAGCGACGACAAGATCCTCGAGTGCTTCCACCTCTCGCGCGGTGGCCACGAGCCGCGCAAGGTGTACGCCGCGTACAAGGCCGCGCTGGAGCACAAGGGCTCCCCGACGGTGATCCTGGCCCAGACGGTCAAGGGCTACACCCTCGGCGAGGGCTTCGCCTCCAAGAACGCCAACCACCAGATGAAGAAGCTGTCGGCGGACGAGTTCAGGGCGATGCGGGACCTCCTCGACCTGCCGATCAAGGACAGCGACTTCGCGGACGGCCAGGTGCCCTACGGCCACCCCGGTGCGGACTCCCCCGAGGTCCGCTACCTCCAGGAGCGCCGCGCGGCCCTCGGCGGTCCGGCCCCGGCCCGCCGCGTCCACCCGGTCGCCCCGCTGCCCGCGCCCGCCGAGAAGTCCTTCGCCGCGTTCGACAAGGGCTCCGGCAACCAGTCAGTGGCGACGACGATGGCCTTCGTCCGCCTGGTCAAGGACCTGATCCGCGACAAGGAGACCGGCAGGCGCTGGGTCCCGATCGTCCCGGACGAGGCCCGTACCTTCGGCATGGAGTCGCTGTTCCCGTCCCTCGGCATCTACTCGCCGAAGGGGCAGACGTACGAGCCGGTCGACCGCGACCAGCTGATGTACTACCGCGAGGCGAAGAACGGCCAGATCCTCAACGAGGGCATCACCGAGGCCGGCTCCATGGCGGACTTCATCGCCGCGTCGTCGTCGTACTCGACGCACGGCGAGACGATGATCCCCTTCTACATCTTCTACTCGATGTTCGGCTGGCAGCGGACCGCCGACCAGATGTGGCAGCTCGCCGACCAGCTCGGCAAGGGCTTCCTCGTCGGCGCCACGGCCGGCCGTACGACCCTGACGGGCGAGGGCCTGCAGCACGCGGACGGCCACTCGCCGATGATCGCGGCGACGAACCCGGCGGCGCTCACGTACGACCCGGCGTTCGCCTACGAGGTCGCGGCCATCGTCAAGGACGGTCTGCGCCGGATGTTCGGCGAGGCACGCCCGGACGAGGACCCGGACGTCTTCTACTACCTGACGGTCTACAACGAGCCGATGCCGCAGCCCGCGAAGCCGGAGGGCGTCGACGAGGGCATCGTCCGGGGCCTGTACCGCTTCAAGGAGGGCGAGGGCGCCGCGGACGACCCGCGCATCCAGCTGCTCGCCTCGGGCACGGCGATCCACTGGGCGCTGGAGGCGCAGCGTCTGCTGGCCGCCGAGTGGGGCGTCACGGCGGACGTCTGGTCGGCGACGTCCTGGACCGAGCTGCGGCGCGACGCGCTGGAGGCGGACGAGGCGCTGCTGCGCGGCGAGTCCCGTGTCCCGTACGTGCGCCAGGCGCTGGACGGCGCCGAGGGGCCGGTCCTCGCGGTGAGCGACTACATGCGGCAGGTGCCGGACCAGATCGCCCAGTGGGTGGAGCAGGACTGGTCGTCGCTGGGAGCGGACGGCTTCGGTCTGTCGGACACCCGTGAGGCGGCGCGACGCCACTTCGGTGTCGACGCGCAGTCGATCGTGGTCGCGGCGCTGGCCCAGCTCGCGCGGCGCGGCGAGGTCCCCGCGTCCGCGGTGAAGGAAGCCCGCGAGCGCTACGGCTTCTGAGCCCTGGGTTCACGCCCCCGCCGCCCCCTCGGGCAGCGGGGGCGTCCGCGTTCCGCCCTGCCGGGCCGGACACGGGCCTGCCCGGACACCGCCCTGCGCGGCGCGCCACGCTGCCCACCCCGAATCCTTCCCGGACACCGCCCTGGGCGCCCCGGCACGGCCTCCCGTCGCCACCGCCCCGCTGGGCGCTTCCGCACGGCGGGCCCGCCCTGGACACTCCCCGGCGCTCCCCGCCACGAGCCCGCCCCCCACCCCACCCAGCGCGGCCCCGGTGCGGACCCGCCACCGGCCGCGGGCCGCTCCGCTCACCCCGCACGAGCCGCGACAATGGCCCTCATGCGCGCTGCCCGGCTCATCAAGATGGTTCTGCTGCTCCAGTCCCGGCCCTCCATGACCGCCGCCGAGCTGGCCCAGGAGCTGGAGGTCTCCGAGCGGACCGTCACCCGGGACGCGCTCGCACTGTCGGAGGCCGGGGTCCCGGTCTACGCGGACCGCGGGAGGGCAGGCGGGTACCGGCTCGTCGGCGGGTACCGGACGCGGCTGACCGGGCTCGCCCGGAGCGAGGCGGAGGCGCTGTTCCTGTCCGGAGTGCCCGGGGCGCTGCGCGAGATGGGGCTGGAGGACGCCGCCTCCGCCGCGCGGCTCAAGGTCTCCGCCGCGCTGCTCCCGTCGCTGCGGGACGCGTCGCGCTCGGCGGCGCAGCGGTTCCATCTGGACGCGCCCGGCTGGTACCAGGAGCCGGAGACCCCGGACCTGCTGCCGGTGGTCGCCGAGGCCGTGTGGGACGACCGCGTGGTGGCCGCCCGCTACCGCGACGCCGAGCGGCGGCTGGAGCCGTACGGCCTCGTGCTGAAGGCCGGGATCTGGTACCTGTGTGCCCTCGCCGACGGCACGTCGTTCCGCGTGTACCGCATCGACCGGTTCGCGGCCGTCTCCCTGACGGCCGAGCGCTTCGAGCGGGACGCGTCCTTCGACCTGCCGGCCTTCTGGGAGGAGCGGGCCGCGCAGTTCGCCCGCTCCATCCTGCGGGCCGAGGTGGTGCTGCGGCTGTCCCCGGAGGCGGCCCGCCGGCTGCCGTACGTCACGGACCGGGCCGCGGCCGAGGAGGCGCTGAACGCTTCGGGCCCGCCGGACGACCGGGGGTGGCGCACCATCACGCTGCCGGTGGAGTCCGAGGAGGTGGCGTTCAGTCAGCTCCTGTCGCTCGGAGCGGAGTCGGAGGTGCTGCGGCCGGAGGGCCTCCGCGAGAGGTTCGCGGAGGCCGCGGCCCGGATGCACGCCCTCTACGGAGGAGCGCCCGGAGGGACCGCCCCTCAGCGGTAGTCCTCGGCCGACCCCTCCTTTCCCCCGTACACGACGTCCTCGAAGTACGCCCAGGCGTCCGGCCGGCTCCCGTCGGTGTCCGTGAAGCCGTACTCCTTCGCCAGTTGCCCGCTGGAGAGCGACCGCCCGTTCCAGCGCGCCCGGTCAGGGTCGGCGGCGAGGGCGGCGACCGCGCGGCCGACGTACACCGGCGACTCGGCGACGGCGAAGTGGGGCTGGTCGGCGACCGCGTCCCGCCAGTTGTCCTCACGGACCCCGAAGGCCTCCAGCATCTGCTCCGAGCGCAGGTAGCCCGGGGTCACGCACACCGCCGTGCAGCCGGTGTCCTCGAGGTCGTGGCCGAGGGTGAACGCCATCCGGATCGGGGCGTTCTTGGCGAGGTCGTAGAAGAAGTTCTCGCGGAAGCGGCGGTTGGTCTCCGCCGTGCCGTCGGTGACCTCGACGACCAGCCCGCCCGGCCGGCGCGTGAGCAGGGGCAGCGCACAGCTGCTGGTGATGATGTGGCTGCGGACGCCCAGTTCCAGCATGCGCAGTCCGCGGTCGAGGTCGGTGTCCCACATCTTGGTGTCCCAGACGACGAGGTGCTCGCCGCCCCACACGTCGTTGACGAGGACGTCCAGCCGGCCGTGGTCCTCGTCGATGCGGGCGACGAGCGCGCGGACCGCGGCGGTGTCGAGGTGGTCGGTGGGGACCGCGACGCCCCGGCCGCCCGCCGCGGTGACCAGTTCGGCCGTCTCCTCGATGGTCTCGCTCGCGCGGCCGACCTCGCTCACGCGCTCCCTCGTGGTGCGTCCGGTCACGTAGACCGTGGCGCCCGCCGCACCCAGTTGTACGGCGATGGCCCGGCCGGCGCCGCGCGTCGCGCCCGCGACGAGCGCGATCTTCCCCTGCAGTGCTCTTTCGGTCGTCATGGTGCGACGCTCGCACGGAAATCCGACACCCTCTGTCCGCATTTCCCGGCAGTCCTGCACGGCAGGCGAACCCGGCCGGCCGCCGCGGCCGCCGGACCGGGCCACCCGTTCGGCTACCCGTCCCGGCCGACGGTCCAGGTCAACCGTCCGGGCCGCGGATCCCGGTCGCCGTCCGGGGCGCCCACCCCGCCGCCCCCACGGCCCCTTCCCCGAAGGGAGTATTTCGGCCGCTCCACGTGCGCGGCCTCCCGCGAGCCCCGATGCTTGTCCCGTGATGGACGAGACGGAGTTCTGGGAGATCATCGACAGCACGCGCGAGGCCGCCGAGGGTGACCCCGAGGAGCACGCCGACCTGCTCGTCGAACGGCTGCTGCAAATCGACCCCGACTCCGTCCTGGACTTCGCGCGGCACTTCGAGGCCCGCTACAACCGCGCATACCGCTGGGATCTGTGGGGCGCGGCCACCGTGCTGCTCGGCGGGGCGAGCGACGACGCGTTCGACTACTTCCGCTGCTGGCTGATCGGCCAGGGCCGGGAGGTCTTCGAGGGCGCGGTGCACGATCCGGACTCCCTCGCGGAGCTCCTCGACGACTTCGACGAGGAGATCGACGGCGACGGCGAGGAGCTGGGTTACGCGGCCGACGAGGCGTACGAGCAGCTCACCGGAACGGCCGCACCCGATCTGGGGATCACGGCGCAGGCCGCGGAGCCGGAGGGCACACCGTTCGACCTCGAGAACGACCGCGTGCTCGCGGAACGGTTCCCGGCGCTGTGGGAGCGCTTCGGTTCGTAGGCCGTCCCGTGCCCCGGCCCGGAACCGCCCGGGTGCGCGCCCTCGGACGGGGTACCGGCGGTGCACGGACGGGTGAGCCGCCCGGCCCTGACGTACGGTCAGGCCCGTGGCCCGTCGGCGGGCGTACGCTTCGTCCGGTGAACACCACGCCGCCGTCACCGCGTCGGCCGCTGACCGAGCGCCGCAAGGCCGCGACCCGGTTCGAGATCGCCCGCGCCGCCGCGGAACTGTTCACCGAGCGCGGCCCGGACGCCACATCGGCCGAGGAGATCGCAGACCGTGCCGGAGTGGCCCTGCGGACCTTCTACCGGTACTTCCGCAACAAACAGGACGCCGTCGGTCCGTTGCTGGCCGTGGGCGCCGAACGCTGGCGGGTGCTGCTCGCGGCCGCCGTTCCGGGCACCCCGCTGCCCGAGGCGCTGGAGCGCACGCTCACCGAGGCGCTCGCGGTGCCGGAGGACGGAACGGCCGAGGGCCTGCGCCGTACGAGGGCGCTGCTGCGCGCGGCCGTACGGGATCCGGCGCTGCGAGCGGTCTGGTACCGGGTGAACCAGGAGGCGGAGGAGCGGCTGGTCCCGGTGCTCGCGAGGCTGGCCGGGCCGGACGCCGATCCTCTGGAACTGCGGCTCGTCGCGGCGGTGGCCGTGGACGCCCTGCGGATCGGGCTGGAGGTCTGGGCCGAGTCGCACGGGCCGGACGGACAGCCCGGGGCCCCGGGCGACGGCGCGGGGTCACCGGCGGGGCCGGCGCTGCGGTGCCTGCGGGAAGTGTCGAGCGGGCTGCGCCCGTTGGCGCCCGCGGCACGGGCCGTCAGGTGAGCGGACGCCCCATGAGCACGTCGTCGACGTACCGGCCGGCCAGGAAGAACTCACCGGGCAGGACACCCTCGACGGTGTAGCCCTCGGACTCGTAGAGCCGGCGAGCCGGGGTGTTGTGCCCGAGCACCCGCAGGGTGACACGGACCGCTCCCTGCCGGCGTGCCTCGTCACCGGCGGCGCGCAGCAGTGCCCGCGCGACCCCCTGTCCGCGCGCCCAGTCGGCCACCGCGAGGCCCTGGATCTGGCGGACGTGCTGGTTGCAGGAGAGCGGCGTGGGGGCGCAGAGCCGGATGTACCCGGCGATTCTTCCGTCACCGACCGCGCCCTCGGTCACGGGCTCGGCGACCAGGTGCTGCTCGGGCGGGTGGTTCTCGTCGAAGAACGGCCGGTACGGCGGCACGGGGCGCGGCTGCACCGCGTGCAGCGTCGACCAGGTGGCGCGGTCGAGCGCGGCGAGGGCGTCGTCGTCGGATCTCTGGGCCGGACGTATGACGAAGGGCGTACCGGGTTCGGACATGGCGGCAACTGTGTCATGGGGCAGGATGTGACGCATGCGTATTGCTGTGACGGGCGCGGGCGGTCTGATCGGTTCGGCACTGGTGCGTTCCCTGCGGGCCGACGACGCAGGTGGCGGGCACGAGGTGGTGCGGCTCGTCAGGCGGGCGCCACGGGCCGCGGACGAGGTCCGGTGGGACCCCGCCCGGCAGTACGTCGACGCGGCGGGGCTCATCGGCTGCGAGGCGGTCGTCCACCTCGCTGGCGCCGGGGTGGGCGATCGGCGCTGGAGCGAGGCGTACAAGAAGGAGATCCGGGACAGCCGGGTGCTCGGCACGGCGGCTCTCGCGGAGGCGCTGGCGTCGCTGGAGGAGCCGCCGCGGGTGCTGGTGTGCGGCTCGGCGATCGGCTACTACGGCGACACGGGCGACCGCGCGGTCGACGAGGGCTCGCCTCCCGGCACGGGCTTCCTCCCCCGCGTCTGCGAGGAGTGGGAGGCGGCCGCGGCGCCGGCCGAGGAGGCGGGCGTGCGGGTGGCGTTCGCCCGCACGGGGCTGGTGGTGGCGCAGGAGGGCGGCGCGTGGGGCCGGCTCTTCCCGCTGTTCCGGGCGGGTCTGGGCGGACGACTGGGCAGCGGACGACAGTTCTGGAGCTTCATCTCCCTCCAGGACGAGATCGCGGCGCTGCGCCACATCATCGACACGGACACCCTGTCGGGCCCGGTCAATCTGACGGCCCCCGAGCCGGTCACCAATCGTGAGGTCACCGCGGCGATGGGCCGGGTCCTCCACCGTCCCACCCTGTTCACGGTGCCGCCGGTCGCCCTGCGGGTCTACCTCGGCGAGTTCGCGGAGGACGTCCTCGGCAGCCAGCGGGTGGTGCCGAGGAAACTCCTCGACTCCGGCTTCGTCTTCTCCCATCCGTCCGTCGACGAGGCGATCCGCGCGGCGCTCGGCTGACGCGCCCCGGCCGGGGGGACGCCGCCCCGCGCACGCGCCGCCAGGGGGCGTCTCGCGGGCAGGTACGCCGTGGGGCGGGCCGGACTGCTCCGGTCGCCGGAGGCCACCGGGCGCGGCCCGGCGGCACCCCGCCGCCGCGCTGCCGCCGCACCCCGGATCCGGCGACCGGAGCAGTCCGGCGGAAGGCCACCGGCCCTCCGGACGGTTCGCCGCAAGCCCGAAGCCGCCCGGCAGGCCGCCCCCGAAGGCCCGAACCGGCCGACGCGAAGAACCGGACACCCGACGTGGAGCCCGCCGACACACGGGACGACCGCACACCGACGCGGAGCCCGCCGACGTTCCGGCCGAACGGGACGCCACCCGTCGGACTCGTGGACAAGCCCCGGGCCGGACAGGACGCCACCGCCACCACAGCGGGGAAACCGCACCCGGTCCACGCGCCCGACCACCCCGACCCCGCGACACCCCGACCACCGGACGGCACGCCACCGGCTTCGCGCCCGGCGCTTCCGTGCGCGGACGGCAGCGCGCCTCGCGCGCCCCGGCGTGTGCGCCGGTTCCACCAGACGGTCGCACGGCCGTGCGACCCCGTGCCCCCGGGCGCCCGCCGCGCGCGCGTGGTTTCCCGCGGCCGGGTTTCTACCCTCGTTCCGAACTTCGGCATTCCGTCAGCCGGTTGGGGGCATGAGCACCCCACCACAGCCGCGCCGACCTCGGGGAGGGGCACGTGCTCAGCAGCGCACGCCACGCGGACGTCGTCATCGTCGGAGCCGGGATCGCCGGGCTCGCGGCGGCTCATCGGTTGACCAGTGCGGGAGTCACGGTCGTCGTACTGGAGGCCGGACCGGGGGTGGGGGGCCGGACGGCCACCGGCGAACTGGACGGATTCCGGCTCGACCGGACGGTCCAGTTGCTCAACACCTCGTACCCGGAACTCCTCCGCACCCCCGCTCTGGCCGGCCTTCCGCTGAGCCGGTTCTCGCCCGGTGTGCTCGTGCACAGCGAGGGCCGGCACCACCGCGCCGGAGAAGTCCCCGGCTCACGAGGAGCCGGGGGCACGCGGCGCGCGAGGGGCGCATTGACTGCGGCGCGCGCCCTGGCAAGCGCCCCTCGTACCCCTCTCGGCGGTGCCTTCGACCAGGCCCGGCTCGCGGCGGCCCTCGGACGGCTCGCCGCCACCCCGCCCCGGCGTCTGCTGGCCCGTCCTGAACTGCCCACGCACGAGGCGCTGTTCCGCCGCGGTCTGCCCCCGCGCACCGTCCACACCTTCCTCCGGCCGCTGCTCACCGCCCTGCTGAACGATGCCGAGTTGGTCGCCTCCAGCCGCTGCGCCGACCTCGTGCTGCGTGGTTTCGCCCGCGGCCGGCTCTGTGTGCCGACGGGCGGCGCCGACAGGCTGCCCCGGCTGCTCGCGGAGGCGCTGCCGCCGGGCACCGTGGTCACCGGCGCCCGGGTGACCGAAGCGTCCATCTCCTCGGTCACCACCGAGGAGCACGGCACGTTCACGTGCCGGTCCCTGCTGGTGGCGACGGGAGCCAGGGCCGCGGCGGAGCTGCTCCCGGGCCTTCGGGTCCCGGACTTCCTCCCCCTGACCGTCCTTCACCACACCGCCCCGGCGCCGCCGCTGGCCGAACCCGCCCTGGTGCTGGACGCGGACGGCTCCGGACCGGTCGCGCACACGGCCGTCATGAGCGAGGTCGACCCCTCCCGTGCGCCCGAGGGGCGGGTGCTCGTCACCTCCGCCGTGCCGGGCCCTGCGCCCACCGGGCTCGACGAACGGGTGCGGGCCCATCTCGCCGCGCTGTACGGGACGTCCACCGCCGACTGGGAGCTGCTGGCCCTGCACCACGACCCGGAGGCCGTCCCCGCGATGCCCGCCCCCCACGATCCGCGCCGGCCGGTGCGGCTGCTCTGCGGGCTCTACGTCTGCGGCGGCCACCGGGACACGAGCACCGTGCAGGGCGCGCTGTACTCGGGGCGCCGCGCGGCGCACGCGGTGCTGCGCGACTTCGGTATCCGCCCCGAGCACGCGCCCGCGCTGCTCCGTACCGCCGCGGCCTGACCGCCGGCAGTCCGGCGCCGAGGAGCCACGGGTCCCCGCCGGCCGGCGGGGACCCGTGCGGCCGGTCGCGACGGTCCGGTACCGCCCGGGGCGGTCGGGGCCTGTCCGGTACCGCCCGGGGCGGGTCGGTACTGCCCGGAGCGGGTCGTGGCCTGTCCGGGGTGGGTCGGCGATCAGCAGGTCAGCCGAGTGCCGCGACGCGGTCCCGGTAGGTGCGGACCGCCGCCGCGTCGCGGTAGGGCTCCAGGCGCCGCTCGAAGTCGCGCACGTACTCGATGGCCCGTGCCGACCTCATCTCCGAGGCCTGCTGCGCCGCCTCCACCCCCAGGGCGCACGCCTGGTCCAGCTCCCCCAGGCCGAGCCTGGAGGTGGCCAGGACGACGCGGCAGAAGAGCCGGCTGCGGGCGAACCCGGGGGCGCGCAGCTGGAGGGAGCGCTCGGCGTGCTGCACGGCCGCCCGGTACTGCTGCAGGTCGCGGTGGCAGTGCCCGAACTCGTCGGCCAGCTGCGCCTCGTCGAAGAACCGTGCCCAGTGCGGCACGTCGTCCCCCGGCCGCGCGGTGTCCAGCGTGCGCTCGGCCCGGACGAGCGAGGCCGTGCAGGAGCGGACCTCCCCGAGCACTCCGTGGCCGCGGGCCTCGACCGCGTGCAGCAGGGCCTGGACGGCGGGCGGGGCGGAGGAGCCGACGCCCTGCTGGGCGACCCGGGTGAGCTGGACGGCCTCCCGTCCGTGGCCGAGGTAGACGGCCTGCCGGGCCATCGTGACCAGCACGTACGCCCCGTAGGCCCGGTCGCCCGCCGCCTGGGCCAGCCGCAGCGACTGGACGAAGTACCGCTGGGCGAGGCCGTGGGCGGCGATGTCGAACGACGTCCAGCCCGCGAGGCGGGTGAGATCGGCGACGGCCCCGAACAACCGGCGTCCGGTGCTCTCCCCGTACGTGCCGCGCAGCATCGGCTCGGCCTCGTGCTCCAGGTAGCGGACGAGTGCTTGGCGGGCGTGACCGCCTCCGTAGGCGTGGTCGAGGGTCCGGAAGAGCTCGCCCACCGAGCGCAGGGCCGCGATGTCGCCGGGGCTCACGCGCTGTCCCGGCCCCCGGTCGGTGCCGCGCTGCCGCGGGACGGAGGCCCTGCCGCCCTGCCCGGGCACCCTGGCCTGGGCGCCGCTCTGGGCGGGCTCCCCGCGGCCCACGCGCTCGTCGGCGCGGCCGATCAGCCAGTCGCGGCTCGGGACGACGAGACCGGCCGGTGTGAACGCGATCTTGCGCAGTTCGGCGTGGCTGCCCGAGTCCTTGCGCCAGAGCCCGCTGACGATGTCCACGGCCTCCTCGGGGGTGGCGGCGAACTCCAGCCCCGCGTACACCGGCGCACACGCGTCCAGGCCCAGGTCCTGGGCGGACAGCCGCCGGCCGAGCCGCCGGGTGAAGACCTCGGCGATCAGGGCGGGCGTGGTGCCGCGCGGCTGCTGCCCGCGCAGCCAGCGGGTCACGGACGTCTTGTCGTACCGCAGGTCGAGGCCGTGCTCCAGGCCGAGCTGGTCCACCCGGCGGGCCAGCCCCGCGTTGGAGAAGCCGGCTTCGGCGATGAGTGCGGCGAGCTGGCGGTTCGGGGTGCGCTGCGGGGGTCGGTCCGTCATCAGCTGTGCGGTCTCCTGCCTTCCGGGCCCGGGTGCGGCCCTCGCAGCCTGGGGGTTCCCCCAGGCAGCTCTGGGGGGAGTAGCTCTGGGGGAGGAACGGCGCGAATTTAGCGGCCCATACCGGCGCAACCGCCGCCTTCGTCCCGCATTCATCCGATCGTGTGAGGATTGAGGGCAGCGCTGACGGGTGCGACACGAGTCGTAGAGTGGCCGGAGCGTG
Organism: Streptomyces sp. HUAS CB01; assembly: GCF_030406905.1. NCBI lineage: Bacteria > Bacillati > Actinomycetota > Actinomycetes > Kitasatosporales > Streptomycetaceae > Streptomyces > Streptomyces chengbuensis. Next base: position 2,069,671 of record NZ_CP129137.1, read on the forward strand.
ATGAGTGCACCGTGAACGCTTTAGGGAGGCACAACGGTGAGCGAGCTGCGATTTGTCCATCTGGGCTTCGGCGACGACGCCGTCGAGTACCAGGCTGCCTGGGACGAGCAGCGCCGTGTGCACGCGGCCCGGTTCGCCGGCGAGATCCCCGACACCTGTCTGCTGCTGGAGCACCCTCCGGTCTACACGGCCGGACGGCGTACGGAGGACAGCGAGCGGCCGCTGGACGGCACCCCCGTCGTCGACGTCGACCGCGGCGGGAAGATCACCTGGCACGGTCCCGGTCAGCTGGTCGGCTATCCGATCATGCAGCTGCCCCGGCCCGTGGACGTGGTCGCCCACGTGCGGCGCCTGGAGGAGGCGCTGATCCGGACCTGCGCGGACTTCGGCGTGGAGACCACCCGGGTCGAGGGCCGCAGCGGCGTCTGGGTGCTCGGCGACCCGGTGGACCAGCGCCCGTCGACGGGCGGGCTGTCGCTGGACTTCGACCCCCGGCTGCACGACGAGGAGTTCGACCCGCGACTCAGCGGCCCGGAGTACGCCCCGTCCAACGCCGGCCAGCGCCGTGAGGACCGCAAGCTCGCCGCCATCGGCATCCGCGTCGCCAAGGGCGTGACGATGCACGGCTTCGCCCTCAACGTGAACCCGGACAACACCTGGTTCGACCGGATCGTGCCCTGCGGCATCCGGGACGCGGGCGTGGCCTCGCTCGCGAACGAGCTGGGCCGTGACGTGACGATCGCCGAGGTCCTGCCGGTCGTCGAGAAGCACCTCCGCGAGGTGCTGGAGAACGCCGACCTGCGGCCCCGGGCCGTGGAGGGCGCCACCGGGCCGGAGGCCGCCGGCCGGGCGCCCGAGCCCGCCCCGGCGGGCTGAGGAATGCCCGCCCCTGGCCAGAGGTTGGCCACGGGTGAGGGCATCACATTCAACGGGCGTACCCTGGGGTCCGCCGAGGAATCGAAGTGTAGGGAGCCGGTCGTGTCCGCTGTAGCACCCGACGGACGCAAGATGCTGCGCCTGGAGGTCCGGAACAGCCAGACCCCCATCGAGCGCAAGCCCGAGTGGATCAAGACCCGGGCGAAAATGGGTCCCGAGTACAACCAGCTGCAGAAGCTCGTCAAGAGCGAGGGTCTGCACACGGTGTGCCAGGAGGCCGGCTGCCCGAACATCTTCGAGTGCTGGGAGGACCGCGAGGCCACCTTCCTCATCGGCGGTGACCAGTGCACCCGGCGCTGCGACTTCTGCCAGATCGACACGGGCAAGCCGCAGGCGCTCGACCGTGACGAGCCGCGCCGCGTCGGCGAGTCGGTCGTCACGATGGACCTGAACTACGCCACGATCACCGGCGTCGCCCGCGACGACCTGGAGGACGGCGGCGCCTGGCTGTACGCGGAGACCGTGCGCCAGATCCACGCGCAGACGGCGGGACGCGAGGCCGGCCGCACCAAGGTCGAGCTGCTGATCCCCGACTTCAACGCCGAGCCGGACCAGCTGGCCGAGGTCTTCTCCTCCCGCCCCGAGGTGCTGGCGCACAACGTCGAGACGGTGCCGCGCATCTTCAAGCGCATCCGTCCCGGCTTCCGCTACGAGCGCTCGCTGAAGGTGATCACGGAGGCCCGCGCGGCCGGCCTGGTCACCAAGTCGAACCTGATCCTCGGCATGGGCGAGACCCGCGAGGAGGTCAGCGAGGCGCTGCAGCACCTGCACGACGCGGGCTGCGAGCTGATCACCATCACCCAGTACCTGCGGCCGTCCGTCCGGCACCACCCCGTCGAGCGCTGGGTGAAGCCGCAGGAGTTCGTGGAGCTCAAGGAGGAGGCCGACGAGATCGGCTTCTCCGGTGTGATGTCGGGTCCGCTGGTGCGTTCCTCGTACCGGGCCGGGCGGCTCTACCAGCAGGCCATGGACCAGCGCCGGTCCGCCGCCGCGCAGCAGGACGGGGACGTCCCGGCGGCCCACGCGGTGTGAATTCACGCACAAGAACTTACCGGCCAGTAATGGCCGAGACGATGCGGCCCGTACGCTCCCCGCAGGTCGGGGGCGCGTACGGGTCGCGTCATGCATCCGGCGGTGCGCGGAAAGGTTTCATCAGTGTTTGACCGGCGAGTCACGCCCTGGTAACACCAGTCAGTGACTCTGACTTCACGCACAGCACGCACACTCCCACCGCTCACCACCCCGCCCCCGAGGGAGACCTCCGCCATGCAGGCCGCGACTTCCGTACGCGCCAACGCCTTCCCGACCCTCACCCAGGCCCTCCTCGCCGTCGAGTCCGTCATCCTGGGCGGCGGCCAGCGCACCGCCCGCCGAAACGCCTGGACCGCGGTCCTCGAGGACCGGCGCCGCGCCAAGGACCGGGTCGAGGCGCAGCACGTCCTGGAGGCCGTGGCGACTCGCTCCTCCTGAGGCACGTAAACTTCAGGACATGGCGAGGAAGGATCAGGCAGAGAACTCTGCGAACCCCGGGCGACTGAAGCAGATCGCCCTTACCTACAAGATGACCCGACGGGTCGACTCCAAGGTCGGTCTTGTCGTCGCGGGTGTGGGAATCGTCACCTTCGGTGTCTTCCTCGCGATCGGTTTCCTGATCGACCACCCGATCTATCTGGGCATCCTGGGCTTCCTGCTGGCCTTCCTCGCGATGGCGATCGTCTTCGGACGCCGCGCCGAGCGTGCCGCCTTCGGGCAGATGGAAGGACAGCCGGGAGCGGCGGCAGCCGTGCTGCAGAACGTGGGCCGAGGCTGGACCACGACCCCTGCGGTCGCGATGAACCGCAACCAGGACGTCGTCCACCGGGCCGTCGGCCGCGCCGGCATCGTGCTGGTGGCCGAGGGGAACCCGAACCGGGTCAAGACCCTGCTGGCGGCCGAGAAGAAGCGGATGGCCCGGGTCGCCGTGGACGCCCCGGTGCACGACATCATCGTCGGCAACGACGAGGGCCAGGTGCCGCTGAAGAAGCTGCGCACCACGATGACGAAACTGCCCCGTGTACTGACCGGCCCGCAGGTGACGCAGACGAACGACCGTCTGCGCGCGATGGGCGACCTGATGAGCAACATGCCGCTGCCGAAGGGCCCGATGCCGAAGGGCATGCGGATGCCGCGAGGCGGAAAGATGCGCTGACGTCGTCCGTCCCGGCTGTCGCCGCGGACGCGTACGACTGCACGGACACGGACGAAGAGGGCGCCCCGGTCGGACCGGGGCGCCCTCTTCGCATGCGCGTGCGGCCTCCACGCGTGCGCGGGCTCGTCATCGGGTCGGCGAGCGGCTGCAGCAGCGGCACCGCGGCCTCCACGCGTGCGCGGGCTCGTCGGGCAGCACGACGTCCTCACCGGCATGTTGGGCGCGGCCTCCACGCGTGCGCGGGCTCGTCGCATGCGCGTGCGGGTCGCGGACGCGAGCGGTGCGCGACTGCGGCAGGGCCGGGGCGGTACGGCGCGAGGTGCGTACTCCGCCGCGGGACGCACAGGACCGGGCGACGGTACGGGGAGCGCCCGGAGGGCGGCGTACGGGGCACCCGCCCGTGGGCACGCCGCGGTACGGAAGAGCCCGGGCGGCGGGCCGCACGGCACCGGGTCCGTCGCCACGGGGACGTCCCCGCGGACCGCCGCACCGGGCGTCCGCCCTCCGTCCTCCGCCTGCCGTCCGCCGGTCGCGGGCTTTCGCGCGGGCGGCGCAACGCGCGGGAGACGCGTCAGATGCGTACCTGGACCGCGCGGGCGAGCCGGTCGTGGAGGCCGCGGCCGTCGCGGTCCCAGACGAGTGCCGGGACGGCCAGGCAGAGCAGCACGCTGCGGACGAGGACCCAGCCCACGCCGAGCCGTCCGCCGTTCTCGCTGACGACCCGCAGCCCGAGGAGCCGCTTGCCGGGAGTGCTGCCGACGGTACCGATCGTCAGCACGCCGAGCACGAAGAACACCAGCAGCGCCGGATTGCCCGTGGCGGACCAGTCGCGTCCGGTGATGAGGCCGTATGCGATGAGCACGCACAGGCCCCAGTCGATGAAGAGCGCGCCGAAGCGCCGCCCGAGCGGGGCGACGGATCCCGGCCCCTGTTCCGGCAGCCCGAGCCGTTCGCCCCGGTAGCCGAAGTCGGCGCCCATGTCCTCGGCCGCCGCGCGGGGCCCGGACAGCCACGATCCGATTGCTTGCCTGTTGTCCACCCGACCACGGTACTGGGCACGCTGTCGATCACCGCCTGCCGGGTGCCCCGAAGGCCGTGGCCGCGCGGGTTTCCCGGCCTCCGGCCACCCCCCGGAAGGGCCCGGAGGAGGGCGGCCGGGAGGCCCGGCGAGGCGTGTCGCCGCACGGCGCTCCGGCCGCCCGGTTAACTTCCGCGAAACAAATGAGTCATGCTGGAGAAATCCCGGCTGCCTAGGGTCGTGTCCTGCGTGTGCCACCGCACTGGCCGCACGACCGAGTCACAACCCCGCCCCTCCCCGGGTCGGGAGTAGGAGGAGTTGGATGTTCCAGAACGCCGACGACGCCAAGAAGTACATCGCGGACAACGACGTGAAGATGATCGACGTCCGGTTCTGCGACCTTCCCGGCGTGATGCAGCACTTCACGATTCCGGCCACGGCGTTCGACCCGTCCGAGGAGCTCGCCTTCGACGGCTCGTCGATCCGCGGCTTCCAGGCCATCCACGAGTCGGACATGGCGCTGCGCGCGGACCTCTCCACGGCGCGTCTGGACCCGTTCCGCCGTGACAAGACCCTCAACATCAACTTCTTCATCCACGACCCGATCACGGGCGAGCAGTACAGCCGCGACCCGCGGAACATCGCCAAGAAGGCCGAGGCCTACCTCGCCTCCACCGGCATCGCGGACACCGCGTACTTCGGCCCCGAGGCCGAGTTCTACGTCTTCGACTCGGTGCGCTTCGCCACCTCGGCGAACGAGGGCTTCTACCACATCGACTCCGAGGCGGGCGCCTGGAACACCGGCGCCATCGAGGACAACCGCGGCTACAAGGTCCGCTACAAGGGCGGCTACTTCCCGGCCCCGCCGGTCGACCACTTCGCCGACCTGCGCGCCGAGATCTCCCTCGAGCTGGAGAACGTCGGCCTGCAGGTCGAGCGCCAGCACCACGAGGTCGGCACCGCAGGTCAGGCCGAGATCAACTACAAGTTCAACACGCTGCTCGCCGCGGCCGACGACCTGATGCTCTTCAAGTACATCGTGAAGAACGTCGCCTGGCGCAACGGCAAGACCGCGACCTTCATGCCCAAGCCGATCTTCGGTGACAACGGCTCCGGCATGCACGTCCACCAGTCCCTGTGGCAGGGCGGCTCCCCGCTCTTCTACGACGAGCAGGGCTACGCGGGCCTCTCGGACACCGCCCGCTACTACATCGGCGGCATCCTGAAGCACGCCCCGTCGCTGCTGGCCTTCACCAACCCGACGGTGAACTCGTACCACCGCCTGGTGCCGGGCTTCGAGGCGCCGGTGAACCTGGTGTACTCGCAGCGCAACCGCTCGGCCGCGATGCGTATCCCGATCACGGGCTCGAACCCGAAGGCCAAGCGCGTCGAGTTCCGCGCCCCGGACCCGTCGTCCAACCCGTACCTGGCGTTCTCGGCGCTGCTGCTCGCGGGCCTCGACGGCGTCAAGAACAAGATCGAGCCGGCCGAGCCGATCGACAAGGACCTCTACGAGCTCGCCCCCGAGGAGCACGCGGGCGTCCCGCAGGTCCCGACCTCGCTCCCGGCGGTCCTCGACGCCCTCGAGGCGGACAACGAGTACCTCCAGGCCGGCGGTGTCTTCACTGCCGACCTGATCGAGACGTGGATCGACTACAAGCGGACGAACGAGATCGCCCCGATCCAGCTGCGCCCGCACCCGCACGAGTTCGAGCTCTACTTCGACATCTAGAGCGCAGGGCGGGCCCAGCTGGGCCTGAGGTCCGAGGACATGCTGTGACCTGCGGGAGCGCGGATCGACGGTTTCCGCCGTCGGGCTGCTTTCCAGGGTCCTGTGCACCGGGTGCGCACCACTCGCACAGGCCCCTGACGTACCGTCAGATGTGCAGCAAGGCCGCCGTCTCCGAAGAGGAGGCGGCGGCCTTCGTCGCGATGGCTCAGCAGGCGCCGCCCCGTGGGGCACCGTCGTTCGCAGGCGCGGGCATTGCGCGATCCGGCTCCGTCAACGACGGGGCGCCATCGGCCGGTGGCGGGCTGCGCGCCCCCGCCGCCTGCCCGATGCGGTGGCGCCCTCAGCAGTGGTGCGGGGTGTCCGCGCCGCGGTCCGTTCGTTGCCCTGCCGTCGCGCCGAAGGTGCGCAACGGCCCCGGTGTGGACACACCGGGGCCGCCCTTCCGGGTCGGTGGCACGTGAGAGTGCACCGGCCCACTGACCATGCTATGCCTGTGCCGCATTTCCGGCACAAGGGATTCCCGGGTGATGGATCCGCGGTCGGAGAGCACTTCAGCGCCCTGTCAGCCGCGTTCCTCCTCTTCTGTTTCCATGAGCCGGATTCCCTGATGCGTCAGGGTGACCATGGCAGGTGTGTTTCCCCGTGCCCAGTCGACCGTGACGAGTCCCTCGCCCGCCAGGTACGCACACGCCGCGGCCAGGTCCTGCTCAGGCATTCGGAGGTCGTCGCGCAGCTTCACCCCGGTGACGCCGAGAAGGCGATTGCCTTCCACGGCCTCGTACAGGGTCTTCATGATCGCTTCGCGGTAGTTCTTCCGCTCGTGGAGTGTTGCCATGGTGTGCCGCCCGCTCGTGCCGGGCCCGGACGAGGGTTGTCGCCCCAGGTCCCGTGTGCGGTCCTGCCCGGAGGACCGACTGGTTGCCGGCCAGGGCCGTGGCCGCCCTGCCGTGTGCGCGTGGTGTCCACGGTGACCTCGTTCATCGGGATGACGTGCAGGTGGGCGAGGCGGGCCTTGTCCCGCCACACCCACCACCCCCGTCAGGAGGAGGTCATGCGTCACCCACGGCCCGTCGCTCGCGGTGGCGGGCGCTCCCGCGTGCCCTGCCGGCGGTCGGCCTTCCGGCTGCGTCGGCCGAATCCCGGCAGGGTGTCGCTGTAGTGGAATGCCGCGATCCGCTCGTCGTGCCGGCCATTGAGCCGATGGATCAGCAGCGCTCCCACGATGATCATGGCGATGATCACGGACACCGTGATGGCGATCTCCATGACCTCACATCCCTCCGACGCAGCTCATGCAGCCGGGCGGCTCCGGGTCCCCGGCCGCCGCTGTGGCGTGCCCGCCCTCGGTCTCCCGCTCCCCTTCCCGGCCGAGCGGCTCCTGCGCTTCACGGGAGGTGTCCTCGTTCGCCATCCACCGTTCGTCCAGCACGTGGACGAGGGCGGGGAGTTCACGGAGAAGATCGCGGGAGCGGGGCCACCATGCGCCGTCCGGGAAACCCGGGGCGGATCCCGCCGGGGTCGTGGACAGGCGGGCCGGTGGCGAGGTCAAGCGCTCACTGGTCGGAATACGGTCGATGGTCGCGGTCATGGCGCGGACCTGTCCCCGGGGCTCGTCCACGACGTCCCGGTGTGGTGACTCGCCGAGAACGAAACCGGCATGGGAGCCGGTATGCGAAGTACTCCCGGTGCCTTCACTGTACTCCGGGCACGGTCGGTGAGGCCGAACGCGACCAGCCACTTCATCGGGCCTCCGGGTCCTGGCACGCGGCGCGCGGGTGAGCCTGGGCGAGCGCTCACGGAGTACCGTGAAATCGGACCCGACGCCTTCCGGTCGATCAGCGGAACGCTTGCCGAACCCTGCAGACGGGTGAGCACACCATGTCCGACGCCGACACCCCGCGTGAAGCGAAGCTTCTGCCGGACGCGATCCACAAGGTCGTGAAGCCTGGAACCGCCCTGCTGCGGCTGGAGACGACCCATGCCCGTCAGGGGATTCTCGACGGTGCGTGGTGGCCGCGTTCCCGCGACATCGGCGCCGAGCTGCCGAGCCTCGTCGTCGCGCTGACCGAGCACCTCGGACCCGTCGACCGCGTCGGCCTGGACTCCAGTGCCTGGGAAGACCTGCCGACACGGCTGGTCATCGACGACCGCGTCGTGCACATCGACTCCTTCCCGGTCGGTGACGACACCGTCCTGATCACCCGAGGTGATCGAGACCACTTTTCCCTGCTGGTGATCCCGCCGGACACGGCTCCCGACGCCGCGCGCGCAGCGATGGCTCGGGCCGTCAGCGCCGACAGCGCCACGGCCGAGCAGATCCTGATCGACACCGGCACCGGCCGGACACGCCCGATCGCCACGGAAGACCCGTAGACGGGCCGGGAGCCCCGCATGCACCTCGGCCGCTGCGCGGGGGAAACGCGGTGCGGTGACCGGAAACCGGCGTTCCACGACAGTGGCGCGACTTCACGCAAGGACCGTCCCCGGTGCCTCACGGTCCCGTATGCAGCACCCCGAGCGCTGCTCCGGGCCGGGAGGGGATCCGCGCCGGGCGCGCGCGCACGCCGGGCGTCGGTACGAGCCCGGGACGCGGAGGGGCCGTCCCGCACACGGCGGGCCGGCCCCTCCCCGGCGCGGGACTCAGCCGGATGCCTGCGACCCTCCGGACCGCAGCACAGCGCGGAGTTCCGCGACCGCCTCGCGCAGGCGGTCCGCGAAGGCGTGCATCCGGTCCGCGACCGGCAGGGGCGTGCTGAGGTAGAGGTTGAAGCGCTCGGGGAGCAGCACGTAGGCCACGCCGATGCAGCGGCTGCTGGTGGAGCCGAAGCCGAAGAACTGGATGTTCCGGGAGGGCGCGGAACTGGTGCTGAGGTAGTCGTCGCGCATCTTCAGCCAGCCGGGGGTCCGGTACAGCGCGGGCTGTTCGGTGACACCGAGTTCCGGGCCGCGGCGGCGCTGGATGAGTTCCAGTTCCCACAGGTGCTGTTCGGGCACCTGTCCGGCCTGCGAGGCCTTCGCTCGGGCCACATGGGCCTCGGCGGCGGCCCGGAAGGCGGCGAGGCGGGCGGCCGGGGACGCGGCGGGGTCCTCCATCGCCCTGACGAACTCCCCCATCTCCGGGGTGACGACGCGCATGGCCTCGGTGCGGCCGTTGCGGTACTGCCGGGTGGCGATCGACTCGTACGTGGCCCCCAGGAGCCCCTTGGCTCGCTGGTGGGCGAGCTGGTACGCGCACTGGACGAACGCGTCCGGCGACATGCCGAGGGACTTGGCCGTGGTGCTGCCGAAGTCCGGGAACGTCACGGTGGTGGTCGCGGTGGCGTCGCCGTACGCGGCGAAGGACTCGGCGGCGGCGCGCACCTTCTCCCTGAGCGGCGCGTCCAGCGCGAAGACGACCGGCTCCAGCGCGGGCAGGCCCTGTGAGCGGGCCCCCGAACGGCGGGAGTGCTCCTCGGCGGTGGCGCTCAGGAGGAAGTCGGTGAAGCCGAGGATGGTGGTCCCGTCGAGTTCGCAGTGCTCGACGTTGATGCCCGCGCGCCCGTCCGCGAAGACGACGAAGGACACGGCCTTGTCGAACCAGCGGTTCCCGCGGTCGCCGTGGAGCAGTTCGTCGCAGGCCTCCTGGACCCCGGCGGGCGCGAAGTCCTCCAGGCAGACGCAGAACAGCGCGGTCTCGACGACGTCCAGCGACTCTGCGTTGCGGGGGTCGGCGAGCAGCAGGTCCTCGCGGGCGGCCGCCCACTCCGCACGGGCCATGGTGGTGAGGTGGCCCACCGAGGTGTCCGGTGCGGCGGGTTCGGCACCGGCCTTCATGACCTCGCGCAGTCCGGCCTCCAGGTCCTCCAGGCCGTACGGGACGCCGTCCGCGCCGAGCACGTCCAGCCGGAACATGCCGCCGCGGAAGAACACCACGATGTGCCGCGCGCCGGACGGGCCGGGCCAGTCGTCGCTGTACGGGGCACGGACGGTGTCCTGCCGCGCGCCGGGGATCCGGGTGGTGGAGTAGAGGAACCTGTTCTGCACCATCGACTGGGGCACTCCGCGCTGCACGACGGGCGGGAGCTGCTCCCGGTCGAGCAGGCCCTTGTGGTGCAGCGCCCCCGCGATCAGCCCGGCGGCGCGCTCGCACTGCCCCTCGTCGCCGTCCCGGAACAGGAAGAAGAAGTTGGCGTTGAGCGCGATGCGGTCCCGCCGCCCCAGGTAGCGGTACGGCCAGAACGTGTCCAGCCAGCTGTGCACGCCCTCGGTGGCGTCGTACTCCTCCAGTGCCGCGTGCAGGGTGCGGCCGGGGCCGCCGGGCCGGAGGAAGGCGGCGGCCTCCGCCTCGGTCGCCGCGAGTTCGTCCGCGGTCAGCAGCGGTGCGCACCAGGCGAGGAACCTCTCGCAGCTCGCCTCGATCGTGGGCAGCGGTACGCGCGGCAGGCTCTCCTCGTGGGCGAAGGTGGAGGGTGCCGTGCCGGGCGCCGGGGCCTCCGGCGCGGACGTCTGACGGTTGTTCACTACTGGTCTCGTTTCGGGTCGTCGGTACCTGGGGTGTCGTACGGCCGGGAAATGTAGAGCTGTGCGTGGAGCCAGCCTTCCGCCTCGAAGCCCCGCGCATCCACGCCGGCGGCCGCCATGCCGTCGAGGACGAGCGCCTGCTCCTCGGGGGAGGCGAACCGCCGCTGCCGGAAGACCTCGTCGACGCGGACGGTGCGGTATCCCAGCCCGGCCAGGGCCTGTTCGACCGGGTCGAAGGGGAACATCCGCAGCACGAAGTGCGCCATCCAGGGCAGGCGCCCGCCCTGGGCCCGGACGACGCGCGTGAGGGTCCGCTCGGTGACGTAGCCGAGGCAGCCCGTCGAGATCACCAGGTCCGTGCCGGCGAGCTGGGCGCGCTGGCGGGGCGTGGGGTCGTGGTTCTCCAGGTCGGCGTGGACCGCGTCGTCGAGGAAGCCCGATTCGAGGGCGTAGGCGAGCGCGCTGCCCGCGGCGTCCAGGCCCACGAAGCGGAGGGGCTGCGTCGGGCGGCGGGAGCGGGCCAGTTCCCGGTCGCGGGCCAGCAGGGCCGCGCGGCTCGCGTCGCCGGCCCGGGCGACGCCGTAGCGCTCGTACAACTCGTCCATGGTGGCGTCGTACTTCACCAGGGCGGCGTTGATGCCGTAGGAGCAGCCGATGTCCAGCACCTGCGGCACGGTGACCTGGCGGGACTCGCGGTACTCCTGGATCAGCTTGGCGAACCAGGGTTTGGCCTGCTGGGGAACGCAGTAGCCGAGGGGCCGGAGCACGGTGAAGTACGTGCGCGGGTCCGGCTGGGTGTAGATGTGGTCCAGGGAGACTTTTCCGGTGGCGTCGAATCGCACGGGGTTCTGCTCCTCCGTGGGTCGCTGTGTGGGAAACGCCTGCGGGGCGGCGGCGGACACGCGGCCGGGCGCGGTGGCCCGGCGGTGGTGGGAGAGGGACGGGTGTGCCGGCGGGCCGTGGACGCGCGGGAGCGGTGCGCCGGTGGCCGGCGCGGTGGCCCCGGGGGCTCCGGGCCGTGGCCCGGTTCCGGCCGGTCGCTGGGGCGGTGGCCCAGGGACGTGTGGCGAAAGCAGCTCCGTCCGCCCGCAGGGCGGGGCCTGCGGCGTCCGGTGCGTGCGATCGCGCGGCGGAGCATCATCCTCGTACCGGACGTACCTGGATGACTCCGACGACGCAGCGAGCGGGCGTGCCGCGCGTCGCGGGCCGGGAGGGACTCTCGCCACCCGCCCTAGTCCAGCAGCCGGTCGCCGCGCACGGCCCTGCCCTCGGCCTCCAGGTGCTCGGGAAGTACCCGCCCGAACAGCTGCCGGGTGCGGGCGACGCTCCCGATGACGCCGGGGCGCTCGCTGTAGGCGAAGATGGCGGAGTGACGGGCGGTCGCACCCCGCACGGGGCTCACCCGGTGCAGTGAGTAGCGGCCCTTGAAGAGCTGCAGATCGCCGGGCCGCAGGGGCAGATGCCGGACCAGCCGGTCACCGCGGCCGTCGAGGACGTCCCGTACGGCGGTGAAGTTCTCGTCCTGTGCGGACCTGATGTTGGGGCAGTACTCGAAGACGCCGCCGTCCTCCGCCTCCCGGGTGAGCATGCTGACGGTGAACTCGTTGGTGTCGAAGTGCCAGGGGTGCTCCATGCCGGGCGAGACCACGTTGAGGACCAGTCCGGAGAGCGGGTCGGCCAGTTCGTACAGCCGGGGCAGTCCGAAGCAGCGGGCGACGAGGTCCCGGAACGCGGCGTCGGAGTAGAGCCTGCCGATCAGGGAGTCGTCGGGAATGCGGTCCCGGGCGACGAACGCGTTGCCGCGCTGGAAGGTCCTCCGCCCGGGGTGGTCCTCCGGCAGGTCCGCGTCGACGGCGATGTTGTAGACGTTCACCGTCTCGAGGTCGTGGTGGGCGCGGGGGGCGAGGGACGAGCCCTCCTCGCGCAGGACGTCCTGGAGGGTGGGGCGGATGAAGTCGGGCAGTACGGTGCAGCCGAGGTCGGCCAGCTCGCGCCGGGCCCGGGCGATCACCGCCTGCCCCTCGGCGCCGTCGAGTTCCGACAGCGGGTACCGGTTCGTGTCGACCACCTGGTCAAGCGGCATGGCTTCCAGCGTGCTCATTCGATCCTCTCGGCATGCGGGCCGACGGGCGGCCCCAACTCAACTGAGGAACAGCAGAGTTGAACTTCCCACAGCCCCGGCCGCTTGTCTGTGACACGCCACACGAGCGTGGCGGACGTGCGCCGTACCGGGCCGTGCGGCGGACGGGCCGAGCACCGCGCGGCCCCCGGGCAGGTGTGCCCGGGGGCCGCCGAAGGTGCGTCCGGCCGTCAGGCGTCGCCCTCCGCTTTCGCGGGTGTCGGTTACGAGCCACTGACGACGGGCGGCCTGTGCCGGTCACGCCCGTGCCGGTTTCGCCGGTCCGGTTTCGCCGGTGCCGGTTACGTCGGTGCCGGTGACGCGGGCCCTCAGTCCGCGTCGTGGATCAGTGAACGCACCATGCGGCACGTCGTGTCGGACGGCGGATGGATGCCGATCCGCTCGGCCGTGGTGCGTATCCGCCGGTTGCTCGCGTTCGCCGGGTGGTAGACGCCCGTGTCGAGCAGGGCGATGGCCAGGCGCATGGCCTTGAGCCTGCGGTTGTGCGACTCGTACCACTCACGCGGGAGTCCCGCGGGCAGTGGCCGCTTCGCCGGACCGGACAGCGCCGGCCGGCCCGCCGGACGCCTCACCCTCTTCGCCACCCCTGTACTCGCCCCCGTCCTCGTGCCCTGCTCCGTCCTCGTCCCCGTCGTCGTGATTGCGGCAACGCCCATCGGCGACCTCCTGGCGCGGTGGTTGGTCCCTCACGAACTAGTTCGATTTTATCGCCCCCCACTGACAATCGCCCCTGGCCAAAGGGTGTTCAGGGTGTTCGAGTGGCGCACGGGGAGTACGGTGTCGGAATGGAGATCTGGATCAACCCGGCGTGCTCGAAGTGCCGCAGCGCGCTGCATCTGCTCGACGAGGAGGGCGCGTCGTACACGGTGCGCCGCTACCTCGAGGACGTCCCGTCGGAGAAGGAGATCCGCGAGGTCCTGGAACGGCTCGGGCTGGAGCCGTGGGACATCACCCGGACCCAGGAGGCCGCCGCCAGGGAGCTCGGCCTGAAGGACTGGCCGCGGGACGCGGATTCCCGGACCCGGTGGATCGCGGCGCTGTCGGAGCACCCGAAGCTGATCCAGCGTCCGATCATCACGGCGGACGACGGCACGGCGGTGGTGGCGCGCACCGACGAGGCGGTACGGGACGCGCTCGGCCGCTGAGGACGCCGGAGCCCGGAACCCGACAGCGGGGAGGCGCGGAGGCACGGCGGGCGACCGCGCCCCCGAAGGCCAAGTAGGCGCGCACCGACCGACCTTGAAGGTGCAGGTCCCCGCCCACCTGCGAAAACTTAAGCCTCAGTTAAGGAAGTCACCGCTGGGACATTGAGCACGCCCCTCGGGCTACTCGTACGTAACGGCACACGGAACCCATCCGGCCGCCGTTCGGAGCCGGGGACAGGAGCCTTACGTGTCGCGCAAGAAGACCCTCAGCGGCAAGAAGAAGATCGCGCTCATGATCGGTGCCGCAGCACTGGTCGGCGGTACCGCGATTGTCATGACCGGGACAAGCAATGCCTCGGCAGCCTGTGACGGATTCGCCCAGGCGGTACGCAACAACGAGAACTTCATCGCCGGTCAACGGGCCAATCCCGATGCCCAGTCGGAAGCACGGATCGCCAACCGCGAGGCGGTGATCAGGCAGATCAACCTCCAGCAGGAAGCCGCGGGCTGTGCGCAGGGCTCCGGCGGAGGAGACCAGGCGGCGGCCCAGCCCCCGGCCGGTGAGGGCCAGGCGGCCGGCGGTGCGGGTGCGGGCGGGGACGCGGGCGCGACCGGCGAGGTCGTCTGCGCCGGACAGAACCTCACCTTCTCCAACGACGGCGGCGCACCGGCGGCCTCCAGCGGCCAGTTCCCGATCGGCACCCAGCTGAAGGTCACCAACCTGGCCAACGACAAGACCACCACCGTCGAGGTCACCTCGACCTCCGGCAGCTGCGCCCTGCTGAACGCCGCGGCCTTCGAGCAGGTACGCGAGGCGGGCAAGAACGTGATCCGCCAGGTCCGCATCGAGCGCCTCGGCGGGGGTGCGGGCGGCGGCGAGGCCGCCGAGCCCCCGGCCGCCGAGCAGCCGCCGGCGGACGACGCCGGAGACCAGGCCGGTGACGGTGGCGGCGGCGCGGATCAGGGCGGCGCCACCGGTGAGGTCGTCTGCGCCGGATCGACGGTGACACTCTCCGGCGAGGGCGGCGCCCCGGCGGCCTCCAGCGGCCAGTTCCCGGTCGGAACCCAGCTGAAGGTGACGAACCTCGACAACAACAAGTCGACGACCGTCGAGGTGACGTCGACGTCCGGCAGTTGCGCACTGCTCAACAACGCCGCGTTCGAGCAGGTCCGGGAGCCCGGCAAGTTCCTGATCCGCAACGCGCGCATCGAGCGCGTCGGCTGACGCGTCCCCCTGCTCCCCGGGCGCCTGCGAACACCCTGCGGGCACCCGGGGAGCGTCCCTGTGTCCTTGCCTGGGCCGGGCGAGACCCGGTACCGGTGCAACGACCGGAACGCGCACGGCACGTGGGCCGCACCGCTCCCCGGCCGGAGGGTGCGGCCCAACGCGGCACCGATCGCTGATCCGCCTTCCCCGGAAGGGGATCCGCATGTGATGACCGGCGCCCTCTCCAGCAGACCACCGTGCATGCAATTGGCATGCCCGCGTCGGTATCCGCGCACGTCTTTCGCCGTTTCCTCCTGGGCTGATCCCTTTTCTCGATCAGACAGGCATGAGACGTGCGAAGAGTACTGCCCGGACGGCGGCGCGCCGGACGCGCCGGTCCGGCGAAGACCATGGCGTCGGGCGTCGTCCTGGCGACCACGGTCGCGGTCCGCCGCGTGGGCGATCGCCGACGGGGCGAAGCTGCCGCGCGGCCGGGGCCCGATGTACGCGCAGCAGTCCGTCCAGGTGGCGAAAGCGTCGTACGCGGCCACTCAGGCCGCCGCCAGGGCGGCGCTGACGGCGTCCAACGCGGCCAAGGCGACCGTCGCCGACAGCAGCGCGCTCTACGCCCTGAGCAAGACCCAGGCGCACGCCCCCAACACCGAGTTCCGCAAGGCCGCCGCGCTGGAGGCCGCCGCTCAGGCGAAGGCCGCCGCCACGGCCGCCGACGCCCAGGCGAGGGAAGCCGCCGCCAACGCCACCAAGGCGAAGGGCGCCCAGACGACCGCCGAGGCGGCGGAACGGGCCGCCAAGGCCGGCGCCGCCGAGGCGAAGCGGCAGCGTGGCATCGCCGAGGCGGAGAAGGCCAACACCGCCCGTGAGCACGCTCGTGCCACCGCTCAGCTGCAGAAGGCCGCCACGGCGGCGCAGCGCGCCCGGACGGAGCGCGACGCGGCCGGGTGCGCCCGCGGTTCCGCCGAGGTGGCGGGCGCCACCGCCGCCGAGAAGCGCGAGGCCGCCGAGGCAGCCGAGGCCCGGGCCGCGCTCGCTCGATCCAACGCCGAGACCGCCGAGCGGAACAAGGACGCGAAGGCCTCCCGCGCCGCGGCCCTGGAAGCCGCCGCCGCAGCGGCCGAGGGCACCAGCAGCGCCGGGGAGGCACGGCGGGCGGCGACCGCCGCCCGCGCCGCCGCCAACGAGGCCACGGGCGCCGCGAGCCGAGCCCGGACGGCCGCCAACGAGGCATCCACCGCCACGGTGAACGCCCGTGGCAACCTCCGTACCATCAGGGAGAACATTCGAGTCGCCATGGAAAGGTTCAAGGCCAATGGCGGATGCTGAGCCGTCCCCCGAGCTGCGGGACGCCCTGCGGCGACTGGAGGAGCACCTCGGGAGGTCCCTGCCCAACGCCTCCGAAGGGCACGCCCGTTGGGCGCTGTACCGGGCCGCGCTCACCTCCGACGGGGCCCGGCCGGCCCTGCTGGCCGCCGTCACCGCCGAATCGGACGACGCGCTCGCCTCGGGCGTCGTGGGCGAGGTCCTGGAACGGCTGCCCCGCGCCGAGCGGGACACATGGGTCCGGGTGCTCGCACCCGCGGTCCGCGCGTTCAGCGAGCGCCGGGCGCAGGAACTGGGGACGCTGGAGGACCTCCGGACCGGGGTGATCGCCCCGGACCGCGTCCCCCGGCTGGTCGACGACTGGAGCGACTGGCTTCAGCTCCGGGCCGCGACCGAGGCCGACGCCACGGTCCGGCGCGCCCTGGCCGCCTCGGGCCGCACCAAGCGCATCCGCCGCACGGCCGCCCAGTCCCTCGGCTGACCCCGGCCGCCGGTGGGCCGCGCCTCCCCCGTGGGGGTGCGGCCCACCGGCATACGTGACCGTAAGAAGACCTGTTCCAGCGGGAACCCCCGTGGTGATCGCCGGTCGGGGAGTGCCCCGTCCTTCGTCAGGCGAGGCGTGGGGGTCCCTGCTCGTGGATCCGCGCCGCTGGAGGCGTCCCCTCCGGCGGTCCGCGCGTGCGGTGGGCGCGATGGCCGGGCGGACGGCCCGATGTCAGCCGCCGTCCCCCTCGGGCCGCGCCTCCCCCAGCCGTTGCTCCGCCTGCGCCAGGATCTCCGTGATCCGCAGGCCCAGACGTACGTCGCAGGCGTGCGGATCCCCCGTACGGGCCGACTCCAGCAGGGCGTCGACCGCCGCGCGGAACGAGCCGACCGCGTCGCTCCACGCGGGCATGGTGACGCGTCCCCGCGCCCCGTACAGGTCGATGCTCGCTCCCGCCGCCTCGGGAGGTGCGCTCAGGCCCACGGTGGCGGTGCTCGACGCCCCGGACGCGTGCCGGAACGCGAGATGGACCGTGTCGGCCGGACCGCGCAGCGCCGTCAGCTCCGTCACATCGCCGAGCACCGGCAGCAGCACGGACAGCACATGGGGGCCGACGTCCCACAGCCCGCCCTTGTCACGCCGCCAGGGCGAGACGGCGTACGCGCTCGCCGAGCCGTGGCCGAAGAGCGAGCCGAGCCAGTGCGCGCGGCCCGTCAACCAGCCGTCCGCTGTGGTCTGTTCGGCGATCCACGGGGCCGTGTCCGCCGCGAACCGCAGGGTGCAGAACACGACGGACGCGACACCCGACGCCTCCGCGGCCGCCACGACCTCACGGGCCCCGGGCACCGTCGTCGCCACCGGCTTGTCCAGGAGCAGATGCCGTCCGGCGGCCGCCGCGCGGGCCGCCAGCGGGGCCTGGACGTCGGGCGGCAGGGCGAACGCGACGGCGTCGCTCGCCTCGATGAGGGCGTCCACGTCGTCGTACGCCCTGACGCCGTGCGCCGACGCGATCGCGGCGGCGGCCTCGGGGCGCCGCCCCCACACGCCGCTGAGCACGGCCCCCGGGTGCGTGGCGAGAGCCGGTGCCTGGGTGCGCTCCGCCCAGGGGCCCGTTCCGATCAGTCCGATGCGCGGCTTCGTCATGCGGCCAGTCTGCACCGCGGGTGGCACCACCGGCGGTGCGGCCGCGGGGCAGCCGGGCTCGGACGACCCCGCCGCCGCGCCGCGCGGACGACCCGGGCGGCCCGGCTCGGACGAGCCCGGGGACGGACCTGCTCGGACGACGGATACGGTCCCGCTCCGCTGCGGACGACGCGCCCCCTTCCGCCCCGGCCGCCCGGCGCGTCGGACGTCCCGTGGGCCCACTGGGCGTATACGACGCGTGCGGCACCGCGGCGGGGTGGGCCGCGCAGCTCTTCTCGTGCGTCCCGCGCCGTGCCGTACCCACCCGGCGCCCCGCTCCCGTGCTCGCGGCTGCCCCCGCGTCGGGCCGTGCGGCAGCGGAGCGGCGGAATCGGGACACGCGGCGGCCCCGGGACCGCCTCGGTTCGCCGAGTAACACGGGGTTCACAATCGAGCAATGGACGGGAAATCCGGGGTTGCGAAGCTGCGCCCATACCCGCTGCACCCGCAAAGGATGAGGGCCCGTGACCATCAAGGCTGAGTACATCTGGATCGACGGCACCGAGCCGACCGCGAAGCTCCGCTCGAAGACGAAGATTCTGACGGGTTCCGCCGCAGACGTCTCCGAGCTCCCCATCTGGGGCTTCGACGGGTCCAGCACCAACCAGGCCGAGGGTCACGCGTCCGACTGCGTGCTGAAGCCGGTCTTCGTGTGTCCCGACCCGATCCGGGGCGGCGACAACGTGCTGGTGCTGTGCGAGGTCCTCAACACCGACATGACCCCGCACCCGTCCAACACGCGGGCCCAGCTGGTCGAGGTGGCGGAGAAGTTCGCCGCCCAGGAGCCGATCTTCGGCATCGAGCAGGAGTACACCTTCTTCGACGGCGAGCGGCCGCTCGGCTTCCCCGTCGGCGGCTTCCCGGCCCCGCAGGGCGGCTACTACTGCGGTGTCGGCTCCGACGAGATCCACGGCCGTGACGTCGTCGAGGCGCACCTGGAGAACTGTCTGCAGGCGGGGCTCGGCATCTCCGGCATCAACGCCGAGGTCATGCCCGGCCAGTGGGAGTTCCAGGTCGGCCCGCTCGCGCCGCTGGAGGTCGCGGACCAGCTGTGGATCGCCCGCTGGCTGCTGTACCGCACCGCCGAGGACTTCGACGTCTCCGCGACGCTCGACCCGAAGCCGGTGAAGGGCGACTGGAACGGCGCGGGCGCGCACACCAACTTCTCCACGAAGGCGATGCGCGAGGGCTACGACGCCATCATCACCGCGTGCGAGTCGCTGGGCGAGGGTTCCAAGCCGCTGGACCACGTCAAGAACTACGGCGCCGGCATCGACGACCGCCTGACCGGTCTGCACGAGACGGCCCCCTGGAACGAGTACAGCTACGGCGTCTCCGACCGCGGTGCCTCGGTGCGCATCCCGTGGCAGGTCGAGAAGGACGGCAAGGGCTACATCGAGGACCGCCGTCCGAACGCGAACGTCGACCCGTACGTGGTGACCCGCCTGCTGGTGGACACGTGCTGCTCCGCACTGGAGAAGGCCGGCCAGGTCTGATCCCGCAGCCGCTTCGGAAGGGGTGCCCGCCGGTCAACCGGCGGGCGCCCCTTCCGCGTTGCCGCGTCCCTTCCCCGTGCCGGTGGTCGCCCTTCCGCGACGCCGGCCGGACGGCCCTCCGCGGCACCGGCAGCACTCGGCGGCGTGGCGGCGGCACCGGCCGAAAGGCGGCGGGGGTGGTGTCCGTCTCGTGAGAGGGGTCTGCTGCCGTGCCCTGTCGTCTGCTTGAATAGGGGAATGGCCAGCCTTCGGAGCAATGTGACGGGTCGCAGCGACCTCGAGCCGTTCTGGCCTTCCCGCCAGCACCACGACTTCGACCGTGTGTGTTGCCGCGCGAGGAACGCGTCGGCCCTCTAAAGCCCTTCCGGAAGTCCGGGTCCCTGTCCGGAGCCCGGCCGGTCCCCGGTGATCCGCCGGGTGGACCGGACTCTTCCGGGGCCTTCGGCCGACGCGCACGACGTACGCACGTCCGTCCGTTCCGCCGCCGGGCCGTACCGGCTCGGCGACTCCTCGCGTGAAAGAGCTGACCTCTCATGGCGAACTCCCGTTCCCACTCCGCCGCGACCGTCCCCGGTCCCGCCGCCACCGTGCAGAACCGTCACCGGCTCCGGGCCGTCGACCCGGACGAGGTGGTGCACGTGGCGGACTTCCTCCCGCCGGGTGCCACCTGGCTGCCGGCACCCCAGCACACCGTCCCCGCGCTCCCGGGCCGGCCCCCGATGGTCGGCTACCTCGTGCTCGTGCCCGCCGACCAGCAGCCGCCGCTCCTGGCGTCCGCCGCGCCGGTCGCGGCCCCCGCGCCGGGGCCGGTTCCCGCCTCCTCCGTCACGGAGCAGTGGGCGGACCGGAACCGACCGGACGCGGACGACGGTCCGGCGGGCCCCGTCCGTGTCGACACCGCACGGCGCTCGGCGGCCGTCGGCGGACGGGAGCTGGACCTCACGTACCTGGAGTTCGAGTTGCTGGCGCATCTGGTCGCGCACCCGCACCGGGTGCACACCCGCGACCAGTTGGTGACCACGGTGTGGGGCTACGGCCACGTGGGCGACGGCCGCACCGTCGACGTCCATGTGGCGCGGCTGCGCCGCAAGCTGGGCGCCGAGCACCGCCACACGATCCGGACCGTGCGGCGGGTCGGCTACACGTACGCGCCCTGACGGGGGCGCGGGGCCCGGACCGGCCCGGGGACGCGGAAGCGCCGCGCTCCCCGGACCGGCGTCGCCTCGTCAGGCGGCCGTGGACCGGCTCCGGGCCCGGGCCACCAGGCCCAGGGCGATGTCGACGGCGAGGAAGACCAGCAGGCTGACGCCGAGCATCGGCACGAACCAGCCCACCAGGACGGTCACCGCCGCGAGCGGCGTCATCGCGGTCACCGGGACCCTGCGCCAGGCCCCCCGCGGCACGGGGCGCCCGAAACGGAGGGACCGGCCGGAGGACGCTCCGGCGTCGTCCCCGGCGGAGGACTGCCGGTCCCTGGTCGGGCGGCGCTGCCACCACATGCGGTAGCCCCAGACGATCAGCATGATCAGCGCGACCATGAGGGCCGCCAGGACGAGCTGGTTGGCCAGGCCGAACAGCACGCCCATGTGGGCGTCGATGCCGAACCGGGTCAGCTTGGCGAGCAACGGGTAGTCGGCGAACCGGAGCTCGTCCACGATCCGCGCGTCGGCGGGGTCGATCGCCACGGAGTCCAGATGGACCGGGAAGAGCGTGTCGGTCTCCTTGACGACGTAACCGCTGCCCTCGGCGGGGAGGATCACCGAGATCCGGCCCTCGACACCGACGCCCGCGGCGGCGGCGACCGCGTTGTCGATGCCGATGTCCGCGCCCTGGTGGGCACCGCCGTGGCCGCCGTCGCCGTGGCCCTCGTGCCCGCCGCCGCCCGCGGCCGCGCCGTCGAGGGTCGCGGAGACCACCGGGGTCGCGCCACCGAGCTGGTCCTGCACCGCGCCGATGTTCTCACCCGCGTACTTGGACCAGGTCAGACCCGTGGCGGAGAGCAGCACCAGACCGGCCACCGCCCACAGACCGACGGAGCCGTGCCAGGAAAGGGTGCGGCGGCGCCCCTTGGCTCCGCGTTCGGGCACGAGCAGGGCACGCTTCGACGCCCGCTTGCGGCCGATCCACAGCAGCAGCCCGCCGAGGGCGACCACCCACAGCCAGCTGGCCGCGAGTTCGCTGTAGTTGCGGCCGAGGTCGCCGAGGTGCAGATCACGGTGCAGCTCGTCGATCCAGGTGCGCAGCGGGAGGGCGCCCGAGCTGCCGTAGCTGGGCAGTTCACCGCGTATCTCGGCGGTGTACGGGTCGACGAAGACGGCGAGCGACGTGCCCTCCTCGACCTCGGGGCTGGTCATCAGTACGCGGGTGGTCGCCCCGTCCTCGGCGGAGGGCCAGACCGCGGTGACGGTGCCTTCCGGGTGTGCCTTGCGGGCGGCGGCGACCTGGGAGTCGAGGGGGACCTTCCGTTCGCCGACGTCGGTCGTCAGCTCGTGGCTGTAGACGAGCTTCTCGGCCGGGAAGGAGAGGGCGTAGAGCAGTCCGCTGCCGGCGGCGACCAGCAGCAGCGGGGCGATGAGGATGCCCGCGTAGAAGTGGAGGCGCAGGACGAGGGGACGCAGGGCGCTCCAGGTGGAGCGGGTCTCCGTCGTGGCGGGCGCCTCGGGCGTGTCGGTACTGCCCCGTACGGGGTCGTCAATGGCCATGGTGGTCCTAGGAGTCGGCGTCGACATGGGGATTGCGGCCCCCGGGTGTCAGACGAGTGCTCCAGGGACCGTGGCGCGGGTGGTCGGGCCGCCGGGCGGGCCGCGCCGGGAGAGGCTGTGCGTGAGGACGACGCCGTGGAGACGGCGGGTGCGGTGGCCGGGCCGCGCGGGCCTGGGCGGTTCGGGGACGCGTACGACGGCGAGAAGCAGCCGCAGCGGCGCGAACGGGGCGGCGCAGACCGTGCCGACGGTCCGCGCCAGCCGGAAGAAGGCCGCCTCGCCGCGGGCGAGCCACAGGGCGCACACGGCGGCGGCGAGGACGTGCGCGGCGAGCATGCCGACGGGTCCGGTGGTGAGCTGCGTCAGCTGGGCGGCGACGTCGGCGAGGGGGTCGGCGGGCGTCCCGGCGGGGTGCGCGGACGCCGCGCTGGCCCCGTCGGCGGAGACCGCCGCCGCGGTCGTCCCGCTGCCCGCGCCCATGTGGTGGTGCGTCGGGGGGCCGCCCGTGCGGTGGGGTTCGGAGCGGGCGAAGAGGAGATGGAGGGCGCCCTGCACACCGAGCAGGGCCGCCCCGATGGGGAGGGCGCGTCGGCGCCGGGTGCCCGCGAGCCAGCCGCCGGCCGCGGTGAGCGCGAGCGCGCCCAGCACGGCGGCGGGCGGAAGATCATGCCCGGACGTGAACGAATGCCCCACCGCGGCCAAAGTCACGCACACTGCCGCGAATAGTGCGGCTCGGAGGGCGCGCATCGGCGACCGGGCATCCGTCATGGCTCGCACATGGTGCCATCCCGTGGCGCCTCTCCGGCAGACGGGGGCGCGGCCGGATTCTCCCCGCAGCGGAATTCCGCACGTCGGAGCGGGTGGGCGGGCACGCTGGGCACCATGAGGCTTCTGGTGCTGGGTGGTACGGAGTTCGTGGGGCGGGCCGTGGTGGAGGCGGCGCTCGACCGCGCGTGGGAGGTGACGGTGTTCCACCGCGGCCGGCACCCGGCCCCGACGGGCGTGCGGGTGCTGCACGGCGACCGGCTCGCGCCGGACGGGCTCGGCGCGCTCGCGGAGGGCGAGTGGGACGTCGTCGTCGACACCTGGTCGGCGGCCCCGTCCGCGGTCCTCGCCCCGGCGCGACTGCTCGCGGACCGGGCCGGGCACTTCGTCTACGTGTCCAGCCGCTCGGTCTACGCGTGGCCGCCGGCCGCGGGGCTCGGCGAGGACGGGCCGCTGGTGGCGGGCGCCGCGGCGGACGCGGGGGCGACCGACTACGCCCGCGACAAACGGGGCGGCGAACTGGCCGCCACGGGGGCCTTCGGCGCGGACCGGTCGCTGCTGGTGCGCGCGGGCCTGATCCTCGGGCCGTGGGAGAACGTGGGCCGGCTGCCGTGGTGGCTGAACCGGGTGGCGCGCGGTGGTCCGGTGCCCGCGCCCGGACCGCGCGACCTGCCGGTGCAGTTCATCGACGTACGCGATCTCGCGCGGTGGACCCTCGACGCGGCGGAGAAGCGGCTCACCGGCCCCTTCGACGTGGTGTCGCCGACCGGCCACGCCACGATGGGCGGGCTGCTGGAGGCCTGCGTCCGGACGACCGGTTCCGGTGCGGAGCTGCGCTGGCTCGACGCGGGGACGATCGCCGCGGCCGGGGTTGAGCCCTGGACGGATCTGCCGGTGTGGCTGCCGCGAGGAGAGGCGTACGACGCGATGCACGGCGCCGACGTCTCCAGGGCCCTGGCGGCCGGGCTGCACTGCCGGCCGGCCGAGGAGACGGTCGCCGACACCTGGGCCTGGCTCCGTGAGCGGGGCGGAAGCGCCCCCCAGCGCCCGGACCGCGCACCGGTCGGCCTGTCCCCGGACCAGGAGTCGGCGCTGCTCGGCGGCTCCTGAGCAGCCGGGGCGGCGCGCCGCAGCCCCCGCGCGCCGAGGCGTCGCGCGGGGGCTGCGGGGCCTTCCGCGGACGACGGGCGTGCCCGCGAGGTTTCGGCAACCGCCTTCGTGGGCACGCCCGTTGGCACCCGGTGAGATCCGTTTTGCGAATGGAGTTTTCTACGAAATCCGGTCCCGCCTGAACGTGGCGCCGCGCGACTCCGTATGGAACGGCGCGCTGCTCCCACCCCGGGATTGGAGTTCCATGGCACGCACAACACGCAAACGCTCAACGCTGGCAAACCGGGCGATCGCCGCCTCGGCTGCCCTGATTCTGGGCGGGGGTGGGCTGATCGCGGTCAACGTCTACGCATCTGCGGGTGAGGGCAGCGGTCAGAGCCCCAACGGGACCCAGGCCGCCGGCCAGTCGGTGTCCACGATCGACTGCCCGGACGTCGGAAACGAACTGGGAGAGGTGCCGCAGCAGGAGCGCGGCAACGTCGACCGCGAACTCGCGACGCTGGACACCCAGATCACCACGGCGTACCAGCGGTTCGCCGACCTCAAGCAGCGGATCGAGAGCGACCGCCGGTACGGGCAGCAGCAGATCCTCACGCCGCTGAAGAACGAGCGGACGGTGATCCTCCAGCGGATCGCCGCGCTCATCGAGCGCGGCAACGCCCCCAGGCCGCAGAACCTCGAGTCCATGGCGCCGTGCACCCTGCGGGCCGACGACAACGACGGTCAGGACCAGGGCAACGACCAGGGTCAGAACGGCGGTCAGGAGCAGGACGGCGGCGACCAGGGCGACGGTCAGGACCAGGGCCAGGAGAACGGCGGCCAGGGCCAGGACGGCGGCGACCAGGACGACGGCAACGGCGGTCAGGCCGGCAACGGCCCGGAGCAGTCCGACTTCGTCGACATCCAGTCCGTCCAGCCGAACGTCAGCAAGCCCCGCAACCGGAGCGGCGCCTCCCGGGGCACGTTCACGACCAGCTGCGGTGTGAACGAGAACGGCAAGTTCAACCCGGACAACGTCATCGTCGCGCCCGGTGTCGCCAACGGCGCCCACCACATGCACGACTACGTGGGCAACCAGGCCAACGACGCCTTCGCCAGCGACGACGACCTCGCCAACGGCCAGACGACCTGTGCGAACCAGGGCGACAAGTCGACGTACTACTGGCCGGTGCTGCGGCTGCAGAACGGGCAGCAGGAGAACGACGCCAACGCGGACGGCGGCGGCAAGGACCAGAACGTCGGCGAGATCCAGACGCCGTCGCAGGTCACGCTGAACTTCGTCGGCAACCCGCGGTCCAAGGTGACGGCGATGCCGCGGTTCCTGCGGATCATCACCGGCGACGCCAAGGCGTTCGTCAACGGTGACGCCAACGCGAACGCGTCGTGGAGCTGCACCGGCTTCGAGGACCGTCAGCTGAAGGACAAGTACCCGATCTGCCCCGAGGGCAGCCAGGTCGTGCGGACGTTCAAGTTCCAGAGCTGCTGGGACGGCCAGAACACCGACAGCGCCAACCACCGCACCCACGTCGCCTTCGCGCAGGCCAACGGCGCCTGCCCCAACGGCTTCCGCGCCATCCCGCAGCTCGTGCAGCGCATCGTCTACGACGTGCCGCCGCCGGTCTTCGACGGGGCCAACCCGAGCGTCTTCGCGGTCGACTCCTTCCCGGAGCAGCTGCACAAGCCCGTCACCGACCACGGCGACTTCATCAACGTCTTCGACCAGAGGCTGATGAACAAGGTGGTCAACTGCATCAACACCGGACGCAAGTGCCGCTGACGCTCTCCGAGCCGGCGCCGATCCCCGGGCTCCCCGCCTGAGTCCCGGGGTTCGGCGCCACCTTCCGCCGAACCCCTCCCTCCCCCCCCGATCCTGCGCGGCCTGCTCAGTGATGGCCGGAGTGCTCGTCCTCGTTCCCCCCACTGCCGGCACTGCTCCCCGAGTGCCCGCCATGCGAGGCACCGCTCTCCACGGTCCCACCGAGCCGGCCGCGCAGTGCTGTCACGACCTTCTCGTCGCCCACGGCGACCCACTTCCTGCCGACGAGGTACGAGCCGCCGTAGTCGTTGGCCTCGTTGATCCACTCGCGCTGGCCGCGGTCGGTGGCGAAGGTGGCGAGGACGTACTTGCCGTCCTTCGTCGCGCAGTTCGCCTGCCGCAGCTCCTTCGCGTCCGTCTGGATGTTCGGCTTGCACTCGGCCTGCTTCGCCAGCTGCTCGAGGCTCCCCGTCGCCGTCTTCGGCACGTCGGCGGCCTCGTCCGCGTCCCCGCCGCAGGCGGTGAGGGCCATGGCGGCCGTCAGTGCCAGCGCGGCCAGGGCCTTCGGGGTGGTGCTTCGAGCTCGTTGCGTACTCATCGGGCCATCGTGCCCGGTCGGCGCCCCGGTGTGCAGAGGAACGGGGAGTAACGTGCCGCACGTCGCACCAGCCCCACGTGCACCATGGAGAGCCGCCGCCATGCCCGCGATCCCCGCCACCACCGTCGCCAATCTGCGCGACCTCGGCCCGACCCCGCTCGCGGACGGACGCGTCGTACGCCCCGGGCTGCTGCTGCGGTCCGGGCAGCTCGACCGGATGGACGCCACGGCGGACCCGGCGGTCGCGGCCCTGGGCATCACGACCGTGTTCGACTTCCGGACGGAAGGGGAGCGCCGCGCGCGGCCCGACCGTCTTCCGCCGGGCACCCGGGTGCTGGCGGCCGATGTGCTGGCGGACTTCCTGGCGTCCGGAACGGTGCCCGGGGCCGCACGGCTGAGGGAGGTGCTCGGCGATCCGGCGGCGGCCGAACGGGAGCTGGGTGGGGGCCGGGCGCACGCGCTGTTCGCCGACACCTACCGCGCGTTCGTCTCCACGGAGTCCGCCCGGCGCGGCTACGGGGCGTTCCTGCAGGCCCTGGCCGAGCCGGACGCCGGGACCGTGCTGTTCCACTGCACGGCGGGCAAGGACCGCACCGGCTGGGCCGCGGCCGTCGTGCTGGGCCTGCTCGGGGCGGACGAGGACACCGTCGAGGCGGAGTACCTGTCCGTGAACCCGGCGGTGCGCCAGGCTTTCGCACCGCTCGTGGAGGGTTTCACCGCCCAGGGCGGCGACCCGGAGATCGCGCTCACCCTCGTCGGGGTGACACCGGACTACCTGGCCGCGGCCCGGTCCGAGATGACCAGGCACTACGGCTCGCTGGAGCGGTACGTGAGGGACGGGCTCGGAGTGGGCGACGCGACGGTGGCACGCATCCGCGCCCGTCTCACCGGTCCGGCCGACAAAGACTGGTGACTATCGCAGTATTCGCTCGTTCTGCTGAAGGTGAGCACCCAGGAACTCGCCCCCGCCGCCGTCGACGTGGAGCAGGCCGAGGCCGCGCTCGTGGAGCACTATCCGCGTCTGGTGCGGATCGCCTACCTCGTCCTGCCGCCCTCCCTCGGCCGCAACCGCCGTGTGCTGACGGCCCACTGGATCGTGCAGCGCTCCCTGCCGCGCGGCCGCGCCGCCCGGCTTCCCGAGGCCGGTGAGGCACGGGTCCCGGCCCCGCGCGGAACGGCCGCGCCGGGGTACGCGTACGTTCGCGGTCGGGTGCTGCGGCAGGCGCTGGACGCGGGTCTTCCGCTGCGGCGGCGGGCCTGGCCGAAGCGTGTGCAGTTCCCTCCGCTGCTGCCCCAGGTGTGGGGGCTGCGGCTGTTCCCCCGCTCCGGCGGCGCGGACGAACTCGCCCTGGACCAGCGGCTGTCCGCGCTGTCCGGGGCAGCCCGTGCCGCGTACGTGCTGCGCGCCCTGGAGGGGATGCCGGACGCCGCGGTACGGCAGGTCCTGACCGGCGCCGGGGTCGCGGACCCGCACGCGGCGCTCGCGGCGGCGGACGGGCTCCGCACCCCGATGGGCAGGAGCGCGGTCGCGCTGCTCGGCTCCCCGGAGTTCGACCCCTGCTCCCTGCAGGCCCGGCCGACGGATCTGATGCGCCGCCGCCGGCACGCCAAGGCGGCGCTCGCGGCGGCCGCCGCCGTACTGGTGTCCGGCACTCTGCTGGGCCTGCCCGGGCAGGGCTGGGCGCCGGCGGAGGCGGCCGCCCCGCTCTACGCGCGCCACCCGGCGTCCGAGGCGGCTCTGGACCCGGCGCGGCTGCAGCGGATCGCCCCGCTGGCCTGGCGGAGTTCCAGCCGCACCGACTTCTCCGTGTGGCCCGCCCGCGGTGCGCTGACCGGGGACCACGCGCTGCTGCGCCGGGCGCTGGCCGTCTGGGCGCGGCCCGGTGCGACGGTGCAGGTGTCCGCCACGCCCGGCACCCCGCCGGGGCCGCCGATGGGCGCTCCGCAGCTGCTGTTCGCCGGCGAGGTGGGCCGGGCCCGTGTGGTGCTGTTCCACGACGGGCTGCGCGTCGTGCGGTACGCGGAGCCGGACGAGGGCACGACCGGCGGCCCGGCGCTGGACCTCGCGCGGACCGACTCGGCCGACGCGGCCACCGCGGGGGCGCTGCTCGTCGGCCGCGGTCGCGGGGAGGTCCGCTATCTGACGGCCCCCTGGGTGCACGCGGCCTCGGCGCGGGACCTGCTCGGCCCGGACGCGGGGGCGCGGGCGCTGCGGCGGGACGCGCACGGGGTGACGGAGGCGCTGCCGAGCCCGGCCGAGGCCTCCGAGTGCCGGTCGTGGCATGCGCTGGAGCTGGCCGGGGGTGGCGCACGACGACTGGTCACGGATCTCGGCGAGATCGTCCCGGCCCGGCTGACCTGGGGCCCGCCGCTGTCCGCCGGGGACGTCCCGGACGCACCGGAGGAGGCCCGTACCGCCTGGGCGCGCACCGCCTGTCTGCTGCCGACGATGCGCTCGAACGGGGTGCGGGAGGTCAACGCGTGGCGGTACACGCGCCAGTTGCTGCCCGAGGGCAACGGCAGGGCCGCGTGGCTGTGCACCCGCGCCGAGACCTGGCGCGGCACGGGCGGCCGGGTGCTCGCCCAGTTCCAGCCGCCGTCGTCGGGCCCGGCGGCCGGGTCGCCGGGCGTGGTGGTGGCCCGTTCCGAGGTGTCGCCCGCGTGCGGACCGCGGGATCCGCGGGTACTGGCGGGCGTGTTGTGGAAGTCCCGCACGGGGCAGTGGTACGTGCTGGCGGCGGGCAGTGAGGACGTCACCTCCGTGCGCGCCTCCGGCGGGGTCACGGGCGGCGCGGAAGGCAACCACCTCGTCGTGCCGGCGCGCCAGGGGGTGCGGGTGGAGCTCGACGGACGTCTCACGGACGGCACCCGGGTCCCCGCCCTGCGCTGAGCGGTGCCGGGGACGCACCCTGTCGCTCGCGCTTCCGCGGCCTCCGGGGTCTGTCCCGACCCGGCCCGGCGGGGGGTCCTTCCGGGCCGATTCCTTGCCGCACAACCCTGTTGCGGCGGCGTACCCGTCAGTACATTGACAACATGTCTAATACGCAGCCGGTCACGGTGGCGTCGGAACACACGGCGCTCAAAGCCCGCAAGGTCGCCTTCGCCTGGGAGGACACGCCCCTCCACTGGGTCCCTGGCGACCCCTTCACCACCCACACCATCAATGTGCTGCACCTGCTGCTCCCCGCCGGCGAACGCTGGTTCGTGCACGTCTACAAGCAGGTGCTGCCGCACATCCGCGACGACAGGCTGCGCGAGGACGTCATCGGCTTCATCGGCCAGGAGGCGGTGCACTCCCAGGCCCATGACGACGTACTGCCGCACCTCAGGGCGCTCGGACTCGACCCGACCCCGTACACCGCCCAGGTCGACTGGTTCTTCGAGAAGCTGCTCGGCGACCGGACGCTGCCGCCGGGGAAGGCGCGCAGCTGGTGGCTGAAGGAACGGGTCGCACTGATCGCCGCGATCGAGCACTACACGGCGTTCCTCGGCGACTGGGTGCTCGGGGCCGAGGAGCTCGACCGGCGCGGCGCCGACCCGGTGATGCTCGATCTGCTGCGCTGGCACGGCGCGGAGGAGGTCGAGCACCGCTCGGTGGCCTTCGACCTCTTCATGCACGTCGACGGCAGCTACCGCCGCCGGGTGCGGACCTGGGCCGCGGCCTTCTCCGCCCTCGTCTTCCTCTGGCAACGCGGCATCCGCTTCTTCATGGAGAACGACCCCGCACTGCTCGACCGCAGGGCGAGCTTCCGCGACTTCTACGACGGCGGCAGGCGGGGCGTCCTGCCCTCCACCCCCGCGATGCTGCGCTCGATCCCGCGCTACCTCAGCCGTACGTACCACCCGAGCCAGGAGGGCAGCACCGCGCAGGCGCTCGCCTACCTCGCCTCCTCCCCCGGCGCCAACGGCCTGCCCCACGGCCCGGACGGGGGCCGCTGACGTGCCCCGTCCGCTGACCGTGGCCCTCGTCGCCGGCGGCGCCCTGCTCGCCCGGCGGGCCCTGCGGCGCCGCATCGGGGCCTCCCCGCTGTGGCCGATGCCCGCGCTGGAGGAGCCGATCTCGGGCCGGCGCCGCGAGGCCCGCCGGTCCGCCTCGTACCGCGTGCTGGTCACCGAACGCACCGAGCCCGCCGAGGGCGTGGTCCGGCTCCGTCTGGAGGGAGCGGATCTGCCGCCCTGGGAGCCGGGGGCGCACATCGACGTCGTCCTGCCCTCCGGCGCCGTACGGCAGTACTCGCTGTGCGGGGACCCGGGCGACGGCGGCGCGTACACCATCGCCACCAGGGTGCTGGAGGACGGCCGCGGTGGTTCACGCGAGGTGCGTGAACAGCTGCACGAGGGAACGGAGATCGAGATCCGGGGCCCGCGCAACCGCTTCCCGCTGGTCGACGCGCCCTCGTACGTCTTCGTCGCAGGAGGCATCGGCATCACGCCCGTCCTGCCGATGGTGCGGGCCGCGGAGCGTGCGGGCGCCCACTGGCGGCTGCTGTACTGCGGGCGCAGCCGGGCCTCGATGCCGTTCCTCGACGAGCTGGAGAGGACGGCGGGCGGGGCCGGCGGACGGGTGACGGTCGTCGCCGAGGACGAGTCGGGGCGGCCCGGACTGGCGTTCCTCGACGGACTGCCGGCGGAGACGGCCGTGTACTGCTGTGGACCCGAGAGTCTGATGGACGCGGTCGCCGGTGCGCTGGGCGAGGGCCGCGAGCCGCATCTGGAGCGGTTCACCGCCCCGGCGGCGGTGCCCGGCGGGGCGTTCGCGCTGGAACTGCGCCGCTCCGGCCGGGTGCTGACCGTCCCGGCCGACCGCTCGGTGCTCGCCGTCGTACGGGACGAACTGCCGAACGTCTCCTACTCCTGTACGCAGGGGTTCTGCGGCACCTGCCGACAACGGGTCGTCGAGGGCGAGGTCGACCACCGCGACGAGCTGCTCACGGACGCCGAGCGCGAGGACTCGATGCTGATCTGCGTCTCGCGCTGCCGCGGCGACCGGCTCGTCCTTGACCTGTAGCGGGCCTCGCCGAACCGCTCAGGGCAGCAGCAGCCAGTCCGCCGCCAGGGCCGCCGCCAGGCCCGCGCCCAGCAGATACGTCCCCAGCCGGGTGCGGCCGTGGCGGCTCAGCTCGATGACGATCCCGCACAGGATCATGGCCAGTCCGTACACCCCGACCACGAGGACCGACGTGCGGCTGGCCAGCCGTACCGCCAGGACCGCGCCCAGCGCCACGAGCACGACGGACGCCGCGGCGATCCGGAGCGTCCGGGCCTGGCGAGGGGTCATGCCCTCCGGCTCCGGTGCGTCCGGGTCCGCGTCCGCGTCCCCGGGCGCACCCGCAGGTGCCGACGCGTCCACGGGCGCACCCGCGGGTGCCGACGCGTCCACGGGCGCAACCGCAGGTGCCGACACGTCCACGGGCGCAACCGCGGGCGCCGACACGTCCACGGGCGCAACCGCGGGCGCCGACGCGTCCACGGGCGCAACCGCAGGTGCCGGCGCGTCGGCAGGTGTCTCCTGGTCAGAAGCGGTCATGTTCCCGGAGCGTACCCGCCGAGCGGCGGCCGGCGTCCGACGCCCGGCCGTTAGGCTGTTCGCATGACGACCGGGGTTCGCCGCAGGATGGGCGTCGAAGAGCGCAGGCAGCAGCTGATCGGGGTGGCGCTGGAACTGTTCAGCCACCGCTCCCCCGACGAGGTGTCGATCGACGAGATCGCCGCCGCCGCGGGTATCTCGCGCCCGCTCGTCTACCACTACTTCCCCGGCAAGCAGAGTCTGTACGAGGCGGCGTTGCGGCGGGCGGCGGAAGACCTCGCGAACCGCTTCACGGAGCGGCACGAGGGCCCGCTCGGCGGACGGCTGCTGAGGGTGATGCGCCGGTTCTTCGACTTCGTCGACGAGCACGGGCCGGGCTTCTCGGCGCTGATGCGGGGCGGTCCCGCGGCCGGCATCGGCACCACCAGCGCGGTGATCGACGGGGTCCGTCAGGCGGCCTACGAGCAGATCATGGCCCACCTCGGCGTCACGGACCCGGCGCCGCGGCTGCGGCTGGTGGTCCGGTCCTGGGTGTCCCTGGCCGAGTCCACGGCGCTGATCTGGCTGGACGGGCGGGACGTGCCGCGCGCGGAGCTGGAGCTCCAACTGGTCCACGACTTCGCGGCGCTGGTGGCGGTGCCCGCGGCGTACGACCCGGACATGGCGGCCGTGCTGATGCGCATCATGCGGGACGAGCCGGCCGACGGCCCCTTCGGGGAGCTCGTCGGCCGGCTCGTGGACCTCGTGCCGCGGGCGCCGTCGCCGGCGCCCGCGACCCGGGTTCCGCAGCAGCGCGCCTGAGCCCGGAGGGCCCCGGCGCGCCGCCGTGCGTCAGCCGCGGGCGAAGACGGCGACCGTGCGTCCCGGTACCGCGAAGGTGCCGGTGGCGCCGTCGTACGACGCCGACTTGACCACCGCGTCGGCGCCTCCGGCCTGGACCGGGTGCAGCCCGTAGGACGTGCCCGCGAGGGCGCCGATCCGCTGGGTCTGCCGGTCCGGCGTGGCGTTGAAGACCACGACCAGGTCGCCGAGGCGCATGGTGATCACGCCCGGGGTCTCGTCCTTCCCCGACAGCGGGAAGGACAGGGCCGACTGCACCTCCTCGGCCGAGCCGAGTCCGAACGCGTCCTCCGTCGTGCGGATCCTCAGCAGATCGCGGTAGGCGGCGGAGGTGCCGGTGATCTCCGCGCAGCCGGGCTTCAGCGTGGGCGCGGTCAGCAGCGGCTTGGCGTACGGCCACTTGGCCTTGTTGTCGGCCGCCGGCGGCAGGCCGCGGCCGAAGCCGTTGCCGTCGCGGCAGTCCCAGTGGACGGGGTTGAACCAGTCGCCGCTGTCGTAGGAGTTGCGGTCCAGCGACTTCGACCGGAGGAGGTCGGTGCCGGCCTGGGACAGCGCGGGCCCCTGCGAGAGCGCGGCCGTCGCCATGGCGAGGACCTGCATCCGGGCGCGGCCGGACGCGGAGACGGACGGCGGCAGCTTGAAGGCCAGTGCGTCGTAGAGCGTCTCGTTGTCGTGTGCGTCCGCGTAGGCCAGGGCGTCACCGGGCACGGCCGAGTAGCCCGCCGGTGAGCCGTTGTAGTCGACCTCGGAGCCCTTGACCGTACGGCCCCGGGTGTCGGTGAAGGTGTACGACGCCAGGTTCCCGGACAGCCCGACCTTGATCAGGTCCTGGTAGTGCAGCAGCCGCGCCCTCTGCTCGGCCGGGGTGCCGTTGGCCCCGGAGGCGTTGGGCTCCGTGAACAGACCGGAGGCGAAGCCCTGGACGCCCGGGTCCTCGTCGAACGGGCCGCCGCCGCGGACGGCGTCCCGTGCCCGGTCGGAGAAGGTGGCGATCCCCGTGCCGGCCATGTTCTTCTGGGTGGCCTGGACGAAGCGGACGTCGTCCGCGATCTCGCCGAAGTTCCAGCCCTCCCCGTAAAGGATGATCTTCTTCCCGTCAACGCCGTCCTTCTCGACGGTGAGCGAGTCGAGGGCCTTGCGGACGGCGAGCATGTTCGCCTTCGGGTGGTGGCCCATCAGGTCGAACCGGAAGCCGTCGACCTTGTAGTCCTTCGCCCAGGTGACGACCGAGTCCACGACGAGCTTGCCCATCATGGTGTTCTCGGGCGCGGTGTTGGCGCAGCAGGTGGACGTGGCCACGGATCCGTCGTCGAGGAGCCGCTGGTAGTAGCCGGGGACGATCCGGTCCAGCACGGACTTCTCCGACTGGCCGCTCGCGACGGTGTGGTTGTAGACGACGTCCATGACGGTGCGCAGTCCGGCGCCGTTGAGCCCCTGCACCATCCGCCGGAACTCGACCGTGCGGCGCGTGCCCTCGGGGTCGGAGGCGTAGGAGCCCTCGGGGACGGTGTAGTGCAGCGGGTCGTAGCCCCAGTTGTAGGCGTCCTTCGCGGCCGCCTTCGCGACGCAGGCCTGCTGCTCCTCGGAGTCCGGCGCGTACACCTTCAGATCGCAGTCCGGCACCGCCTGGTCCGACTTCCTCTCCGGGATGGTCCCGATGTCGAAGGCGGGCAGCAGATGGACGTAGGAGGTGCCGCTCCTCGCGAGCGACGCCAGGTGCTTCATCCCGGCCGAGTCGCGCTCGGTGAAGGCCAGATAGCCGCCCTTGTGCTTGGCGGTGCGGTCGGCGACCGAGAAGTCGCGGACGTGCAGCTCCTGGATCTGGGCGTCCTTCAGCGGCGCGGCGGCGGGCTTGCGCAGTGTGGACCAGCCCTCGGGCGCGAGCTTCGGGTCGGCGAGGTCGACGACGAGGCTGCGGGCGGAGTCGGTGGTGAGGGCGGTGGAGTACGGGTCGGTGACCTTGTTGGTGACCAGCTTCCGCACGCTGGGCGCCCAGACGGTCACGGCGTACCGGTAGGGCTTGCCCCGCCAGCTCGCCGGGCCGGTGACCGACCAGACGCCGGAGGCGTCGTCGCGGCGCATCGGGACGGTCTTCCCGTCGAGTTCGAGGGCGACCTTGCGCGCGGTGGGCGCCCACACGGACAGCGTCGGGCTGCCCTTGCGGAACACCGGGCCGAGCGCGGCCTTCTGCGCCCTGCCCGCGTAGAGGTCGTCGAGCACGCCCGGGATCTGCACGCCGGTGGCGGCGAGCAGGGCGCCCGCCGCGTTGCGCTGGGTGGCGATCAGCTGGCCGCGCAGGGCCTCCTCGACGCGGTCGCGGTCGCGCGGGTCGACGGTGAAGGCGGGGAAGTCCTTCAGGTGCGGGAACTTCGCCTTCTGGGCGTCGGTCAGCGTCGACGGGGCGAGGCGCAGCCACTGCCCCTCGTCGGAGAGCGCACCGTCGACCACGTCGATGCCGCCGCCGGGTGCGTACACGAGCTGCTGGCTGGTGGCGTCGGTCGCCTTCACCTTCCAGACGACGGTGTCGCGGTCGATGAACTGCGCCTCGGCCTTCGACAGGTCCGGGGCGGGCACGCCGCCGCTCATGGGGAGCAGGTACTCCGGCTGCCCGGCGAGCATCCACACCTCGCGGCCGTGGCCGCCGAAGGACAGCGACTGGTCGGTCGGCAGGTCCTTCTGGTCGCCCTTGTGGACGATGTAGCTGAGCGAGTCGGCGCCGTCGGCGAGCGGGACCTCGAAGGTGACGCCGTACGCGTCCTTCCGCACCGGCATCAGCGGCTTCGACCAGTCGGTGGGCTCGGCGGCGCCGGTCCAGGTGTGCAGGCCCCAGCCGTCGTAGTCACCGTCGGGCCGGTGGTAGTGGAGCACGGCCTTCTTCGTGTCCTGCGGCGGGCGGGCGCCGTCGGGAGCGGTGTCGGACTGGCCGTCCTGGCCCTGCGTGATCCAGACCTCGCCGGTGCGGCCGAGGTCGATGCTGCGCTGCGGCCCGTCGGCCGTGCCGCCCTTCTCGACGGTGTACGAGAGGGTGGAGGCGCCCTCGGGGACCTTGACCCAGGCGAAGGCGCCCCAGGCGTCGCGGCCGGTGAACGCGGCCGTGGTCCCGGCGGCCTTCAGCTGCGCTCCGTCGTAGTCCCCGTCGGCGCGCCTGTAGTGGACGACCGCGTGGGTGCGTTCCACGGCCGTGGGCCTCTCCGGCGGCGGGACCTGGCCGGCCGTGGTGGCGGCGAGGGCGCTCGCGGTGCGGCCGAGGCTGTCGACGACGACCGCCTTGTAGCGCAGGGGCGTTCCGGCGGGTGCCGTGATGTGCTGGGTGACCTTGTACGGGGCGTGGTCGGCGGTGCCGAGGGTGCGCCAGGCGCCGTTGCCCACCTGCGCCGCGAACACGACCCGGTTGAGCCGGCCGCCCTCGGGGTCGGCGGAGATCTCCACGGTGCCGGTGGCCCCGGCGGCCGGCGCCTTCAGGGTGAGGGACGGCTTCGCTGCGGGAGGCGCGAGGGGCCCGGTCGCGCGCAGCACTAGGGACGACAGCGCGGGCACGGTGACGGTGACCCGGCCGCCCGTGGCGCGGACGGCGCCGGAACCGCCGTACAGGACACGGAAGTCCGCCGAGTCCACGGGCAGGGTCACGGTCTTCGCGGTCGTGGCGTTGTT
The DNA here is from genome assembly GCF_030406905.1 of Streptomyces sp. HUAS CB01. Classification (NCBI taxonomy): domain Bacteria; kingdom Bacillati; phylum Actinomycetota; class Actinomycetes; order Kitasatosporales; family Streptomycetaceae; genus Streptomyces; species Streptomyces chengbuensis. Next base: position 2,105,986 of record NZ_CP129137.1, read on the forward strand.
GACGGCCACCAGGTACTCGACGGCTCCCGTGCGCTTCGTCGCGTCGGTGCGGGAGAAGGCGTACACGGAGTCCCTCGCGTACCGCTCCTGCTGGACACCGTCGCGCAGCGCCGGGTGCTCACGGGTGAGCTTCGACAGCGCGGCGATCGAGCGGTAGACGGGGTGGGTGGTGTCGTACGCGTCGTCGGCGTGGGTGCGGTCCGTGCCGAGCTGGTCGTCGTCGAGGTAGTCGGCGGTCTTCGAGGCGAAGAGGGTCTGGCGGGCGTCCTTGTCGCCGCCGGCGCCGGTGAAGCCCTGCTCGTCGCCGTAGTAGACGACGGGGTTGCCGCGGCTGAGGAACATCAGCTCGTTGGCGAGGCGGGCCCGCTTCAGCAGTTCGGCGTCCCCGGCTCCGGGGTTGTCCTGCTTCAGGAAGGTGCCGATGCGGCCCATGTCGTGGTTGCCGAGGAAGGTCACCTGCTCGTAGGCGTTGGCCTTGTCGGTGGTGTACCGGTGGTCGTCGGCGAAGACCTTGGCGAGCCGCCCGGCGTCGGCGCCCTGCGAGGCGTAGGCGCGGGCCGCGTCCTGGAGGGGGAAGTCGAGGGTGGAGTCCAGCCGGCCCCGGGTGACGTACGGCGAGGTCACGGCGGTGTCGGCGGAGAACACCTCGCCGAACATGAAGAAGTCCTCACGGCCCTGCCTCGCCGCGTACGCGTCCAGCGCGGTCGCCCACTGGGTCCAGAAGTCCAGGTCGACGTGCTTGACCGTGTCGATGCGGAAACCGTCGATGTCGAAGTCGCGGACCCACTTCTCGTAGATCCGCTTCATGCCGTCGACGACCTCGGGCCGTTCGGTCCACAGGTCGTCCAGCCCGACGAAGTCGCCGTACTCGGCGCTCTCCCCGGCCCAGGTGGAGTCGCCCCGGTTGTGGTACATCGTCGGGTCGTTGAGCCACGCCGGGACCTTGGTGACGGCGCCCTCCCCCTTGACCGGGGTGTACGGGAAGGAGTCGGCGTCGACCGCGCCGCGCGGGATCCCCTCGCGGTCGTCGAAGGGGCGGCCGTCCTTGTCGAGGTACGGGTGGGAGCCCTTGGGGCGGTAGCCGTACGCCTTCTCGGCGTAGTCGACGGTGTCGGCGGTGTGGTTCGTGATGACGTCGAAGAAGACCTTCATGCCCTTGGCATGGGCCTTGTCGATCAGCCTCTCCAGGTCCCGGTTGGTGCCGAAGTGCGGGTCGACCTGGGTGAAGTCGGTGATCCAGTAGCCGTGGTAACCGGCCGAGGCGTCCTTGCCGCTGCCCTGGACGGGGCGGTTCTTGAAGATCGGCGCGAGCCAGATGGCGGTCGTGCCGAGGCCCTTGATGTAGTCCAGCCGCTGGGTGAGGCCCTTGAGGTCGCCGCCCTGGTAGAAGCCCTTGTCGGTGGGGTCGTAACCGGTCCGCAGACGCGAACCGGTCAGCCCGCCGCGGTCGTTGGACCGGTCGCCGTTCGCGAACCGGTCCGGCAGCACGAAGTAGAACTGCTCGCGGGTCAGATCGTGGCGGGCGGGCTGTGCGGCGAGCCGCGCGTCGGAGGGTGGCGCGGGCGGCTTCGCCGCCGCGGCGGGCACGGCGGGCGCGAGCGCGGCGCAGACGGCGACGGCCAGGCCGGCCGCCACCGTTCTGCGCCGACCGCGCGAGGGGGGTATCACGAGGGTTCTCCTCACTGGTCTGGACTCGTCGGAACTCGTGTCGGATCGGAACGCGTCTGAGCCCGTGGACCCGGGCTCGGGCCCGTGGCTCGCGGGGGCTCGTCGCTATGGGCCCGTTGCTCGGGGCCTGTTGCTCGGGGCCTGTTGCTCGGGGGCTCTTCGGGGCTGGTCGGGACTCTTCGGACCGCTCGGGGACCGGTCGGGATCGGAGAGGCTGTGCGGCAGGCCGTGGAGCTCACCCGCGCCGCCCGGCGGGCCTGCCCGGCCGCCGGATCCGGGCGGCACGGCCGTGGTGGATGCTCACCCGGCCGCGCCGCCCGGGGCGGGACGGGCGGCGGTGCGGCGGCCGTCCACCGGCGCCGCGCCGCCCCCCTGGTTCAGGACCTCCAGGTGTCGTTGAGGCTCACCCTGCCGGTGGGCGGGACCGTCGCCGTGCGGTTCGCCCCGGTCTCCCAGGTGACGTTGCCCGCGCCGTCCTTGCGCAGGTACTTGTACTGGAAGGAGGTCCCGGCGGGGAGGCCGGCGTCGAGCTTCCACACGGGGTAGGCCGCCGGGTCGAGCTTGAGGGCGCCGCCGGGGTTCCAGTTGCCGAGGGCCGCCTGGTCGCCGGTGACGTAGATGTCCTGGCCGGGCACGGTCGTGGCGTTGACCGCGAACGAGGCGCCGGAGGCGGACGCCGAGCCGCCGCAGTTCCTGGCCCCGGAGTGCAGGGCGACCGCCGTGTTGGCGCCCAGCGTCCGGGTGAACTGGCCCGCGCTGTTCACCGTGACGCCCGTGCCCGACTGGACGTCGCAGTAGTCGCCGGCCGGGAGGGAGGTCTGGAAGGTCCGGGTCAGCGCCGAGGTCTCGTGGTTGATGGCGACGTACGCCTTGTCGCCCCGGCCGAACGCGATCGCGTCGGCGCCGTTGTCCCACCAGTTCGTGACGCCCTGACCGCGGGCCACGTTCCGGAAGGCGACCATGGAGGAGATCTCGCGCCAGGCGTGCTGGCACTTCCAGCCGTCGCTGTAGCAGGCGTTCACCGTGCCGCCGTTGGGCGGGCCGGCGTCCTTGTCGGACCACTCGTAGCCGGAGTGGACGTCCGGCGCGCCGTACGGCCAGGCCAGCATGAAGACGTTCGCCAGGGTGTAGTCGGCGCCGTCCTTGTAGTTGAGCGTGTCGCCGCCGCGCTCGGTGTCGTGGTTGTCGACGAAGACGGCGGACTTGCCGCTCGTCATGTAGCCCCAGCCCTCGCCGAAGTTCTTGAGGTACGCCAGGTTCTCGTTCTTGAGGACGCGCTTGAGGTCGCGGGCGTAGCGGAACTCCTGCACATCGCCGTTGCCGAGGTACTCGTCGGGCTGGACGGCCTCGCCGGCGCCGTGGATGGCCTCCTGCTTCCAGTACACGCCCGGGTTGCTGAGCCTGGCCTTGATCGCGGCCAGGTCGGCGGCCGGCATGTGCTTGGCGGCGTCGACGCGGAAGCCGTCGACTCCGAGCGACAGCAGGTCGTTCATATAGCCCGCGATCTTGTTGCGGACGTACTCCTCGCCGGTGTCGAGGTCGGCGAGCCCGACGAGCTCGCAGTTCTGGACGTTGGCGCGGTCCTGGTAGTTGGTGATCTGCGCGGTGCAGTCGTCCATGTCCGGCGCCGAGTACAGGCCGGGATAGCCGTACTTGGTGTACGACGAGCCGCCCGTGCCCGTGCCGTTCCCGGCCGCCATGTGGTTGATGACGGTGTCGACGACGACCTTGACGCCCGCCGAGTGGCAGGCGTTGACCATGTTCGTGAAGGCGGCGCGGTCGCCCAGCCGCCCCGCGATCCGGTAGCTGACGGGCTGGTACGACGTCCACCACTGCCCGCCCTGTATGTGCTCCTGGGGCGGGGAGACCTGGACGTATCCGTACCCGGCCGGTCCCAGGGTGCCGGTGCACGCCTGGGCGACCGAGTCGAAGCGCCATTCGAAGAGGACGGCGGTGACGTCCTTGGTTCCGGGCGGGGCCGCCTGTGCTGCCCCGGGTGGCGCGATCACCGCGGCGGCCGTGCCCGCCACGACGGCGAGCGCGGCAGCCAGAGATCTGCTGGCCATGTGCTTCCTCCTGCGGCTCAGGAAGGGAGGTGGGAGGTTGGTGACGAGGACTCCGGGTGGGGGTTGAATGTTCTTGCTGCAAAACTGAAAGAGCCCTCTGCGCAGGTGACCGTAGGCCCGAACGGTTGCCCGGTCAACCGTCAGGACACATCCGGGAAACACGAACGCCATCTGCCTGCAAGGTTTTTCACCCTGCGGACAGATGGCGTGACGGCCGTCCCGGCCGGTCAGCTCCGCGCGCGCGCCGTCGAGCCGCGCACCACCAGCTCCGGCTGGAAGACGTACTCGGTGCTGGGCACGGGGTTTCCGCGGATCTCCTCCAGCAGCGCGCCGACCGCCGCCGACGCCATGGCCTGGACCGGTTGCCGCACGGTCGTCAGCGGTGGGTCGGTGAAGGGGATCAGCGGCGAGTCGTCGTACCCGACCACCGACACGTCGCCCGGTACGCCCAGGCCTCGCTCGCGGGCCGCCCGGATCACCCCGAGCGCCATCATGTCGCTGCCGCAGACGATTCCGGTGCAGCCCGCGTCGATGAGTTCGGCGGCGGCCGCGTGACCGCCCTCCACACTGAACAGGGTGTGCCGGACGTACCGTTCGGCGTCCGGGCCGGCCGCCGCCAGGAACCCCTCGGTCTTCCGGCGCGACGGCACATAGCGCACCGGCCCGACCGCCAGCCCGATGCGCTCGTGGCCGAGCTCGGCGAGATGGCGCACGGCCATGCCCGCGGCCATGTGGTCGTCGGGCGAGACGAACGGCGCGGAGACCTGCTCGTTCCAGCCGTTGATGAGCACGAACGGGACGCGACGCGCGGCCAGTTCGGCGTAGCGGCCCTGGTCGGCGGCCGTGTCGGCGTGGAGTCCCGAGAGGAAGACGATTCCGTCGACGCCGCTCTCCTCCAGCTGTTCGACGAGTTCGTCCTCGCTGGCCCCGCCGGGCTGCTGGCAGCACAGCACGGGGGTGTAGCCGTGCCCGGCCAACACCTGCTCGATGACCTGGGCGAACGCCGGGAAGATCGGGTTGGTGAGTTCGGGAACCACCAGCCCGATCAGTCCCGCGCTGCGCCGCCGCAGCCGCACCGGACGCTCGTAGCCGAGGATGTCGAGCGCCGCGAGCACCCGGGTGCGGGTCGCCGCCGACACGCCGGGCTTGCCGTTGAGGACACGGCTGACCGTGGCCTCGCTGACGTCCGCCTGCACGGCGATGTCGGCGAGCCGGGGAGCGGCCGCCCCCGCGCTGCCCCGAGGGCCTCGCGTCCGGATCGTGCCGGGCTCGGCCTGATCCGGACGCGGGGCCCTCGGCCCGGGGAGCGTCACACCGTCCACCACGCCGTGGCGTCCGCGGGCAGGACGGCGAAGCCGTCGTTCACCGCGACCGGCGCACTGGCCAGCAGGAGCGCGCCGGGTGCGGGGAGGCGGACCGGCGCGCCCGTGGTGTTGGTGGTGCAGACGAACCCCTCGCGGGACAGGGCCAGGACGCCGTCAGGTGCGTCCAGCCATGTCACCGCCTCACCCGCGCCGAGGCCCGGGTGCTCCCGCCGGGCGGCGAGTGCCGCCCGGTAGAGCTCGAGGGTGGAGCCGGGCACCCCGGTCTGCGCCTCCACGCTCAGCTCGGCCCACTCGGCCGGCTGCGGGAGCCAGCTGCCGCCGCTGCCGAAGCCGTACGAGGAGCCCTCGCGGGTCCACGGGATCGGCACCCGGCAGCCGTCGCGGAACCCGTCCTGCCCCTCCGCCCGGAAGAACGACGGGTCCTGGCGCACCTCGTCCGGCAGGTCGGTGACGTCCGGCAGGCCCAGCTCCTCGCCCTGGTAGACGTACGCCGAGCCGGGCAGCGCCAGCATCAGCAGCGTGGCCGCGCGGGCGCGGCGCAGACCGAGCTCGCGGTCGCCCTGCTCGCGCAGCTGGGTGCCGAGGCCCGGCGGGTTGCCGAAGCGGGTGGCGTGCCGGGTGACGTCGTGGTTGGACAGCACCCAGGTGGTGGGCGCCCCGACCGGGCGCATCGCGGCGAGCGAGCCGTCGATGACCTCGCGCAGCTCCTTCTCGTCCCAGTTGGTCGTCAGGTACTGGAAGTTGAAGGCCTGGTGCATCTCGTCGGGGCGGACGTACAGCGCGGTGCGCTCCACGGTCGGGGTCCACGCCTCGGCGACGAGGACGCGCTCGCCCTCGTACTCGTCGAGGATCCGCCGCCAGGAGCGGTAGATCTCGTGGACGCCGTCCTGGTCGAAGAACGGCATGACATCGTTTCCGAGCAGCTTCAGCTGGTCCCCGGAGCCGATGTCGGGCAGACCGGGCGCCTTGACCAGGCCGTGGGCGACGTCGACGCGGAAGCCGTCGGCGCCCAGGTCCAGCCAGAAGCGGAGGATCGAGCGGAACTCGTCCTGGACGGCCGGGTGCTCCCAGTTGAAGTCCGGCTGCTCCGGGGCGAACAGGTGCAGGTACCACTCGCCGGGGGTGCCGTCCGGGTTCGCCGTCCGGGTCCAGGCCGGGCCGCCGAAGATCGACTCCCAGTCGTTGGGCGGCAGTTCGCCGTCCGCGCCCTTGCCGGGCCGGAAGTGGAACCGCTCGCGCAGGCGGGAGCCGGGGCCCTCGCGCAGCGCCTGCCGGAACCAGTCGTGCTGGTCCGAGCAGTGGTTGGGCACGAGGTCGACGATGATGCGCAGGTCCAGGGCGTGGGCACTGCGGATCAGGGCGTCGGCGTCGTGGAGCGTGCCGAACATCGGGTCGATGGCACGGTAGTCGGCGACGTCGTAGCCCGCGTCGGCCTGTGGGGAGGCGTAGAACGGGCTGAGCCAGACCGCGTCGACGCCGAGCTCCTTGAGGTACGGGAGCCGGCTGCGTATCCCGGCGAGATCGCCCATGCCGTCGCCGTTGCCGTCGGCGAAGCTGCGCGGATAGACCTGGTAGATCACCGCGTCCCGCCACCATGGCGCAGGCTCGGCACGGTGGCCGGACGTCGTCGCGGTGGCGGGGGCAGCGAGGTGCTGGGTCATTTCATCCCTGGGATGGTGGTGGTTGGGGGGAACGTACGGCACGTGCGGGTCAGCCCTTGACTGCGCCCGCCGACACGCCCGTGACCAGATGGCGCTGCGCGAAGAGGAAGACGATCGCGGCCGGGATGGCGATCAGCACGGAGGCCGCGGTCATCGGCCCCCACTGGGCGCCGTACTGGTTGACGAACTTCTGCAGTCCGCCGGCGAGGGTCAGGTTCTCGTCGCCGACCATGAAGGCCGAGGCGTACGCGACCTCGCCCCACGCGGTGATGAACGAGTAGAAGGCCGTGACCGCGATGCCGGGCTTGGCGAGGGGCAGGATGAGCCGCCAGAAGGTGCCGAACGGGGTGAGCCCGTCGACCTGCCCCGACTCGTCGATCTCGCGCGGGATGGTGTCGAAGAACCCCTTCATCATCCAGGCGCAGAAGGGCACCGCGATGGTGAGGTACGTGATGACGAGGCCGGCCGGCTCGTTGAGCAGGCCCAGGTTCGACATGATGTTGTAGATCGGCACGATGAGGACCGCGACCGGGAACATCTGGGTGATCAGCAGCGTCCACATCAGTCCCCGCTTGCCGGGGAAGCGGAAGCGGCTGACGGCGTAGCCGGTGGTGGCGGCCACGAAGACGCCGAGGACCGTGGTGAGGCCGGCGACGAGCAGCGAGTTGCCGAACCAGGTCAGGAACTCGGTGTCCTCCAGCAGCTTCGTGTAGTTCTCGAGCGTCGTCTCCTTCACGAAGTCCGTGGTGGTCGCGTAGCTCGCCGGCTTCAGCGAGGTCAGCAGCACCCACAGCACCGGGAAGACGGCGATCACGGAGGCGACGAGCAGCGTGAGGTGGAGCCCCGCCGAGGCGAGCGGCGAGCGGCGGCCGCGCGCCGGGACGTTGGTCGTGGTCACCAGGTTTCTCCCTGCTTGCGGAGGACGCGCTGGTAGACAGCGGCGAAGACCATCAGGAGGACGAGGATCAGCACGCCCCAGGTGGAGGACTGGGCGAAGTCGCGCGGACTGATCTCGAACGAGAACTTGTACGCCTGGGTGACCAGGATCTGGGTGGCCTCACCGGGACCGCCCCGGGTGAGCAGGAAGATCACCGGGAACATGTTGAAGGTCCAGATGGTGCTCAGCAGGACGACGGTGGTGGACACCGACCGCAGCCCGGGCATGGTGATGTTGCGGAACCGCTGCCAGGCGTTGGCGCCGTCCATCTCGGCGGCCTCGTAGAGCTCGCCGGGGATGGACTGCAGTCCGCCGAGCAGGGCGACCATCATGAACGGGACGCCGAGCCAGACGTTGACGGCGATCACCGAGAACTTGGCCCAGGTCGGGTCGTTGAGCCACGGCACCGCGTCGATGCCGCCGCCCGCGAGGAGCTTGTTGAGCAGGCCGTTGTCCTCGTTGTAGAGGAAGCGCCAGGCGAAGACGGAGACGAAGCCGGGCACGGCCCACGGCAGGATCAGCATCATCCGGTAGAACGACCGGCCGGCGATCCTGCGGTTGAGGATGTTGGCGAGGGCGAGGCCCAGACCGAACGTGACGGCCACGCAGGAGACCGTCCACACCAGCGTCCACCCGAGGGTGTCCAGGAACTGGCTGCCGGTGAGCGCGTCGGCGTAGTTGTCGAGCCCGACGAATTCGTACGTCGCGGGGAGGTGGTTCACCCCGATCGACCGCTCGACGTTCCGCTCGTTGGCGTTCGTCAGCGACAGGTAGACGCCGCGGACGAGCGGATAGCCGATGATCACGCCGATCACGATCACCACCGGGGCGACCATGGTCCAGGCGTACCAGTGCGTGGAGAGGGAGCGGCGGAGCTTGCCGGGCGCTCCTGCGGAGTCGCGGCGACGGCCGCGGGCCCTCCCGGGCTCCGCGGCCTTCGCCACCGACTGGCCGCTGGTGTGGACAGCCATCGGTCGGTCTTCCTCTTCCCTTACTTCCAGTCCTTGAGGAGCTTGCGGTAGGCGTCGCCCGCCGTCTTGGCTCCCTTCTCCGGGGTGGTCTGGCCGGTGAGGACCTTGGTGTACTCGGTCACGAGCGGGGCGAAGAGGCTGCCGCCCTCGGGGATCCAGGGGCGCTCGACGGCCTTGTCGACGACCGGCTTGAAGAAGGCGACCATCTCGTTGCCGGAGACGGTGGGCTTGTCGTAGACCGAGGTGCGGGTCGGCAGGAGGCTGAGCTCCTTGGCGACGGTGGTCTGGGACTCGACCGAGGTCATGTACTCGACGAAGGCGTAGGAGGCCTCGAGGTTCTTGGAGCCGGCGTAGACGGCGAGGTTGTGGCCGCCCTGCGGGGCGCCCTGGCCGTCGGAGCCCGCCGGGACCGGGACGATGCCCAGGTTGGACTTGTCCTTGAACTCCTTGCCGGCGTAGGTGTCGGTGACCGCCCACGGGCCGTTGATCATCATGGCGACCTTGCCTTCCTTGAAGGCGGTCTGCATGTTGTTCCAGCCGTCGGTGGCGTCCGTCTTGGCGGCGCCGGAGTCGACGAGGTCCTTGACGACCTTCATGGCCTTGACGCCGGCCGGGTTGTCGACGGTGATCTGCTTCTTCTCGGCGTCGACCAGGTTGCCGCCCTCGCCGTAGAGGAAGGACAGGAACCAGTAGGCGTCGTCGCCGCGCAGGTAGAGGCCGGTCTTGCCGGTCTTTTCCTTGATCTTCTTGGAGACGGTCTTCAGCTGGGCGATCGAGGCCGGCGGCTGGACACCGGCCGCCTCGAAGATCTTCTTGTTGTAGAAGATGCCCATGGAGTCGATGACCTGCGGGACGGCGTAGGTCTTGTCGTTGTACTTCGTCGAAGCAGCGGCCTGCGGGAGGAAGTCCTTGTCCTCCTTGAGGGCCGAGGTGCCGTCCAGCGGGGCGAGGTAGCCCAGGTCCGCGAACTCGGGGGTCCAGGCCACCTCGGAGCGGATCACGTCGGGGGCGCCGGAGCCGGACTGGGCGGCGTTCTTGAACTTGTTCTGCGCCTCACCGAAGGGCACGTTCACATAGTTGATCTTGACGTCGGGGTGCAGCTTGGTGAAGCCCTCGGCGAGCTTCTTGAAGACCTTGTCCTCGCTGCCGACGGTCGACGTGTCCCACCACGTGACCGTGCCCGACAGCTTGCCCGAGCTGCTCTTGCCGCCCTCGGCGTCGTCCCCGCCGCACGCGGTCGCCGTGAGCGCCAGGCTCGCGACCAGAGCGGTGGCCGCTATGCCACGTCGCATGTGAACTCCTTCAACCTGGGCCGCTCCATCACGGCGCCGATTCGGTCAGGAACGTAACAAGGTTGAAAGAAGACCGAAAGACCTTGCGAGAGATTTCCGCAAGCGGCCGCGATCGTTACATCCGCGTGTCCTCACGGTTGCCGTTGTGCGCCTTGTCAACTGCGACAGGCGCCGCACCAGCGCTTCCGTGCGCCCGCGCAACTGCTTCCGCAAGAGATTGCAGCGCTGTTACCTTCGACATAGGTCGGCGTTGAACCGGAAGGTCCGGAAGATCCACGGAACGTCCGGAAGATCCAGAAACAACATCCGAAGGGGCGCCCATGACGCAGGAGCTCGGCACGACCACCACGCCGCAGGTCAGCACGGTCGCCCCGGCGAGGCGTCCGGACCCGGCCGGGGACTGGTGGCGGGACGCCGTGATCTACCAGGTGTACGTCCGCTCCTTCGCCGACAGCGACGGCGACGGCATCGGCGACCTGCGCGGCATCCGGGCACGGCTCCCCCACCTCGCGGAGCTCGGCGCGGACGCGGTCTGGCTGACCCCCTTCTACGCGTCACCGCAGGCCGACGGCGGCTACGACGTCTCCGACTACCGCGCCGTCGATCCGCTCTTCGGCGCCCTCGACGACGCCGACGACCTGGTCCGGGAGGCCCACCGGCTGGGCCTGCGGGTGATCGTCGACATCGTCCCGAACCACACCTCCGACCAGCACGCCTGGTTCCGCTCCGCGCTCGCGGGCGGCCCGGAGCGGGCGTACTACCACTTCCGGCCCGGCAGGGGGGAGCACGGCGAACTGCCGCCCAACGACTGGGAGTCGGTCTTCGGCGGCCCGGCCTGGACCCGGACCGCCGGCCCGGAGGGCCGTGGCGGCAGCTCCCGGCCGGAGGCCGGGGGGGAGTGGTACCTGCACCTCTTCGCCCCCGAGCAGCCCGATCTGAACTGGGAGCACCCCGCGGTGCGCGAGGAGTTCGACGCGGTCCTGCGCTTCTGGCTGGACCTGGGCGTCGACGGCTTCCGGATCGACGTCGCCCACGGGATGGTCAAGGCCGCCGGGCTGCCCGACATCGGCGCCCGGGAACAGGCCAAGATGATCGGCGCGCAGGTGCTGCCGTTCTTCGACCAGGACGGCGTCCACGAGATCCACCGCTCCTGGCGCCGGCTGCTCGACGGCTACGGCGGCGAGCGCATCGGCGTCGCCGAGGCCTGGGCGCCCAGCCCGGAGCGGCTCGCCCTGTACGTGCGCCCCGACGAGCTGCACCAGGCGTTCAACTTCCAGTTCCTGCGCTGCCCCTGGGACCCGGAGCGGATGCGGGAGGTCGTCGAGGCCTCGCTGGCGGCGACCGCGTCCGTCGGCGCGCCCACGACCTGGGTGCTGTCCAACCACGACGTGCCCCGGCACACCACCCGCTACGGCGGCGGGGCGGTGGGCCTGCGCCGGGCCCGGGCCGCCGCACTGCTGATGCTGGCGCTGCCCGGGTCCGTGTACCTCTACCAGGGCGAGGAGCTGGGCCTTCCCGAGGTCCTCGACCTGCCGGACGAGGTGCGCCAGGACCCGTCGTTCTTCCGGGCGGAGGGGCAGGACGGGTTCCGCGACGGCTGCCGGGTGCCGATCCCGTGGACCCGCGACGGCTCCTCGTACGGCTTCGGCAGCGGCGGCAGCTGGCTCCCGCAGCCGGCCGAGTGGGCCGAGCTGAGCGTGGAGGCGCAGACCGGGGTGCCCGGCTCCACCCTCGAGCTCTACCGGGCCGCACTCGCGGTGCGGCGCGAACACCCGGGCCTCGGCGCCGGCGCGGGCGTGACCTGGCTCGAGGCCCCCGAGGGGGTGCTGGCCTTCGCCCGTGACGGGTTCGTCTGCACGACGAACACACGCGCCACGGACGTGGCGCTCCCCGCTCCCGGGAGTGCTCTGCTGTCCTCCACGCCGTCCGCGTTCGACGGCGGGACGGTCACGCTCCCCGCCGACTCGACCGTCTGGTGGGCAATCTGACATGCGACCGGTACAGTCCAATCCCATGACCGCACGGCTTGCCGACATCGCAGCCCAGGCGGGGGTCAGCGAGGCGACGGTCAGCCGGGTGCTGAACGGCAAGCCAGGCGTTGCCTCGACCACCCGCGAATCAGTGCTCGCCGCACTCGACGTCCTCGGCTACGAGCGCCCCGTGAAGCTGCGCCGCCGCAGCGCCGGACTCGTCGGGCTGATCACGCCCGAGCTGGAGAACCCCATATTCCCGGCCCTGGCCCAGGTCATCGGACAGGCACTGACCCGCCAGGGCTACACGCCGGTGCTGGCCACCCAGACCCCCGGTGGCTCCACCGAGGACGAACTCACCGAAATGCTGGTGGACCGGGGCGTATCGGGCATCATCTTCGTCTCCGGGCTGCACGCCGACACCACGGCCGACATGCAGCGCTACGAGAAGCTCCGCGCCCAGGGCGTCCCCTTCGTGCTCGTCGACGGGTTCTCCCCGCAGGTGCAGGCTCCCTTCATCTCGCCCGACGACCGGGCGGCGATGCAGCTGGCCGTGACCCACCTCGTCTCCCTCGGCCACACCCGTGTCGGACTGGCCCTCGGGCCGCGCCGCTTCGTGCCGGTGCTGCGGAAGATAGAGGGCTTCGTCAAGGCCGTGCGGGACCAGCTCGGCCTGGACGAACGGCAGATCGAGTCCGAGCTGATCCAGCACTCCCTCTACACCCTGGAGGGCGGCCAGGCCGCGGCGTCCGCGCTGATGGACCGGGGCTGCACGGCCGTGGTCTGCGCGAGCGACATGATGGCGCTCGGCGCGATCCGGGCCGCACGGCAGCGGGGGCTGGAGGTGCCCGACGACATCTCGGTGGTCGGGTTCGACGACTCCCCCCTCATCGCCTTCACCGACCCGCCGCTGACGACGGTCCGCAAGCCCGTCCCCGCCATGGGCCAGGCGGCGGTCCGCACGCTGCTGGAGGAGATCGGCGGAACGCCCGCGCCCCACAGCGAGTTCGTCTTCATGCCGGAGCTGGTGGTCCGCGGCTCGACCGCCGCGGGCCCTTTGCACGGTTCGCCCTGATCCGTCCCACCCGCTCGGCGGACCCCTCGACCGGACTCCCGAATTCCGGGAAACCCCAGGGAAATGCGGGGGCTCCGACTAGTCCTCAGGAGGGACCGGAGCCCCTCCCGAACCCGACCGAGGGATGATCGGAGCGGACGCACCCATCTGGCAGACTCTGCTCCTATGGGTGAAGCGACCGTGAAGACTTTGGAAGGCCGGACCGCGTCCCCGTCACCCATGGTGACCGAGGACGGCCCGGCCCCGGAGCGGACCAGACTGGGGAAGTTGCGGTCGGTCCGGCGGCCGCGCATCTGGTTCGAGATCCTGCTCATCGCGGTCAGCTACTGGACGTACTCCCTCATCCGGAACGCCGTTCCCGAGCAGAAGGCCCAGGCCCTGCGGAACGCCGACTGGATCTGGGAGGCCGAGAAGGCCCTCGGCATCGCCGTCGAGCAGACGGTCAACCACGCCGCCAACTCGGTGACATGGCTGATCGTGACGATGAACTACTACTACGCCACCCTGCACTTCGTCGTGACCATCGGCGTCCTGGTGTGGCTCTACCGCCGGCACCCCGGCCGCTACGCCCCCACCCGGCTCGTCCTCTTCGCCACCACCGGTGTCGCGCTCGTCGGCTACTACCTCTACCCGCTGGCGCCGCCGCGGCTGATGAACGGCCAGAACTTCATCGACACGGTGCTGGTGCACCACACCTGGGGCTCCATGGCCTCGGGCAATCTGAAGAACATGTCCAACCAGTACGCGGCCATGCCGTCGATGCACATCGGCTGGTCCCTGTGGTGCGGACTGACCGTCTTCGCACTGGCGACGGCGCCCTGGGCGAAGATCCTCGGCCTGCTGTACCCGACGCTCACCCTCATAGTGATCGTGGCAACCGCCAACCACTTCTGGCTGGACGCCGTCGGCGGACTGCTCTGCCTCGGCTTCGGCTACGGCCTGTCCTACGTCTGGTACGGGTCCCTGCCGCACCGGCTGCCGCGCCAGGTGCCGGACCCGGTGCGCGGCGGCTCCGTCCTCACGGCGTAGCTGAACACCCGGCGTCACCGGGCCGACGTCCGGGCTGCGGGCGGACCTCTGCCCTCACGGTCCGTGATGACGGCGGCCCGGCCCGCCCGGCCCCCGGCGGCCCGGCCGCACGCCCGTCGTGCACGGCGCCCACCGGGCCGCACGCGCCGGACCGAGCCGCTTCGGCCACGCCCGCGTCCCGTCCTACGCCCCGTAGAACAGCCGATCCACCACCGCGCGCGCCCGCCGCGTCGCCCGGCGGTACTCGTCGACCATCTCGCCCACATGCCCCTGGCCGTGGCCCAGATAGCGCCCCACCGCGGCCAGTTCCTTCGCGTCGGAGGGGAAGGTGTCACCCGCGCGGCCCCTGACCAGCATCACGCCGTTGCGGACCCGGGTCGCCAGCACCCATGCGTCGTCCAGGACCTCGGCGTCCTCCGGGGACAGCAGCCCCGCGTCCCGGGCGGCGGCGAGCGCCGTGCGGGTCCGCGTCGTCCGCAGGCCCGGCTCGGACCAGCCGTGGCGCATCTGCAGCAGCTGCACCGTCCACTCCACGTCGCTCAGACCGCCGCGCCCCAGCTTGGTGTGGAGGGTCGGGTCGGCGCCGCGCGGCAGCCGTTCCGTCTCCATCCGGGCCTTGAGCCGGCGGATCTCCCGGACCTCCTCCTCACCCAGGCCGTCCGCCGGATAGCGGAGCGGGTCGGCCAGTTCGATGAAGCGGGCGCCCAGCTCCTCGTCCCCCGCCATCGGCTCGGCCCGCAGCAGCGCCTGGCTCTCCCACACCAGTGACCAGCGGCGGTAGTAGGCCGCGTACGAGGCGAGGGTCCGCACCAGCGGTCCGTTGCGGCCCTCGGGGCGCAGATCGGCGTCGATCAGCAACGGCGGGTCGGAGCTGGGCAGTTGGAGCAGCCGCCGCATCTCCGCCACGACCGTCGCGGCGGCCTGGGCGGCCTCCTGCTCGTCGACTCCCTCGCGCGGCTCGTGGACGAACAGGACGTCGGCGTCGGAACCGTACGACAGCTCGTGTCCGCCGAAGCGGCCCATGCCGATGACCGCGAACCGGGTGGGGAGCTCGTCCCCCCACCGCTCGCGGACGACGGCGCGCAGCGCACCGGCGATCGTGGCCGCGTTCAGGTCGGTGACGGCGTTGCCCACCCGGTCGACGAGCGTGCCCGGGTCGTGCCCGGCCGGGTTCTCCTCGGTGCCGTACGAGCCGATCAGATCCGCCGCCGCGGTGCGGAACAGCTCCCGCCGCCGCACCGCGCGGGCCGAGGCGACCGCCGCCTCCGCACCGTCCGCACGCCCGACCGCGGCGAGCACCTCCTGCTCCAGGTGGTCGCGGCCCCGCGGCTTCAGCCCCTCCGGGTCCCCGAGCAGGGCGACCGCCTCCGGGGCGCGCAGCAGCAGATCGGGGGCGAGCCGGCCGGCGGACAGCACCCGGGCGAGGTTCTCCGCGGCCGCGCCCTCGTCCCGCAGCAGCCGGAGGTACCAGGGCGTCTTGCCCAGCGCGTCCGACACCTGGCGGAAGCCGAGCAGGCCCGCGTCCGGGTCGGCGGAGTCCGCGAACCAGCCGAGCAGCACCGGCAGCAGCGTCCGCTGGATCGCCGCCTTGCGCGAGACCCCGTACGACAGGGCCTCCAGATGCCGCAGGGCCGCCGCCGGGTCGGCGTAGCCGAGGGCCTCCAGACGCTGCCGCGCGGCCTGGGTGCTGAGCCGCGTCTCACCGGGCGCCAGCTGGGCGACCGCGTCCAGCAGGGGCCGGTAGAACAGCTTCTCGTGCAGCCTGCGCACGACGGAGCCGTGCCGCCGCCACTCCTTGTCGAGCTCGGCCACCGGGTCGGCGCGCAGCCCCAGGGACCGGCCGAGGCGCCGCAGGTCCTCCTCGCCCTCCGGGACGAGGTGCGTGCGGCGCAGCCGGTGCAACTGGATCCGGTGCTCCATGGAGCGCAGGAAGCGGTACGCCTCGTCGAGCTGGGCCGCGTCCACCCGGCCCACGTACCCGCCCGCCGCGAGCGCCCCCAGCGCCTCCAGGGTGGAGCCGCTGCGCAGCGTGGGGTCGGTGCGGCCGTGCACCAACTGCAGCAGCTGGACGGCGAACTCCACGTCCCGCAGCCCGCCGGGGCCCAGCTTCAGCTCGCGGTCTATGTGCGCCGCGGGGATGTTGTCGACGACGCGGCGCCGCATCTTCTGGACGTCGGGCACGAAGTTCTCGCGCTCGGCGGCCTGCCAGACCAGCGGTGAGACGGCGTCGACGTACTCGGAGCCGAGCTCCGGGTCCCCGGCCACCGGCCGCGCCTTGAGCAGCGCCTGGAACTCCCATGTCTTCGCCCAGCGCTGGTAGTAGGCGAGATGGCTGGAGAGGGTGCGCACCAGCGGGCCGTTGCGGCCCTCCGGCCGCAGATTGGCGTCGACGGGCCAGATCGCGCCCTCGACCGTGGTCTCCGAGCAGATCCGCATCAGGTGCGAGGCGATCCGGGTCGCGGCCTTCACCGCCGCGGACTCGTCCACGGCCTCGGAGGCCGGCTCCCCGACGAAGATCACGTCGACGTCGGAGACGTAGTTGAGCTCGTGGCCGCCGCACTTGCCCATGGCGATCACCGCGAGCCGGCAGGCGGCGGCGTCCTCCGGGGCGGCGGTACGGGCGATGGCGAGGGCCGCGCGCAGCGTCGCCGTCGCGAGGTCGGCGAGCTCGGCGGCGGTCTGCGCCACGTCGGTGGTGCCGCACACGTCGCGGGCGGCGATCGACAGCAGACACCGCCGGTAGGCGACGCGCAGCGACACCGGGTCGGTCGCCTCGGCGAGTCCCCGTTCGAAGTCCTCCACACCGGGGTGCAGATCGAACGCCTCGTACGTCACCAGCGCCTGCCAGTCGTGCGGGTGCCGGGCCAGGTGGTCGCCGAGCGCCTCGGACGCGCCGAGCACCCCGAGCAGCCGGTCGCGCAGCGGCTTCGCGGAGATCAGCGTGTCGAGCAGCACCTGCCGCTCGTCCTGCTGCTGCGCCTCGACGAGACGGACCAGGCCGCGCAGGGCGAGATCGGGGTCGGCGGTGGCGCCGAGGGCGTCGAGGAGGACGGAGTCGGTGCGCACGGGCGCCATCTCGGGCAGGTCCAGGAGCCGCTCGGCCGCGGCGGGGTGGGTGAAGCCGTGTCGCAGCAGTCGGGTGAAGGTGCTGCTTCTGCGCCCCGGCACCGATGTCATCCCGCCGCCTCCGATCAAGGTCCGGATCCGGGTCCGAGCGTAGTCGCAGGGGTACGGGGGTCGCCCCCCGGAGGGCGTCGCCGCCGGCCCGGTGCCGTGATGTTCGCCATGTTCTTCGTGGTTCGGGCGGGACAACCCGTATCCCTGGAATCTCCGTCTTCCGTCGTGTCCGGGCGCCGTGCCCGGACGGCACGGACCCGTCCCCCGAGGACTGCACGCGCCCGCCGGTCGCCGGTGTGCCGTCGGGCCCCGTCTCGCCCGCCGGCCCCGGTGTCCGGCGGGCGCGCGTACGCCTGCCGGACGCCGGTGTCCCGCGGGCGCGTACGCCCGGGCGGTCACCGGCCCCGCCCGACCACGAAAGCACCCGCCCGCCATGCCCAGCCGGCCCCGCCGCAGCCGCCGTTCGTCGGCCCCCCGCGCCTCCGTGCACGGTCGCGTCCCCGCGTTCTTCCGCGCCGCCGCGGCCCGCCGGGGCGGCGCGGCCCACCCCGGCTCCGCTGCCGCCTCCCGTCCGGCGGACGGCCCCGGGTCGGCGGACGGCCCCGGATTGCCGGACCGTCCCGGCCGCCTGACCCGCCCCGCCCGGCGGGGACTGGTGGCCGGGCTGGCCGCCGCCGTGCTGCTGGGCGCCACGGGCACGCTGCTGAACCTGCCGGACGCGGCGGACCGCCGGGAGGCGCGGACCGTTCCGGCCGGGCCGATCGTGCAGCCGGTCCGTACGACCGCCGGCGAGCGGGTGGTGCAGATCGTCGCCCACCCCGACGACGACCTCTTCTTCATGAACCCGGACACCGCCCAGTCCCTGGCCACCGGCCGCAGTCTGACGTCGGTGTACCTGACGGCGGGCGAATCCGACGGCGTCAACGCCCGGCGGGACGACCCGAGTCCCCCGGAGGCCGACAAGGCCGCCTACGCCGAGGCCCGCCAGAACGGCATACGCGCCGCCTACGCCGAGATGGCCACCGGCGACAGGACCAGCCCCTGGTCGCGCTCGGCCGTCCCCACCGCGGGCGGCGGCACGGCCGAGCTCGACACCCTCCGCGCCAAGCCGTGGATCAGCCTCGTCTGGGTCCAGCTCCGCGAGGCCGGCAGCATCCACGGCGACCGGCCCGACAGCCTCCACGGGCTGTGGGACGGCCGGGTGGACTCCCTCTCTTCCCAGCTCTCCTCCGGGACGCCGGTACGGGAGGACTTCGCGTACACGAAGGACCAGGTCGTCGAGACCGTCGCCGGGCTGCTGGAGCGGTTCCGGCCGACGTTCGTCCGCATCCAGGACCCGACACCGGGACGCACCGCGAAGGGCACCTACACCGACCACCAGGACCATCTGTACGGCGCGCGGTTCGCACAGGCCGCGCTCGCCCGGTACGCGGCCGTACCCGGGCACCCCGCCTTCGGCGTCCAGACCTACCTGGGCTACTCCACCGGACGGCTGCCCCGCACCCTCGGCCCGGCGGACGCCGCGGCGAAGCTGCGCACCCTGAAGACGTACGCGTGGACGGACGGCACCGACCACTGCGGCGACGCGGCAGGCTGCGGCGACCGCAAGGTCGCGGCGCGGCCGGCCGGCCACGGCTGGGCGCAGACGGTGCGCCACACGCGCGGCGAGTCGACGTCCTGGGCACAGCCCGGGCCGGGCGGCACCGCGTGGGCGTTCTCCGTGCTCGACCAGCGGCTCGCCGTCTGGCACCGCGCGGGGGCCGCGGCGGGGTGGACCGGTCCCCGGCTCGTGGGCGGGGGCGGCATCGACGCCGGCGTGACCTCGGTACGCCTGCCCGACGGCCGGATCGCCGTGCTCGCCACCCGTACGACGCTCGGCGGCCGCGCGGCGGACTACCACCGGGACGTCGTGCTCAGCGTGCAGCGCGCCCCGGGCGGGGAGTTCGGGCCGTGGGCCTCGCTGGGCACACCCGAACGCGACGACGCGAGTGGTACGTCGGCCATCAGCGCCCCGGCGGCGGTCGTGGACCCGACGGGCCTGCTCCGGGTGTTCGTCCGGGACTCCGCCCACCGGCTGACCGGCCGGAGCGGGCTGCCGGGCGGCGGCTGGGGCCCCTGGACCGCGCTGGGCGGCTCGGGTCTGCGGGGGGATCCGGTGGCGGCGACGGACGTGTCCGGCAGGCACACGGTCCTCGTCCCGACCCCGTCGACGGTGCTGGCCTGGGCGCAGCACGGACCCGGCGGTGCGCTGACCGGTCCGCTGCGGACCGGCCTCCCGGCGACGACGCTGGCGTTGAACGCCCGGGCCGACGCCCGCGGCGGCATCCGGCTCTGGTACCGGACGCCGGTCACGGGCGAGGTGCGCGGCGCCCACTTCGGCGCAGCCGCCGGGGTGCCTGGCACCGGCGACAGGGGAACCGCGGGCGGTAAGGGTGCGGCCGGCGCGCAGCGGCCCGGCGCGGCGACCGGAGCGGGGAAGGGAAAGGGGACGGGTACGGTCCCGGCCGCGGCGGGGATGCTCGTGCCGGCCGTCTCGACCGTGCCCTCGACCGGTGTGGCGGGCTTCGGCCCGGTCGGCGCGGGCGGCGACCTGCTGGCCGTACGGTCCCGCACCGGCGTGCTCGCGACGATGCGCGCGGACGGACGGACCCTCCCGGACAGCGGCACCGGCACCGCGGCCCGCGCCGCCTGGACCGAGGGCGGCTTCCTGCTCGCCGGGGCACCCGCCGGGCTCCCCGGCGGTATCGCCGCGATCGGCCTCGACGGCACGCTCCGCTGGACGCCGTCGGACGGCGGGCATACGGCCGTGCCGGCGTCGGAGGGGGCCGAACCGCTCCGGCGATGAGTTCCACCGGGGCGCGGGGTCAACAAGTCGTAGGGACGACGTCCACGACCGGACGGCGCGTCGAGGGGACGAGGTCCACGGACGGCCGGTCCGGCACCTCGAAGGGCGACGTCCACGGACCCCACGGAAGGGACCCGCACCATGCCGGCGGAAGCAACGGGACAGGAGTCCCGCCGGGAACCCCTCCCGGAGCCGCGGACCGATCCGGACCCGCGTTACAGCTCCCCCGGCGCCGGCCCGGCCCCCTGGACGGAGGCGCCGGCCCGGCTGACGGAGTCCGAGATCTTCCGGCTGCCGACCGTACGCCCCGAGGGCCGGCCCCATGTCACACCGCTGCTCGCGGTCCGGCTGGACGGCGCCCCGCGCTTCACCACGGGCGGCGAGGAGCGCAAGGCGCGCGATCTCGCCACACATCCGCAGGTCGTGCTCACCACCAGCGTCAACCGTGACAGGGAGGGGCGCGACCCGGTCGTCGAGGGTGAGGCCGTCCAGGTGACCGACGGGAGCCGGCTCGTCCGGCTGGCCCGGACCTGGCGGGACAAGTACGGTCCGGAGTGGCACTTCGAGGTCCGGGACAAGGCTTTCCGGCACGTGGGCGGAGGCCGCGCCCTGGTCCTCGAGGTGGCGCCTGGCACGGTGTTCGGCTTCGGCCGGGGCCGTGGGTCGTACAGCCAGACCCGGTGGCGGTTCCCCCCGCTGGTCCCCCGGGGCCCGGCCCGGGCGTACCCCGGCCGGAGGGCGGCGGGCGCACGGACGGATCGGGCCCCACCCGTCGCGCGGCGGGCCCCGTCGCCGCGCCGCACCCGCTCATCCCGCTGCACCGACACCTCACGGACGAGGAGAGAGACCACACCATGGAATGGACCCTCGAAGTGGTCGCCATCCCGGTCACCGACGTCGACCGGGCCAAGGACTTCTACGTGGACCGCTGCGGGTTCACCGCCGATCTCGACATGTCGCCGTTCGAGGGCGCACGGCTCGTCCAGATCACCCCGCCCGGCTCACGCTGCTCGATCGTCCTGGAGTCCGGCATGCCGGAGTCCCCGGGACAGCCCCGGATGGCCCCGGGCACGCTGCAGGGCCTGCAGATCTGCGTCACCGACATCGAGGCGGCCCGCAAGGAGCTCGTGGACCGCGGCGTCGTGGTCGGCCCGGTGCGGCACGTGGGACCGTCGGGCTGGGCGGACGGGAAGGGCGCCGAGCCGTGGAACTCGTTCATGTTCTTCCAGGACCCGGACGGCAACGGCTGGACCGTCCAGGAGGCCCCGGCCCCGCTGGCGGACCGCTGAAAGCCGCCCGCCTCGCGGCTCGCCGCCCTGCCACCGGCCGGACGCCGTCCGCCGACCGGCGACGTACCACCGAACGCACCGCTCAGCGCGTCCGTACCGCTGAGTTGCACCCGTGCCGCCGAGCACATCCGTACAGCGCCGGCCGCCGTCCCGTGGCCGCGCACACGTTCCAGGAGGTTGCCCGTGGAGTTCACGCTGGAAGTGGTCCTGGTACCGGTCACCGACGTGGACCGGGCCAAGGAGTTCTACCGCGACAAGGTGGGATTCCGCGTCGACCACGACACCCGCGTCGACGAGCGTTTCCGCATCGTCCAGCTGACCCCGCCGGGCTCCGGCTGCTCGGTCGTCATCGGCGAGGGCATTCCGCTCCCCGGCGGCAGGACCCTGGAACCCGGCTCCTACCAGGGGCTCCAGCTCGTCGTCGGGGACATCAGGGCGGCCCACGCCGAGCTGGTGGCCCGCGGTCTGGACGTCACCGGGCCCGAGCAGGTCGCCCCGGGCGACGGCGGCACGTTCCTGTACTTCTCCGACCCCGACGGCAACGGCTGGGCCGTCCAGGAGTGGACCCGACGCGCCTCCCAGCCGCTCCACGCCCTCCTGGCGGAGCAGGCCCGGGAGCGGGAGGACGGCAACGGGGCGGAGTAGGGCACCGGGCCCGCCCGGCCGGCGGGGCGCACCGGGAGGCCCGGCACCGCCTGCCGGAGCCGCCGCCGGGGCCCGCCGCGTCGCGGGGGCCCTCCTCCCGGGCGCACACTGATCGGGGGGAACGGCCCCCGCGCGGTCCGCACGAGCCACCCGGGGCGGTGCCCATGGAATGGACCCTGGAAGTGATCGTCGTCCCCGTCTCCGACGTGGAGCGGGCGAGGACCTTCTACGCCGACCAGTGCGGCTTCACCATCGACCACGACACCCACATCGCCGACGGCGTCCGCATCCTCCAGCTCACCCCGCCGGGCTCCACCTGCTCGATCGTCATCGGCGAGGGCATGCCGCCTGCGCCGGGCCAGACGACGATGCCGCCCGGTGCGATCCAGGGACTCCAACTCTGCGTCCCCGACATCGAGTCGGCCCACGACGAACTGCTCGCGCGGGGCGTCGATGTCAGCGCGGTCCAGCACGTCGCCCCCTCGGGCTGGGCCCCGGGCAAGGGCGAGCCGTGGAACTCCTTCATGTTCTTCCAGGACCCCGACGGCAACGGCTGGATCATCCAGGAGGCCCCGGCCCCGCTGTCGAAACGGCACGCCGCCTGACGCGCTGTCAGGAACGCCGAAGGGGCCGCCGGTCCATGACGACCGCCGGCCCCACGCGCGCCCGAGCGACGGCCCCGCTACAGCACCGGCAGGTTCTTCCGCAGCTCGAACGCCGTGACCTCCGAGCGGTACTCCTCCCACTCCTGCTTCTTGTTGCGGAGGAAGAAGTCGAAGACGTGCTCCCCGAGCGTCTCCGCGACCAGTTCGCTGCGCTCCATCAGCATGATCGCCTCGCCGAGGTTCTGCGGGAGGGGCTCGATGCCCATCGCGCGGCGCTCGGCGTCCGAGAGGGCCCAGACGTCGTCGTCGGCGCCGGCCGGGAGCTCGTAGCCCTCCTCGATGCCCTTGAGGCCCGCAGCGAGCAGGACCGCGTAGGCGAGGTACGGGTTGGCGCCGGAGTCGAGGGAGCGGACCTCGATGCGGGAGGAGCCGGTCTTGCCCGGCTTGTACATCGGGACGCGGATCAGGGCCGAGCGGTTGTTGTGACCCCAGCAGATGTACGAGGGGGCCTCGCCGCCGGAACCGGCGGTGCGGGCGGAGCCGCCCCAGATGCGCTTGTAGGAGTTGACCCACTGGTTGGTGACGGCCGAGATCTCCGCGGCGTGCCGGAGCAGGCCGGCGATGAAGGACCGCCCCACCTTGGAGAGCTGGTACTCCGCTCCCGACTCGTAGAACGCGTTCCGGTCGCCCTCGAAGAGGGACAGGTGCGTGTGCATGCCGGAGCCGGGGTGCTCGGAGAAGGGCTTCGGCATGAAGGTCGCCTGGACCCCCTGCTCCAGCGCCACCTGCTTCATGACCAGGCGGAACGTCATGATGTTGTCCGCGGTGGACAGCGCGTCCGCGTACCGCAGGTCGATCTCCTGCTGGCCCGGCGCGCCCTCGTGGTGGCTGAACTCCACCGAGATGCCCATGGACTCGAGCATCGTGATCGCCTGGCGGCGGAAGTCCATGCCGACGTTCTGCGGCGTGTGGTCGAAGTACCCGGAGTTGTCGGCGGGAGTCGGGCGCGAGCCGTCCAGCGGCCGGTCCTTCAGCAGGAAGAACTCGATCTCGGGGTGCGTGTAGAACGTGAAGCCCAGGTCCGAGGTCTTCGCCAGGATGCGCTTGAGGACGAAGCGCGGGTCGGCGAAGGACGGCGAGCCGTCGGGCATCAGGATGTCGCAGAACATCCGTGCCGTGCCGGGGGCCTCCGCGCGCCACGGCAGGATCTGGAACGTACCCGGGTCCGGCTTGGCGATCATGTCCGACTCGTAGACACGGGCGAAGCCCTCGATCGCGGAGCCGTCGAAGCCGATGCCCTCGTCGAAGGCCTGCTCGAGCTCGGCGGGGGCCACCGCGACCGACTTCAGGAAGCCGAGCACATCGGTGAACCACAGGCGTACGAACCGGATGTCGCGCTCCTCGAGCGTGCGGAGCACAAATTCCTGCTGCTTGTCCATAGCCACATCCTTGCAGTTCAGACGGCCTGTGCACCACCGCCAGGGCGTAGAGGGAGCTTCAGTATCACGACCCGGGGTTTCGCCCAGATTACGCACCCCGTATGACGTGGAGCACGCACCCGCCATTACCATCTGCGCCCATGGGGGGCATGCGGAGCACCCGCACCGCGCACACCGCGCGTCCCATGGCGCTGGGGAGTGCCGTGGCGACGCTCTTCGCCGCGCTCTTCCTCTGTCTGGGACAGGCTGACACGGACCCCGGGGCGGCGCGCAAGCACGGCGCCCACGGGGAGGCCGGGGAGTTCTCCGCCGCCGCCTCCGCGTCCCCTGCCGCCGGGCGGACCGGCGGGACCACCCGTGTCGTACCGGGTGCCCGGGCGGCCGACGCGTACACCTGCCCGTACGACCGCGGCGACTGCGGGCTCTTCCCGCACCTCACGCCCGGCGTCCTCACCGCCCCGCCCCAGGACGCGCCTCCGGCCCCGGCCGGGCTTCCGCCCGGCGCCGTGCCGGACCGCGTCGCGGGCGGCCCACGGCGCACCGGTGCGCTCCCCCGCGCCCCGGATCTCCACGTCCTTCAGGTGCTGCGGACCTAGGCCGTGTCGCCGCCATCCGTGCCGCCATGGCCCCGGTCATGTGAACAGGTGCACACCCCACACCCCCGACGCAGAAGAAGGACGAAGCAGAGTGTCGAGCAGGACGAACAAGACGAACGACCGCCGCGCCCGCATAGAGGAGATGCGCCGCGCCGAGCAGGCCCGCGAGCGCCGCAACCGCGTCATCACGATCTCGCTCAGCGCGGTCCTGGTGGCGGGCCTCGTCGGCTTCGGCGCATACGTGCTGAACAAGGAGTCCGAGAAGAAGGAGCAGGCCGAGGCCGCCGCCAAGGCGCCGATCAAGGACGAGAAGTCCTGGGACGCCAAGAAGCTCGGGCGCGACCACGTCACCGCGGCCGTGAAGTACCCGATGAAGCCCCCGGTCGGCGGTGACCACCACCAGGCCTGGATGAACTGCGACCGCAACGTCTACGACAAGCCGATCCCCGAGGTGAACGCCGTGCACTCGCTGGAGCACGGCGCCGTCTGGGTCACGTACAGCGACAAGGCCCCGGCCGCCGAGGTGCAGAAGCTCAAGGACAAGGTCGGCAAGACCTCGTACTCGATGATGAGCCCGGTGAAGGACCAGGCCGGGGCCATCATGCTCAGCGCCTGGGGCAAGCAGGTGACGGTCGACAGCGCGGACGACCCGCGGGTGGACCAGTTCTTCACCAAGTACGTGCAGGGTCCGCAGACGCCCGAGCCGGGTGCCGCGTGCACGGGCGGACTGAGCGCGTGACGCTCACGCTGACGCGGACGCACTGGGTCTCGATCGCGGCGGTGGCGCTGGCGCTGCTGTTCGCGGGCGCGGCCACGGTCGCGTCCGCGGGCGGCGACGACGGGCATCCCGGCGGGCACGGGGGCGGCGCGGCCGCCGCCGCCCCCGCGGCGGACTCGGCCGACGCGGGTTTCGCCCGTGACATGGCCGTCCACCACCAGCAGGCGGTGGAGATGTCCTTCATCGTCCGGGACCGTACGCAGGACGAAGAGGTGCGGCGGCTCGCCTACGACATCGCCAACACCCAGGCCAACCAGCGCGGCATGCTGCTGGGCTGGCTGGATCTGTGGGGGCTGCCGAAGGTGGACTCCGGAGCCGAGCCGATGGCCTGGATGGAACAGGCGCACGGGGAAGGCGGCCACGGGGACGGCGCGCACGGCGACGACGGCGGGCACGGTGGCACGTCCGGGAACGGCGCTCACGGGAGTGACCAGGGCGCCGGCGCCGGGGACGCGAGCCGCGGCGGGCAGCCCGATACCGGGGCGGTGATGCCCGGTATGGCCACCCGGGCCGAGCTGGACCGGCTGGCGAAGGCGAGCGGCAAGCAGGCCGAGGTGCTCTACCTGCAGCTGATGACCGACCACCACAAGGGCGGCGTCGCGATGGCGGAGGGCTGCGCAAGCCTGTGCACCGTGCCGCAGGAGAAGGCCCTGGCGCAGGGCATGGTCGACGCCCAGCAGTCCGAGATGGACCTGATGGCGGACCTCCTGAAGAAGCGGGGTGCGGCGCCCCGCCCCTGAGTACCGGCGCGACCACCGCGTGGGCCGGGCGGACCGCCCGCGCCACGCGGTGGTGCCCGGAGCCGGTACGGCGGTGCTCTCCGCCCGGCCCGAGAGGCCGGGGCAGGCCAGGTGGGCCCGTCCCGCGCGGATGCCCTCGCCGGGCCATGCTGTGCCCGTTTCCCGCGCGGAGTGCCCGCGCCGTGCCGCGCGGCGGGGGTGGCACCCGGGACGGAACCGTCGGCGTCGTCGGGACGGAACCGAGGACCCACCCGCGGCGGCCCCTCCACGACCTACGTGGTGGCGTGCCCGCCGCGGGGCCGCCCCTCGCGTCGCCGCACGTCGCTGCCGGCCGCGCGCCGGGGTGTGCCCCGGCCTCCCGGGCGGCCGCTCGGCCCTCCTCCGTGTGTACCCCGCCCTCCTCCGTGCGTCCCCGCGCCCCGCCCGCCACACCACCCGTGGCGGGCGGACGGCCGCGCACAGCAGGAGGCCGAGGCCGTCGGTCAGCCCGATCGTGGTGTCGGCACTCCCTCCGGCCACCGGTTCGGGCGGGATGTCGCCGAGGAAGAGCTTGGCCCGCCGGAACATCGCGAAGGTGCCGCCCGCGCCGGCGGTTCGCCTGACGTCAGATACACGAAGCGCGCCCCGCGCGGGCCCTGGACCCAGGGGCCCCGGAAGCCGGTCGTCCCGTCGGGCGCCGCCACGACGTCGGCGGTAAGGTCGAAGACGGCTTCCTCGGCGTCCGCCGGGACCAGTTGGTCCGGCTCCGTGCCGCGCTGGGTGCCGACGTGCACGTCGAAGAAGTCCCCGCAGTCCCGGCCGGGAAGATCCCGGCCCGTGATGCGCAGCGTCAGCAGGGCCATCGGCGGGTTCCTCCCACCCGCGCGGGACGAGCGGACGTGACATCGGGTGACAACGGGCGTGGGCCGCGCCCAGGAGGTACGAACCCCATGACCACCGCCAAGGACATCATGCATGCCGGGGCCCAGTGGATCCCGGCGCACGAAACTCTCGACCGTGCCGCGCAGTTGATGCGCGAGCTGAACGTGGGCGCGCTGCCCATCGCCGACGCCGACGAACGGCTGTGCGGCATCCTGACCGACCGCGACATCGTGGTCGGCTGCGTGGCCATGGGCCACGACCCGTCGAAGATCACGGCGGGCGAGATGGCCCGCGGCACCCCGCGCTGGATCGACTCGGGCGCGGACGTCGGCGACGTACTGCACGAGATGCAGGAGCACCAGATCCGCCGGCTCCCCGTCATCGAGAACAAGCGCCTCGTCGGCATGATCAGCGAGGCGGACCTGGCGCAGCATCTGTCGGAGGACCAGCTCGCGCAGTGGGTCGAGCAGGTGTACGCGCGCGCCTGACCCGGCGTCAGTACGCGTGCCGCGTGGCGACGTTCGCTCACCGCGGCGCCACGGCGGCCGCCCGGACGGCTCGGAGGCCGCTGCCCTCGGAAGCCCGGCTGCCCTCAGGGGTTTGACGGCCCTCAGAAGCCCGGTATCCCTCAGAAGCCCGGTTTCCCGGGGACCGGGCTGCCCTCGGAGACCGGTCCCGCGAGCCCCCGGTTTCGCCAGGGGCCGGTTTCCCCAAGGGCCCGAGTTCCCTCAGGGGCCCGGGCTTTCCCCGGGTTCCGGACGCTTCGGGGGCTTCCGAGCCCCGGGCTCCCCGGCACCTCGTGCGCACCTGGCAGGCACGGCGCTTCGGGGGATTCCGGGTCCCCCGGCACGCCGTGCGCGCCCGGCGCTGCCGGAATCCCGCCGCTTCCGGGCCGCCGCGCGCCCTGCGCTTCAGGCGCCTCAGGCACTCCGCGCCCGGCGCTCCCGGACGGTCCAGGTGACCGGTCGCCCGCGCTCCGCTCCGTCATCCGGGCTTCAGGACCGCCCGGGCCACGGCGTCCGGGCGGTCCAGCATGACCATGTGCCCCGACCGCTCGACGGCTTCGAAGTGCGCGCCGCCCAGTTCGCGGGCGAGCGAGCGCTGCCGTTCCAGCCAGCGGGCCGTGGAGCGCCGCCCCCGGCCGTCCGCCGCGGCCAGCACGGTCACGGGCACGCCCTCAGGCAGCGGGAACCGCGCGCGCAGCGCGAGGAGTTCGGCGGCGACGGCGCGGTAGTGGGTGTTCTCCAGCAGCGCCCCCTGGAGCACGCGTGAGGTGCCGTAGCAGCGGCGTACGAGGGCGGCGGGGGCCGGGTCGCCGCCGCCGTCGCGGGACAGCCGGACCAGGGCGCGCCGGAGGGCGGGGCCGACCGCGGCGGGCGCTCCCACGGCCGTCAGCGCCGCGCCGAGGCCGTGCGCCACGGCCGTGCGGACGGCGGGCGCGACGGGCGCCCTGGCGTCCTCCTCGACGCTCGCGTCGACCAGGACGAGGCCGGCCGTACGGGCCGGGTGGAGGCGGGCGAAGGCCTCCGCGTGGAAGCCTGCGATGGAGTGCCCCACGACGGTGACGGGAATTCCGCCGAGTCCGAGGGCGTCGAGGAGCCCGGCGATGCGGTGGGCCTCCCCCTCGGCCGACGGGGGCACCACGGCGGGGCCGCTCAGTCCGTGCCCGGGCCGGTCGAACCGGACGACGGTGCGGTACGGGGTCAGCAGGGGGACGACGGGGTCCCAGTCGAACCAGCTCATGGCGAGGCCCGCGCTGAGCACGCAGACGGGTCCGCCGCCCTCGACCACCACGTGGTGGGGCACTCCGCCGATCCGTACGAACGTCACGCAGTCCCCCTCGTTCCC
Source organism: Streptomyces sp. HUAS CB01 (assembly GCF_030406905.1). NCBI lineage: Bacteria > Bacillati > Actinomycetota > Actinomycetes > Kitasatosporales > Streptomycetaceae > Streptomyces > Streptomyces chengbuensis. The sequence goes on from NZ_CP129137.1 coordinate 2,134,743, forward strand.
GGCCGGTCCCCGTCCGGCCGGCCCGTATCCTCCCGCGCCACGGACAGCGCGAGTACCGCCAGCCAGCCTGCCACGATCAGCACCTGGAGTCGCTGCCCGGCGCCGAGCCACCAGATGCCGCGGCCGGCCTCGAAGGCGGCGACGGCGGTCAGCGTCCAGACGGTGGCGGCGAGTTCGAGGACGAGGAGGACCGGTCCCACCCGGCCCAGCAGGGGCAACCGGCGGTAGCGGCGCGCGGCGACGGTCAGCGCGACCATGCCGGTGAGGGCGCCGGCCATGGCGAGGCTGGAACTCACGGCGTGCGCGGTGTGCGTGGCCGGGACGAGGCCCGCCGTCTCCAGCGCCGCGCACTCCGGGTCGTCGGTGGGCGCGCAGCTGAGCGGCAGGCGCGAGTCGAGTGCGGTCGCCAGGCCGAAGACGGCGAGGGCAGCCCAGCCGGCGACGGACCAAGGCCGTCGTGGCCGCGACGGCAGGGCGACGGCCGCCCCGGCGAGGACGAGCAGTCCCGCGGCGAGGTCCGTGGCGCGGAACAGGCCGCCGAAGGGCTGGTCCGCGGCCGAGAGTTCGCTGACGTACGCCCGGACGGGGTCGAGGCCCGTGGCCAGGAGCAGTTCGAGCACCCATGCGGTGTACAGGAGGGCGCCGAGTGCGATAAGCAGCGCGACAGTTCTGGATGTACCGGATGTTTCGGGCATCGTGCTCCATGCTAGGTCGTGCCGCGTTCAGCCCCACCCGGGGCCCGTCCCCCGAGGGGGCGGTGCGCGCATGTTCGACCGACCGGAGGGCCATGTCCAGTCAGGAGCACACCCGTCAGACCTCTCCCACCCGGCGCGCCGTGCTCGGTGCCGGGATCGCCGCCGCCGGATCGGGGCTGCTCGCCGCCTGCTCCGGCGGCGGGGCGGCCGACGGCGGCCGTGGTGCGGCGGGTGCACCCGCCGAGGGGTCCGTCCCGGCCGACGGAAAGAAGGTCGGCGGTCCGGCGGCGGTGCGCAGCGTGGGCCCGCTCCGCACGCGTACGTTCACGGCCACGCCCAGCACGGTCGACATCGGCCGCGGACGCACCTTCAGGACCTGGACGTACAACGACCAGCTACCGGGCAAGGAGGTGCGGATCAACGCCGGCGACACGCTCGAACTCACCCTGTCCAACCATCTGCCGGTGCCCACCACCGTGCACTGGCACGGCATCGCCCTCGAGAACAAGATGGACGGCGTCCCCGGCGTGACCCAGCAGGCGGTCAAGCCGGGCGGGACCTTCGCGTACCGCTTCACCGTGCCGCACGCCGGCACGTACTGGTTCCACCCCCACTACGGCGTGCAGATCGACCGCGGCATGTACGCGCCGCTGATCGTGGAGGACCCGAAGGAACCGCTCTCCTACGACCACGAGTGGATCATCGTCCTGGACGACTGGATCGACGGCGTGGGCGGATCCACGCCCGACGACGTGCTGTCGCAGCTCCGCAAGGGCGAGCCGGCGATGGGCCACGGCAACGCGCACGACGGCGGTCACGGGGACGACGAGGACGACCGGCGCGAGCGGGACCGCGAGGACCGCGAGGGCGGGGACGACGAGGAGCGCGACGGCCGTCCGCGGTCCCGGCCGACCGGCGGCGTCGACGCCGGGTACGGACCGGCCAGGGCCCAGGAACCGGACAAGGGCCACGGGTCGCCCGGGCCGGCCGGCGGCAGGGGTCCGCGCCGGCTGCTGAGCAACGCCACGAGCAAGCTGCTCGGCGGCCACGCGGGCGATGTCGCGTACCCGTACTACCTGATCAACGGGCGCACGGCGGACGACCCGACCGAGTTCAAGGCGAAGCCGGGCGACCGGATCCGGCTGAGGATCATCAACGCCGGCGGCGAGACGGCCTTCCGGGTCGCGCTCGGCGGCCACGAGATGACCGTCGTCCACTCGGACGGCTTCCCCGTCCACCCGCACAAGACCGACGCGCTGCTGCTGGGCATGGCCGAGCGGTACGACGTGTTGGTCACCGCGAAGGACGGGGTGTTCCCGTTCACGGCGCTGGCGGAGGGCAAGAAGGGCTCGGCGATGGCCGTGCTGCGGACCGGCGGCGGGGCGACGCCCAAGCCGTCGACCCGTCCGTCGGAGCTGGACCGCAGGGTGCTGCAGTCGTCCGCGCACCTGCGGCCGGAGGATTCGGTGAAGCTGGACCGGCGCCGCCCGGACCGCCTCATCCGGTTCACGCTGACCGGCGGCATGAAGCGCTACGACTGGGCCTTCGACCGGCAGCCGTACGACCCGGAGGTGCTCCACAGGATCGAGTACGGCGAGCGGGTGCGGCTGGTGGTCATCAACGCCACGGACATGTGGCACCCCATGCACCTGCACGGCCACACCTTCGCCCTGGCCGGAATCGACTCCCTCGGCGCCCGCAAGGACACCGCGATCCTGCTGCCGCACCGCAAACTGGTGGCGGACTTCGACGCGGACAATCCAGGCCTGTGGATGTTCCACTGCCACAACATCTACCACTCGGAGTCCGGGATGATGACGACGCTGGCGTACGAGGACTGATTCCCGGGGGAGGGCCCCGCCCTCCCCGGGAACCCCGGCCCGGGGCGGAGCCCGAACGGGGCGGGGGACCCTGCGCGCCCAGGGCGGATCGGGGCCTGCGCGGGGGCGGGGTCCGACGAGGCGGGCCCGGATCTCCGGCCCCGTCCGCGGGCCCGCGAGGTGGCGCGGACCACAGTGCCGGGACATCGCGTCAGAGAGACGATTACACTGGGCGCGTGCCTCAACTTCGCCTCGCTCTGAATCAGATCGACTCGACGGTCGGCGATCTCGCCGGCAACGCCGGGTCGATCGTGCACTGGACCCGGCACGCCGCCGCGCAGGGCGCGCATCTCATCGCGTTCCCCGAGATGGCGCTGACCGGCTACCCCGTCGAGGACCTGGCCCTGCGGTCGTCCTTCGTCGAGGCGTCACGGGCCGCCCTCCGCGCGCTCGCGGCACGTCTCGCGGACGAGGGCTTCGGGGAGATCCCCGTGATCGTCGGCTATCTCGACCGCTCCGAGAAGGCGCAGCCCCGGTACGGCCAGCCCGCCGGGGCCCCGCAGAACGCCGCGGCCGTGCTGCACGGCGGCCGGGTGGCGCTGACGTTCGCCAAGCACCACCTGCCCAACTACGGCGTCTTCGACGAGTTCCGTTACTTCGTGCCCGGCGACACCATGCCCGTCGTGCGCGTCCACGGCGTCGACGTCGCGCTCGCCATCTGCGAGGACCTCTGGCAGGACGGCGGCCGGGTCCCCGCCGCGCGTTCCGCCGAGGCCGGGCTGCTGGTCTCGATCAACGCCTCGCCTTACGAGCGGAACAAGGACGACACCCGCCTGGAACTGGTCCGAAAGCGAGCCCAGGAGGCCGGCTGCACCACCGCGTACCTCGCGATGATCGGCGGCCAGGACGAACTCGTCTTCGACGGCGACTCGATCGTCGTCGACCGGGACGGCGAGGTGATCGCGCGCGCACCGCAGTTCGCCGAGGGCAGCGTGATCCTGGACCTGGACGTCCCGGCCGCGTCCGCCGACGCCCCGACCGGGCTGGTGGACGACGGGCTGACCATCGACCGGGTCGTCCTCTCCGCCGACCCGCTCCCGTCGTACGAGCGCGAGCTCACGGGCGGTTACGCCCAGCGGCTCGACGACGAGGAGGAGGTGTACTCGGCGCTGGTCGTCGGCCTGCGCGCCTACGTCGCCAAGAACGGTTTCCGCTCGGTCGTCGTCGGTCTGTCGGGAGGTATCGATTCCGCGCTGGTCGCGGCGATCGCCTGCGACGCACTGGGGGCGGAGAACGTGTACGGCATCTCCATGCCGTCCAGGTACTCCTCGGACCACTCCCGCGACGACGCCGCCGAACTCGCCCGCCGGACGGGGCTGAACTTCCGCACCGTGTCGATCGAGCCGATGTTCGACGCCTTCATGGGCTCGCTCTCGCTGACCGGCCTGGCGGAGGAGAACCTCCAGTCGCGGCTGCGCGGCACGACGCTGATGGCCGTGTCCAACCAGGAGGGCCACATCGTGCTCGCGCCGGGCAACAAGTCCGAGCTGGCGGTGGGGTATTCGACGTTGTACGGCGACTCCGTCGGCGCGTACGGCCCGATCAAGGACGTGTACAAGTCCTCGGTCTTCGGGCTGGCGAAGTGGCGCAACCGGGCGGCCGAGGAGCGCGGCCAGATCCCGCCGATCCCCGAGAACTCGATCGTCAAGCCGCCGAGTGCCGAACTGCGGCCGGGGCAGGTCGACACCGACTCGCTCCCCGACTACGACGTGCTCGACCGGATCCTGGAGCTGTACGTCGACCGCGACCGGGGCAAGGACGCGATCGTGGCGGCGGGCTACGACGAGGAACTGGTGGCGAGGGTGCTGCGTCTCGTCGACACCGCCGAGTACAAGCGGCGCCAGTACCCGCCGGGCACGAAGATCTCCGCGAAGGGCTTCGGCAAGGACCGCCGGCTGCCGATCACGAATCGCTGGCGCGAGACGACGACGCGCTGACGCACGGCCCGTCCGCGGTGAGGGGGCTTCCCGCGACGACGCGGGAGGTCCCCGTCTCCGTGCGGTCGAGCAGCCCGGCGGCCACCGCGATCGCCAGCCCGACGACGGCGAGGGCCGCGCCGACGAGCGTCGGGGAGGTCCAGCCCCAGCCGGACGCGATGGCCGCGCCGCCGAGCCACGCACCGCCCGCGTTGGCGAGGTTGAAGGCGGAGTGGTTGGAGGCGGAGGCCAGGGTGGGCGCGTCCTGGGCCTTGTTCATCACCAGCATCTGGAGCGGCGTCGTGGTCATGAAGCCGACCGCGCCGAGGACGACCACGGTGACGAGCGCCATCCACGGAATGTGCGCGGTGAAGCGGAAGGCGACGAGCACGAGCGCCAGCGCCGCGAGCGAGCCGTACAGGGTGGGCCGCAGCGCGCGGTCGGTGAGCGGCCCGGCCGCCAGGGCGCCGAGCGTCATGCCGATGCCGAACAGGGCGAGGACCAGGGTCACGGAGGTCTCGCCGAGGCGCATCACCTCGGTCGTGATGGACGCGAGGTAGGAGTAGACGGCGAAGACACCCGCGAAACCGAAGACGGCGGTGAGCAGTCCGAGGAACACCTGCCGGTCGCCGAGGGCGCGCAGTTCGCGGCCGAGGCCCTGGTGGGCGTCGACGGGCACATGCGGGACGAGCCGGGCGAGGGCGGCCATCGCGACCAGTCCGATCGCGGTGACGACGAGGAAGGTGGCGCGCCAGCCGAGGTGCTGGCCGAGGAGGGTCGCGGCGGGCACGCCGATGACGTTGGCGACCGTCAGCCCGAGGAACATCGTGGCCACGGCCCGCGCCTGCCGTCCCTCGGCGACGAGCCGGGCGGCCACGACCGCCCCGACGCCGAAGAACGCTCCGTGCGGCAGTCCGGCGAGGACGCGGCCGGCGAGGAGGGTGCCGAAGCCGGGGGCGAGCGCGGAGGCGAGATTGCCGACGGTGAACAACGCCATGAGCAGGAGCAGCATCCGCTTGCGCGGAACGCGGGAGCCCAGCGCGGTCAGCAGCGGCGCGCCGATGACGACGCCGATCGCGTACGCCGACACGAGCTGCCCGGCGGTGGGGACGGACGTACCGAGATCCTCGGCGACGTTGGGCAGCAGGCCCATCATGACGAATTCGGTGGTGCCGATGCCGAAGGCGGACACGGCGAGCGCGAGCAGCGCCAGGGGCATGAGAGAGCCTTTCCCAGTTAGTTCTCTAGCGGAACAAAGTCTCTCAGGCGGATTGTTCCCGCGGATGAACGGGTGGTTGCCGCGGCTTTGCGGTCGGGCTCCGGTGCCGGTCCGGTCCCCGGCCGCCGGAGGGCGCAAGAGGCTGGGGCCCGCCCTGCGGGAGGGGCACACGCGCCGGTCCCGTCCGCCACACGAGACCCAGCCCTGCCGAAGGGCACAACGCCCGGGCCCGCCCCAGGGGGCACAAGACCCAGCCGCCCGCGCGGCACCCGGAGCCGCCGGAGGGCACCAGGCCCTGGCGGCCCTGTGGGCGGGCGGGTCGGTCACGGCCCGGCGTCCGGGAGCCTAGGCACCGGATCGCCGGTCGCCGGTCGCCGGTCGCCCAAAGCTTCGCGATCGCCGGTGCTGCCGGAAAGGCTCCGGGCCGGTCGGAAGGGAACCTGGCCGGTCGGGCACGTCTGGGCCGGTGGAAAAGGCCCGGTCCGGCAGACCCGGACCGGTCGGGCGAGGCCGGGCCGGTCGGGCGAGGCCGGGCCGGTCGGGCGAGGCCGGGCCGGTCGGGCGAGGCCGGGCCGGTCGGGCGAGGCCGGGCCGGTCGGAAGGGCCCCGCGGCCGGCCTGTCCGCGGTCAGAACCGGACGCTGGCCGCTATGGGCAGATGGTCGCTGGCCGTGCGCGGCAGCGTCCAGGACGAGACCGGCTCGACGCCCTTCACCATGATCTGGTCGATCCGGGCCATCGGGAACGACGCCGGCCAGCTGAAGCCGAAGCCGTCGCCCGCGGCACCCTGCGTCGAGCGCATCTGGGAGGTGACCGCGTTCAGGGAGCGGTCGTTCATGGTGCCGTTGAGGTCGCCGAGGAGCACGACGCGGCCCACCCGGTCACGGGCGATCGCCTCGCCGAGCGCGTCGGCGCTGGTGTCGCGCTGGCTCGCGGTGAAGCCCGCGTTCATCTTGACCCGTACCGACGGCAGGTGCGCCACGTAGACCGCGACGTCGCCGGACGGGGTGGCGACGGTGGAGCGCATGGCGCGGACCCAGCCGAGCCGGATGTCGACGGGCCGGGTGTCGCTCATCGGGTACTTGCTCCACAGGCCGACCGTCCCCTGCACGGAGTGGTAGCGGTACTGGGGGGCCAGCGCCTTCTCGTACGCCGGGACCGCGTCACCCGTGAGCTCCTCCAGGGCGACGACGTCGGCACCGGAGGCGGCGACCTCGCGGGCCGTGCCCTCCGGGTCGGTGTTCTCGGCGTTGACGTTGTGGGTGGCGACGGTGAGGTTCCCGCCGTCGCCCGACTTGTCGGTGAGGAGTCCGCCGAAGAGGTTCAGCCACACGATCGCCGGGACGAGCAGCGCGATCAGTGCCGTGGCGGAGCGCCGCACGAGCGCGAGGGCCAGCAGTACCGGCACGAGCAGCCCCAGCCAGGGCAGGAACGTCTCGGTGAGGCTGCCGACGTTGCCGACCCTGTTGGGGATCTGCGCGTGCAGGATCATCAGCAGACCGGTGACGATCGCGATCACCGCGAGGACGATGCCGCGCCGCCAGATGCCGGGATCGCTCCGCCAGCGGTCGAGCAGGGCCCGGAGCCGGGAACCGGGGCGGGGGTCCTCCGCGCTGCCGTGTCCCGTTTCCGTCATGTATGCCTGCCGCATGTGCGTAGTCCTCACTGCCTTGCCGTGCACACCTTGCCCGCCACGACCCTAGGCGATGCCGGGTGTCTTTCTGCCGTACGGGTTCGAGGACGACCGGGCGCCGCGACGGGTTCCGATCAAGGTCCGTGACGGCGCGGCTGTGACAGAACGCGCACACTGGCCGACGCGGCGTGCGCCGAGGGCCGGGAGGAGGGCGGGGAGCGCGGCCAGGGGCACGACGACGGCGGAGGGAGCAGGGGCCGGCGGAGCAGGGCGGGGCGCGAGTCGGCGTGAGGACCGCAAGGGATCAGGACGGCCGCGGACCGAGGCCCTCCAGCACGGCCCTGACCATGCGTTCCGCGAGGTCGCCGGGCAACGGGGCGTCGGGCCGCATCACCGCACGCACGAGCATCGGGCCGACGATCAGGTCGTTGAGCAGGTCGATGTCCAGGTCGTCGCGGATCTCGCCCCGGGCGACGCCGCGGCGCAGGATCTCCAGCACGGTCGCCCGGCGCGGGTCGATGACCGTCGCGACGTACGCGTCCCACAGCTTGGGGTGGCTCTTCATCTGGGCGCGGACGTTGTGCAGCAGCGCGGACGAGCGCTGGGCGAGACCGCCGAGACGTACCGACTCCAGCATGACGACGAGGTCGTCACGGGCGGAGGTGCCGGGCAGATCGGGGTCCGGCGGCTCGATGTCGCGCACGACGTCGACGAACAGCTCCTCCTTGTCGGCCCAGCGCCGGTAGATGGTGGCCTTGCCGACCCCCGCGGTGCGGGCGATGCGCTCGATGGAGATGTCGCCCAGCGGCAGCCCCTCCTCCAGCAGGGTGACGACCGCCTCGCGGATGGACCGCTCGGCCGCCTCGCTCCGGGGCCTGCCGCGGCGCGGAGCACCCCCGGGCGCGACCACGGCACCCGGGCGCCCGCCCGTCCCCGTGTCCCCTGCCACTCCGGCCCCTGTCACTCCGGCCCCGCTCGCCACAGCCGCCTCCGCTCCGTCCCGTCCGTCCCGCGTTCCCCGTCGCGTCGTTCCGCGCGGCGCGGCGCGGCTGCCGGTCCGCCCCGCCGGACGCGTGCCCCGGCCCGCCGCTCGACGCGTCCCCGGATTCTCGCGTACTCCGGTCATCCCCGGCCCACCTCCGCCGCCGGGCGCTCGTCCGGCACAGGGGCGGGGTCCGCACCGGGCCTGCGACGGCCGGGCAGGTACACCGCCACGACCACCGCGCCGATGAGCGTCACCGTCGCCGCGCACAGCGCCGCCAGGTGCATGGCGACGAGGAAGGCCTCGTGCGCGGGCGCGACGAGGAGCTGTCCGGCGGGGCCGAGCCGTTCGGCCACGGCCAGTGTCGCCTCCAGGGACTCGCCCGCCGCGTGCTTGGCCGCGTCCGGGACACCGGGTGCCCGTTCCAGGGTGCTCTCGATCCCGCCCCGGTACGCGGCGGACAGCAGCGAGCCGAGCACGGCCACGCCCAGCGCGCCGCCGATCTGCCGGAAGGTGTTGTTGATCGCGGAGGCCACGCCCGCCTTCTCCCTCGGCAGAGCCTGCATGACCGTGACCGTGACGGGCGACATGACGTGCCCCATCCCGGCGCCCTGCACGAAGAAGGCGAGCTCCAGCGCCCACACCGGGGTCGAGGCGTCGAAGAAGGCGAAGCAGGCGAGCCCGGTCGCGATCATCATCATTCCGGCCGTGCAGGTCGCCTTGGCGCCGAAACGGGCGACGGCCAGCCGGGCCCGGGGCGCGAACAGCGACTGGGCGATCGCGAGCGGCAGCACGAGCAGGCCGGCCTGGAGCGGGCTGTAGCCGAGCACGCTCTGGAGGTAGAACACCGAGAAGAACGCGACGCCCATCATCGAGAGGAAGGCCAGCGCGGTCGCGGTGATCGCGGCGGAGAACGCGGGATTCCTGAAGTACGAGAAGTCCAGCGCCGGATGGTCGATGCGGTGCTCGTACACCACGAACACCGCCAGCACGGCCAGTCCGCCGACCAGGGGCAGCAGCACCGACCGGTCGGAGAGCGAGGCGAGTTCACCGCCGTGGATGATCCCGTAGACGAGGAGGACGAGCCCGACGACGGACAGCACCACGCCGACGGGGTCGATCCGGCCGGGGTCGGGATCCCGGGAGTCCGGGATCAGCAGCGCCATCGCGACGAAGCCGACGATCACCACCGGGACGTTGACCAGGAAGATCGAGCCCCACCAGAAGTGTTCGAGCAACAGCCCGCCCGTGAGCGGGCCGAGGGCGATGGCGATGCCCACCCCGCCCGCCCAGATGCCGATGGCCTTGGCCTGCTCGTCCCGTTCGAAGACGTTCATGAGGACGGCGAGGGTCGCCGGCATCACGAACGCGGCGCCGAAGCCCATCACCGCGCGGTACGCGATGAGCTCGCCGGACGAGCCGGAGAACGCGGCCAGCGCCGAGCCGATGCCGAACACGGCCATGCCGAACAGCAGCGTTCTCCTGCGGCCCGCGCGGTCGCCGATCAGACCGGCCGTGAAGAGCAGTGCGGCGAAGACGAGGGTGTAGGAGTTGATGGCCCATTCCAGCTCCCCCTGCGTGGCGCCGATGCCGACGGGCGCGGGGGAGGCGATGGTCTTGACCGCGACGTTCAGGACCGAGTGGTCCAGCACCATGATGAGCACGGTGAACATCAGGACGGCCAGAATGAGCCAGCGACGTCGGTGAACGGCTTCCGGAACCCGGGGTGGGGCGGGGGGTGCGCCCGGCGGTGTGGACATGACCGAAGCGTATTTCTATACGGCACCGTCTCGTATAGAAAAGTTGGGCCGTTGGTGTCGGGACCGGCCAACATTGCGGCATGTGAACGGGGCCACTTCACGCGACGGGCGCGGGGATGCCACCATGGACGCGGTCCGGGGACGCCGTAAGGGCGCCTCGAGATGACGAAGGAGCCGTTCACCATGACGCTTCAGGCTGCCCAGACGCAGCCCGCCGACAGCAGCGGCAAGGCGCTGTACGGCGGCAAGGGCACTCGCCGCATCTCCGTCCACGACATCGCCACCGCCAAGGAGCGCGGCGAGAAGTGGCCCATGCTCACCGCCTACGACGCCATGACGGCGTCCGTCTTCGACGAGGCCGGCATCCCGGTGATGCTGGTCGGCGACTCGATGGGCAACTGTCACCTCGGCTACGACACCACCGTGCCCGTCACGATGGACGAGATGACGCTGCTGTCCGCGGCCGTCGTACGGGGCACGAAGCGCGCCCTGATCGTCGGCGACCTCCCCTTCGGCTCGTACCAGGAGGGTCCCGTCCAGGCGCTGCGCTCGGCGACCCGGCTGGTGAAGGAGGCCGGGGTCGGCGCCGTCAAGCTGGAGGGCGGGGAGCGTTCCCTCCCGCAGACCGAGATGCTGGTGCAGGCGGGCATCCCCGTCATGTCCCACCTGGGTCTGACCCCGCAGTCGGTCAACACGATGGGCTACCGGGTGCAGGGGCGCGGCGACGAGGCCGCCCACCGGCTGCTGCGCGACGCCAAGGCGGCGCAGGACGCCGGCGCCTTCGCCGTGGTCCTCGAGCTCGTCCCGGCGGAGCTGGCGGCCGAGGTCACCCGTTCGCTGCACATCCCGACCATCGGTATCGGCGCCGGCCCGGACACGGACGCCCAGGTCCTCGTGTGGACGGACATGGCCGGCCTGACGGGCGGCAAGGTGCCGCGCTTCACCAAGCAGTACGCGAACCTGCGGCAGACGCTCGGCGACGCGGCGAAGGCGTTCGCCGAGGACGTCGTCGGCGGTGCGTTCCCGGCCGAGGAGCACACCTTCCACTGACCGCGTGCGGAAGCCGGTGCCCGGACGGCCGGGCACCGGCGCCGGTCACGGCATCACCGCCCCACGCCTCACGAGCCACTGCGGCACCACGGCAGCCCGCCGATCTTCCCCCGTCGGCGGGCTGCCGCCTTTCCGGTACGGCGGGATCCGGCGGCGACTCGCCGGAGGCTCGTGTCCCGGGATCGCCGTCGGCGAGCGCCCTGGCGCCCTCGGACGCCAGCCGCCCGAACCGGTGCAGGTCGATGTCCTCGGGTCCGGCGCCCAGCCGGTAGCCGCCGTCCGCCGAGAGCACCGCGCAGTAGCGCACCCGCCCATTCTCCGGTGACGCCGGAGCCGCACTCCGCCCGGTTCCGGCACCGCGGCGGAACTCCCGCCCCGTCCGGGTCGTTCTGGCCGTGCCGCCTGTACGGTCGGCGTGCGATCGGTGTCCCGGATCCGCGGATCGCCCGCCCGCCGGTCACGTACCCGCCGACCACGCCCCTGGAGCGCCCTCGATGACCTCGGCCACCACCCGCACCAGCGACCGGAGGATCTCGCCCGTCTTCCTCGGCATCGCCGCGATCATGGCGGTCACCGGCTGGGCGGTCTGGACGGACTTCGCCGGCAGCCCCGGCCTGGCGGTCTTCCTGTTCGTGACGGCCGCGTGGATCGTGTCGCTCTGCCTGCACGAGTACGCGCACGCCCGGACCGCCCTGCACGGCGGCGATCTCACGGTCGGCGCGAAGGGCTATCTGACGCTCGACCCGCTGAAGTACACGCACGCGGTGCTGAGCATCGTGCTGCCCGTCCTGTTCGTGATCATGGGCGGTATCGGACTGCCCGGCGGTGCGGTCTTCATCGAGCGGCACCGGATCAAGGGCCGCTGGAAGCACAGCCTGATCTCCGCGGCGGGCCCGCTGACGAACGTCCTGTTCGCGGTCGTCTGCACGGCGCCGTTCTGGCTCGGCGCACTCGAAGGGGTCCCGCTCGGGTTCCGCTTCGCTCTGGCCTTCCTGGCGCTGTTGCAGGTCACCGCCGCGATCCTGAACTTCCTGCCCGTTCCGGGCCTGGACGGTTACGGGGTGATCGAGCCGTGGCTGTCGTACCGCGTCCGCCGCCAGGTGGAGCCTTTCGCGCCGTTCGGCCTGCTGGCGGTCTTCGCCGTCCTGTTCATCCCCGAGGTGAACCACGCGTTCTTCGACGCGATCTTCGCCGTGATGGACGGGCTCGGGGTGTCACGGGCGGAGGTCGCCTGCGGCCAGGACCTGTACCGGTTCTGGACCGAGCAGTACCCCGAGTGCACGGCGCTGCTCGACCGGTAGCCGGCGGCCGGCAGCCGCTTGCTCGCTCGCCTTCCCCGCGGCGCGGGACGGGCGCCCGGACAGGTGCGCGGACGCCCGGTCAGGGGGTGGGCGGCGTGGGCGTCTTGCCGCGGCGGATGTAGTAGATCGCCATGTTCGACGTCACACCGGCCAGCAGCACCCAGACGATCCCCAGCCAGCTGCCCTCGAGGAACGAGACGACCGCCGCGGCGACGGCGAGTACGCAGATGATCAGGGCGTAGAGGGCGAGGCGGGGCATGGGGGTCGGCTCCTGTCCGGTCACGGGTGTTCCGGACCAGTGTCCCCCATGCCCGCACGGCACCCGGTACGCGGCACCCGGCCGGCCGGAGACCGGGCCCGGCCCCGGGCCCGGGGCCGCACGACGGGGAGGGGCCGCCCGCCGCTCGGGACCGGACGGACCGCCGCCCCGTTCCGCATCCCGCCCGGGCCGCCGGTGCGCATGTCGACCGGACCGCGGCCGCGTCCCACCCCCGGAGCGACGGTTCAGACGTCGGTCACGCGCAGGCCCGCGTGCGCCTTGTAGCGCCGGTTCACCGAGATCAGGTTGGCCACCAGCGACTCGACCTGGTGGGCGTTGCGCAGCCGGCCGGCGAAGACCCCGCGCATCCCGGGGATACGGCCCGCCAGGGCCTGCACCAGGTCCGTGTCGGCGCGGTCCTCCCCCAGCACCATCACGTCCGTGTCGATCTCCTCGATCGACTCGTCCTGGAGCAGCACCGCGGACAGGTGGTGGAACGCGGCGGTCACCCGGGACTCCGGCAGCAGGGCCGCGGCCTGCTCGGCGGCGCTCCCCTCGGCCGGCTTGAGCGCGTAAGCACCCTTCTTGTCGAAACCGAGGGGGTTCACACAGTCGACGACCAGCTTCCCGGCGAGCTCGGAGCGCAGCGCCTCCAGGGTCTTGGCGTGCCCGTCCCACGGCACGGCCACGATCACGACATCGCTGCGCCGCGCGCACTCGGCGTTCTCGGCACCCTCGATGCCGAGGCCCAGCTCGGCGGCCGCGGCCCCGGCGCGCTCGGCGGCCCGGGAACCGATGATCACCTTCTGCCCGGCGCGGGCGAGCCGGTAGGCGAGGCCGCGGCCCTGGTCCCCCGTACCGCCCAGGACGCCGACGACCAGACCGGAGACGTCGGGGAGGTCCCACGGGTCCTTGGCTGCGGGCTTCGGAGCGCTGGCGTTGTCTTGAGAAGTCATGATCCGACCTTACTCGCAGGTAGCAGGGCGGGCCGTCCCGTACGGGTGGACCGCGACGGAACCATGGGCGGCGGCCTCGCCCGTGGGGCAGGATGCCCGCCCATGGATGCCGTACGCGTCGCCCTCCTACGAGAAGTCCTCGCCGGGACCGAGTGGCCCGCGGCCGCCCGTCGGTTCGCGGGAGCGCTGCGCTCCTCGGTCGTCCCGCAGGGCGGCGGACTGCTGCTGGTGGGGACGGACGAGTACGAGCCCTGGCATCTCGCCGCACACCTCGTGGACGAGGCTGCCTGGTCCGGGCAGCCCGAGCTGGCGCCCACGCTCGTACGGCACCGGGTGCGCCCCGGCGACCCGGCGCACCTCGCCGTGGGTCTCGGCCGGGTGGCGGCGGCGGGGCGCGGGGAGACGCTGCTGGTGGTGGCGCCGCAACGGCCGGACGGAGGGCTGCTGGAGCGGGTCCACGACGCCCGGCGCTCCGGGGCGACGGTGCTCTCTCTGGACGCCGGGGACCCGGAGGTCCTCGGGCTCGCTCACGAGACGCTGACGGTGCCGGGGTCGGCGGAGGTCGACCTGGACACGGTGCAGCACCTGGTGAGCGCGGCGGCCGGCGAGAACGTCCTCCCGTCGCCCGGCCCGCGCGGCCGGCGACGCCTCCGCGACCGCCTCGCCCGGCTGGCCGACCAGCTGACCGCGCCGCCGCCCGCGCGCTGGTGAAATTCGGTTGCCGCGCCCGTCCCGCCCACCGAGCATGGCCGGACGTGGCATCACGACTGCGCGGCGCACTGCTCCCCGACCTCTCCCCCTGGCGCTCCTCACGCGACTTCCGTCTGCTGTGGGTGCAGGGGCTCATCACGTTCTTCAGCAGCTTCATGGCGATGGTGGCGCTGCCGCTGCAGATCAAGGATCTGACGGGCTCGCCGCTCGCGGTCGGGATCATGGGCGCCGTGGAGCTCGTGCCGCTGATCGTGTTCGGGCTGTACGGAGGCGCCCTGGCCGATGCGGTGGACCGGCGCAGGGTGCTGGTGCTCACCGAGGGCGGAATGGCCCTGATGGCCACGATTCTCCTGGTCAACGCGCTGCTGCCGACGCCGGCGCTGTGGCCGCTGTATGTCGTCGCGGCCGGTGTCTCCGCGCTCGCCGGGCTGCAGCGTCCCGCCCTGGACTCGCTGATGGCCCGGATCGTGCCGCACGACCAGCAGACCGCGGCGGCCGCGCTCAACGCGCTGCGCTGGCAGCTCGGCGCGATTGCCGGGCCCGCGCTGGCCGGGCTGGTCGTGGCGTACGCGGGACACGCGACCGCGTACACGACGACGGCCGTCGGTTTCGTGGCCTCCGTGCTGCTGTGCGCCCGGCTCGCCCCCGCCCCGCCCGCGCACGACGCGGAGAAGCCGTCGCTGCGGGGTATCGCGGAGGGCGCGCGGTACGCGTGGAGCCGGCCGGTGCTGCTCGGCACGTACGCGGTGGACCTGGCCGCGATGTTCTTCGCGTTCCCCCACACGATCTTCCCGTTCCTGGCCGACGACCTCGACGCGGAGTGGTCGCTGGGGCTGATGTACGCGGCGGGGTCGGTCGGCTCGTTGCTGCTCAGCCTGACCAGCGGCTGGACCTCGCGGGTGCGCCGGCACGGGGTGTTCGTGGTGGTCGGCGCGGCCGGTTGGGGGCTCGCGATCGCCGCGGCCGGCTGGTTCACGAACATCTGGCTGGTGCTGCTCTGTCTCGCCTTCGCGGGCGCGGGCGACATGCTCAGCGGACTCGGCCGGTCCACCATCTGGAACCAGACGATCCCGGAATCCCTCCGCGGCCGTCTCGCGGGCATCGAGGTGCTGTCGTACAGCGTGGGCCCGCAGTTGGGCCAGGTGCGCGCGGGCGCGGTGGCGGGCTGGACCGGCACGCGGGCGGCGTTCTGGAGCGGCGGGCTGCTCTGCGTGGCCTCGGTGGGCCTGCTGACCGCGGCGCTGCCGAAGCTCGTCACGTACGACGCGGCGACGGACGAGGACGCCCTGCGCCGCCGTGCCCAGAAGGAGGGGACGGCGGCGGCCGAGGCGGCGGTCTGACGAGGCCCGTCCCGCAGGACCCGCATGCGGCCCACGCCCGCCGTGCCCCACGGCACGGACCGTGACGGCGCACGAGCGGCGGGCCGGACGGCACGGGGGGCGCGCGGCCCGCGCCCCGCGAGTCCGAAGGGACGTCGTGAGGACACCCGGGCTGCGGTCCGGACGGCACGGGGGGCGCGCGGCCCGCGCCCCGCGGGTGGGACGGGAGGGCCGGCGTGCGGGTCCACGGCCGGGCCCTCGGCCGACGGTGGTCGGTCCCGCGGCCGGCCGGAGTCCCTCGCGTGGTCGGCCGACGGTGGTCAGTCGGTGGTGTCCCCGCCGCGCGGCGCGTCGTGCCACCGCGGATCGTTCTCCCACTCCAGGTTCCGTTCCCGCGCGAGCTCCATCGCGTGGGTGGCCTCCTCGCGGGTGGCGTACGGACCGAAGCGGTCCTTCGCCGGGCACTCGGGGCCCTCCTCGACCTTCTTGTGCTCCAGGCAGTAGTACCACTCGCCCGGCTTGCCCACCGTGCGCTTCTTGAACAGGGCCATCGTCGGCTCCTTCCTCTGACCATGCTGCCCCGACGTCTTCCCCTTCGCCCGGGGACGACGCCCTTCCCGGCGCCCCTGGGCGCCGCACACCCCCGGTTAGACTCGCTGGCATGTCTGGCCAGTCGCTGCTCGTACCAGGGAAGCTCTCTCCCACCCGTTCCGTCCCCGGAAACATCCGGCGCCCCGAGTACGTCGGGAAGCCCGCCCCGACGCCGTACACGGGTCCGGAGATCCAGGACTCCGAGACGATCGAGAGGATGCGCGTCGCGGGCCGTATCGCCGCTCAGGCGATGGAGGAGGCCGCGAAGCTCATCGCCCCCGGGGTGACCACGGACGAACTCGACCGCGTCGCGCACGAGTTCATGTGCGACCACGGGGCGTACCCGTCGACCCTCGGCTACCGGGCCTTCCCGAAGTCGCTCTGCTCCTCGGTCAACGAGGTGATCTGTCACGGCATCCCCGACTCCACGGTGCTGCGGGACGGCGACATCGTGAACCTGGACGTCACCGCGTACATCGGCGGTGTGCACGGCGACAACAACGCCACCTATCTGTGCGGCGACGTGGACGAGGAGTCGAGGCTGCTGGTCGAGCGGACGCGGGAGTCGCTCAACCGCGCGATCAAGGCGGTCAGGCCCGGCCGCCAGATCAACGTCATCGGGCGGGTCATCGAGTCGTACGCGAAGCGGTTCGGCTACGGCGTCGTGCGCGACTTCACCGGCCACGGCATCAACTCCTCGTTCCACTCCGGGCTGATCATCCCGCACTACGACAGCCCGCACGCGACCACCGTGATGCAGCCGGGTATGACGTTCACCATCGAGCCGATGCTGACGCTCGGGACGCACGAGTACGACATGTGGGACGACGGCTGGACCGTGGTGACGAAGGACCGGAAGCGGACCGCACAGTTCGAGCACACGCTCGTGGTGACGGAGACCGGTGCCGACATCCTCACGTTGCCCTGACGTGATTCCTGGGTAGCGTCTTTACCGACAGGCCGTCGGGAACCAGTTGACTTAGGTAAGCCTAAGTAAGAGGATCCTCCTGGTTCCCGTCCCCATCGGTCCCCGGAGGCCCGCCTTGGACACGTCGGACACGCCCTTCTCGACCCTGATCCGTGTCGCGTCGCACGAACAGCACACCGAGGCGGAGACGTCGACGTTCATGAGCGATCTGCTCGGCGGCCGACTGGCGGTCGAGGCGTACGCCCGCTACACGGAGCAGCTGTGGTTCGTGTACCGGGCGCTGGAGGGCTCGGCGGGCGCGCTCGAGGGCGATCCGGTAGCGGGGCCGTTCATCCGGCCGGAGCTGTTCCGCACGGCCGAGCTGGAGCGGGACCTGGCGCACCTGCGCGGCCCGGGCTGGCGCGACGGCCTGCTCCCGCTGGCCGCGACGGCGGCCTACGCGGCACGCGTCGAGGAGTGCGCCCGCACCTGGCCGGCGGGCTATGTGGCCCACCACTACACCCGCTACCTGGGGGACCTCTCCGGCGGCCAGATCATCCGCGACAAGGCCGAGCGCGCCTGGGGCTTCGCACGCAAGGGCGACGGCGTCCGCTTCTATGTCTTCGAGCAGATCACCAACCCGGCGGCGTTCAAGCGGGGTTACCGGGAACTGCTCGACGCGGTGAACGCGGACGACCTCGAGAAGCAGCGCATCATCGAGGAGTGCAAGCGCGCCTTCGACTTCAACGGCGCGGTGTTCCGCGAGCTGGGCCAGGAGTTCCCGCTCAGCGCGGCGTGAGGGCGAAGTGGGGGGCGGGGTGGCGGCGGGCCCCGCCTGACCCCCGGCGCCGGCGCCTTCGCCTCGATCGCTCCCCGGTCCGGACGTCGTCCCTGTGGCGCCGGCTTTCGAGGGCGCGTCGGCGCCCCGGCACGAACACATGGTCCGGCGCCTTCGCCCGGACCGCTCCGCGGTCCGGCGTCGTGCCGCGATCCACCCGGTGCCCCGGGGCCTCCGTCGCGATCCGTCAGTGCCGCGCGAGCCGCACCCGGCCGCCGAGTTCGATCACGCCGTCGGGGCCGGGAGCCGTCAGGAGCTGGGAGCCGCTGCCCTGGGTGATGTTCAGTGCGCGGCCGAGCTGTTCGGTGAGCAGCAGCGCCGCCGCTCCCGTCGCCTCGTCCTCGTCGATGCCGTCGCCCCGGCCGGGGAAGGCGCGGGCCCGGATCCGGCCCGCGGCCTCGTCCTCCCACGCCCACGCGTACGTCCATTCGCCGGGTGGCGGCACCTCCAGGGCCTCGACCTCGGCCGCCGAGCCGTACCGGCGCAGCGTGCGCGGCGGGGCCCACTCGGCGCGTGCGGTGATCCAGGTGAACTCCCCGTCGGAGCGCACCCAGACCTCTCCCGCCGGCGGGTTCACCGCTTCCAGGTCCAGCAGCCAGGCCACCCCGACGAGCGGGTGGCCGGCGAACGGCAGTCGTGCGGCCGGGGTGTAGATGTCGACGACGCCGCGCTCGGGGTCGTCGACGAACACGGTCTCGCTGAAGCCCAGTTCGGCCGCGAGCGCCTGGCGGGACTTCTCGTCCGGGTACGGCCTCCCGTCGCGCACGACGCCGAGAGCGTTGCCGTGGCGGCCGTCGCCGGAGCAGAAGACGCGCAGGACGTCGAGGCCGCGGGGTCGTTCGTGTGTCACCCGGGCATTCAAGCATCCCCGTACGACACGGACCTGCGGGGCGGCGTCCACCGGCTCGGCGGCGGACGCGACCCTGCCGGGGTCCGGGGGGGGGCGGTCAGCCCTGGGTCGGCACCGCCCGCGAGGACGAGGACGCAGACGCATCGGAGGTCCGGGCGGCCATGGCGGCGACCGAGACCGCCGGCTTCGCCGGCCGGCCCTTGTCCGCGCTGTCCGGCGGCGTGCGGGCCCGCGTCGCACTCGCCCGGGTCCTCGCCCAGCGCACACCC
Source organism: Streptomyces sp. HUAS CB01 (assembly GCF_030406905.1). Lineage (NCBI taxonomy): Bacteria > Bacillati > Actinomycetota > Actinomycetes > Kitasatosporales > Streptomycetaceae > Streptomyces > Streptomyces chengbuensis. The sequence goes on from NZ_CP129137.1 coordinate 2,153,878, forward strand.
CGCTGCCTCTGCTCGACGGGCCGGCCGCGGCGCTCGACCTGCGCCATCAGGAACTGGTGCTGGGGGTCTGCCGCGCCCGGGCGGCCGCCGGCGCCGCGGTCGTCGTCGTCCTGCACGGCCTCGGCCTGGCCGCGGCCCGCGCGGACCGGGTCGCCGTACTGCGGGACGGTCGGATCGCGGCCGGGGGCACGCCCGGTGAGGAGTTCCGCGACGGCTGCCCAGCGAGGTCCACCGCAGCCGGTCGAGGCGCTGCCGCACCCGCGCACCGGCACCCCGCTCGTCGTACCGAACGGGAACTTTGACCCGCGCTTGACCCACCCGAGGCTCCGCCATGACGGTGCCGTGACCTCCCCTTTCCCCATGCCCGGCGATGAGATCCGAATCACTGGACGGGCCGGTGCCGAGGAGGTAAGGCTCGGTTAAGTTAGGCCCGCCTCACCGGCCGCCCTGTCCGCGTCCCGCCGCCCGTCCCCCGTGGAGCCCGTATGCGACCCGCCCGTCTCTCCGTCGTCACCGCAGTCGCGGCCGTTTCCGCGCTCGCCGCCGTCACGGGCTGCGCCGAGAAGAGCGACGCCGAGGGCGGCGGCGACGCGATCGCCGTCGTCGCCAAGGACGACGCGTGCGAGGTGTCCGCGAAGGAGTTCCCGGCCGGCCATGTCCGCCTGGACATCGAGAACAAGGGCTCCAAGGTCACCGAGGTCTACATCCTCTTCCCCGACGACCGCATCGTGACCGAGCGCGAGAACATCGGCCCCGGCACCAAGGCGAGTCTGACCGCCGAGGTGAAGGCCGGCGACTACGAGATCGCCTGCAAGCCGGGGATGCGGGGCGAGGGCATGCGCCGGCCGGTCAGGGCGACCGGCGGCACCGCCGCGAAGCGCTCCCCGGAGACGGACGCGGCGGTCGCCGCGTACCGCACCTACGCGCAGCAGCAGGCGGACGAGACGCTGCCGAAGGCCAAGGTGTTCACCGACGCCGTCCGCGCCGGCGACGTCGAGGCCGCGAAGAAGGCGTACGCGGACTCCCGGATCGGCTGGGAGCGCACCGAGCCGGTCGCCGAGTCGTTCGGCGACATCGACCCGAAGGTCGACCTCCGCGAGGACGGCGTGGCCGACCTGAAGCCGGGCGAGAAGTGGACCGGCTGGCACCGCCTGGAGAAGGCGCTGTGGCAGGACGGGAAGCTGGGCGCCGAGGAGAAGGCGCTCGCCGACACCCTCGACCAGGACCTCGCGGCCTGGGCGAAGAAGGTCGGCACCGCCGAGATCACCCCGACGTCCATGGCCAACGGCGCCAAGGAACTCCTCGACGAGGTCGCCACCGGCAAGGTCACCGGCGAGGAGGAGCGCTACTCCCACACCGACCTGGTCGACTTCAAGGCCAACGTCGAGGGCGCGCAGAAGTCGTACGAGCTGCTGAAGCCGGTCGCGTCCAGGAACGACGCGCAGCTCGTCGCGGAACTGGACAGGCAGTTCGCCGCGTTGAACACGCTGCTCGACAAATACCGCGCGGACAAGAGCTCCTACGTCTTCACCTCGTACGACAAGGTCTCCGGAGCCCAGCGCAAGGAACTGTCCGACGGTGTGAACGCGCTGGCCGAGCCGCTGTCGAAGCTGGCCGCGGCCGTGGTCGGTTAGGACGGGCAGGAGGGGCAGGAGGGGACCGGTAGACATGTCCGACGAGACCACACGCCCGGCCGGGACGCCGGGACCCGGCACGGAAGAACACGGGGACAGCGCCGCACCGCCCGGCACGCACGGGCGCACGGACACGGACGCACCGACCGCTGCGGGCAGGCGCACCGACGCGGACGCACCGGCCGCTCCGGGCAGTGGCACAGACGCCGCCGCGGGTGGCGCCGCGACGGCCGCCGCGCCCTCGCGGCGTGCGCTGCTCGGCTGGGGAGGTGCCGGGCTCGCGCTCGGCGCCGCCGCGGCCGGAGGTGCCGTGGCCGCCGCGACCACCGGCGGGGACAGGACCGCGCCGGCCGCCGCCGGCGGCGCGGCGGTGCCGTTCCACGGCGCGCACCAGGCCGGGATCGCCACCGCCGTGCAGGACCGGCTGCACTTCGCGTCCTTCGACGTGAGGACCGGGGACCGGGCCGAACTGGTGCGGCTGCTGCAGGACTGGACCCGCGCCGCCGAGAGCATGACGGCCGGGAACCCGGTCGGCGAGGGCGCGTACGGCGGGCTCCCCGAGGCCCCGCCGGACGACACCGGCGAGGCGCTGGGGCTGAAGCCGTCCCGGCTCACCCTCACCATCGGCTTCGGTCCGTCCCTCTTCGACGCCCGCTTCGGGCTGAAGGACCGCAGGCCCGCCACCCTCGTCGAGCTGCCGAAGTTCGCCGGGGACAACCTCGACCCGGCCCGCAGCGGCGGCGATCTGTGCGTCCAGGCCTGCGCCGACGACCCGCAGGTGGCGGTGCACGCCATCCGCCAGCTCGCCCGCATCGGCTTCGGCAAGGTCGCCGTCCGCTGGTCGCAGCTCGGGTTCGGCAAGACGTCGTCGACGACGCCCGAGGCGCAGACGCCGCGCAATCTGATGGGCTTCAAGGACGGCACCCGCAACATCGCCGGCACCGACACCGCCGCCCTCCGCAAGCACGTCTGGGTCTCGCGGAAGGACGGCCCGGCCTGGCTCGTCGGCGGCTCCTACCTCGTGGCGCGACGGATCCGGATGAACGTCGAGACCTGGGACCGGACGTCGCTCAAGGAGCAGGAGGACATCTTCGGCCGCGACAAGGGCGAGGGCGCGCCGGTCGGCAGGGCGAAGGAGCGCGACGAGCCGTTCCTGCCCGCGATGCTGCCCACGGCGCACGTACGCCTCGCGCACCCCGACTCCAACGGCGGGGCGAGGATGCTGCGCCGCGGCTACTCCTTCACCGACGGCACGGACGGGCTCGGCCGGCTCGACGCCGGGCTGTTCTTCCTCGCCTACCAGCGGGACGTCGCCCACGGCTTCGTTCCGGTGCAGCGGAGTCTCGCCGCCGACGACCTCAACGAGTACATCCAGCACGTGGGTTCCGCGCTGTACGCGATCCCACCGGGCGTCCGGGACAAGGACGACTGGTGGGGCCGGGCGCTGTTCTCGTGAACGGAAGGGACAGCCGGTGTTCGGCAACTATCTGATCGGCCTGCGCGAGGGGCTGGAGGCCGGACTGGTCGTCTGCATCCTCGTCGCCTATCTGGTCAAGACGGACCGCAGGGACGCGCTGAAGCCGGTGTGGGCCGGTATCGGCGTCGCCTGCGGGGTGTCCCTCGCCTTCGGCGCCGCCCTCGAATTCGGCTCCCAGGAGCTGACGTTCGAGGCCCAGGAGCTGCTGGGCGGCACCCTGTCGATCGTCGCGGTCGGCCTGGTCACCTGGATGGTCTTCTGGATGCGGAGGACCGCTCGGCATCTGAGGGCCGAGCTGCACGGGCGGCTGGACACCGCGCTGCGGATGGGTACGGGTGCGCTGGTCGCCACGGCGTTCCTCGCGGTGGGCCGGGAGGGCCTGGAGACGGCTCTGTTCGTCTGGGCGTCGGTCCGGGCGGCCGCGGACACCGCCGGGTCCTCCGCGCCGCTCGCCGGGGTCATGCTCGGCATCGCGACGGCTGTGCTGCTCAGCTGGCTGTTCTACCGGGGCGCCGTGCGGATCGACCTGGCGAGGTTCTTCACCTGGACGGGCGGGATGCTGGTGGTCGTGGCCGCCGGTGTGCTCGCGTACGGGGTGCACGATCTGCAGGAGGCACGCTTCCTGGGCGGCCTCGCCGACAAGGCGTTCGACATCAGCGCCACCGTCCCGCCGGACAGCTGGTACGGCACGCTGCTGAAGGGCGTGTTCAACTTCCAGCCGAACCCGACCGTGCTCCAGGTCACGGTGTGGGCGCTGTATCTGGTCCCGGCACTCGCGCTGTTCCTCGCCCCGGTAGGGTTCGGACGGTCAGTGCGGGGCGGCGAGGAACAGAAGGCAACCGATGAGCAGGCTGGGTCGGGCGGCGACGGGGCTCGCGGCGGTGACGGTGCTGTCGCTGACGGCGAGCGGGTGCGTGACGGTGCACGGCGAGCTGGAGGTCGTACCGTCGGCGACGAATGCTGAGGCCGAGCAGGCCCTCCAGGACTTCACCGACGCCTACAACGCGGCCGACAAGGCCTACGACCCGGCCCTCGACGCCGGCCGGGTCACGGGCGCGCTGGGCGCGATCAACCAGGCGGGCCTGAAGGCCCGCAGCATCACCACGCCCGGCGGCAATCCGCGGCACCGCCCGCTGGAGCTGAGCGACACGACCTACCACATCCCCAAGAAGGCGGGCTGGCCGCGCTTCTTCGTCGCGGACGCCGACAGCAATCGGGACACCGACTCGGGCGACCAGGACAGCCGCTGGCTGATCGTGTTCGTCAAGAACAGCAACAAGCAGCTGTGGGAGGCCGCGTATCTGGCGATCCTCTCGCCGGGCGAGGTGCCGAAGTTCCGCACGGACCAGGAGGGCTGGGCGGAGCCGGTGGCCCCCGACTCCGACGTGACGGCCGTCGCCCCGCGCGATCTCAGCGAGGAGTACGCCTCGTACCTGCGGACGGGCAAGCCGCAGCACTTCGCCGACGGCGCGCACACGAGCGGCTGGCGGCAGGTGCGCGAGCAGAACGGCCGACGGGCGGGGCTGAGCACGCAGTACGTCGACCAGGCGCTGGACACCGGGGACTTCGCACCCCTCGGGCTCGCCACGCAGGACGGCGGCGCGCTGGTGTTCTTCGCGCTGCGCTACTTCGACCGGCAGACGGCCGCGCAGGGCTACCGGCCCAAGGTGAGCCAGGACGTGAAGGCGCTGATGACCGGCGAGGTGAAGAGCACGCTCACGAAGGAGTGGGTGTCCAGCCAGGCGGTCACGGTCGCTCCGAAGGGCGCCGCAGGCCCGCCCGTGCGGATCATCAGCCGGCTGCAGGGTGTGACGGCGGCGCGCGGGTCGTAGCACCGCGCGGGCCCTGCCGGGCGGGCGCGACGACGCGGGGCGGCGGCCGGCAGAGGCGGGCCGCGTTCAGCAGCCTTGAACACCCCCAGGCTCAACGGCCCGGCGGCCCCGAGCTCAGCGGCCCGGCGGCTCGACCGCCTCGTGGGTGAACCGGCCGGCGGCTCGACGAGGCATCGACTCGACGACTGAACGGCTCAACGGCCAGGCGGCTCAACGGCTCAACGGCCAGGCCACCGAGTGGTGGTCCGGGTCGTGCTGCCCGGTCTCCTCGGCGTACCTGGTGCAGGCGTCCGCCAGTGCCTCCAGCAGCGTCAGCGGGTCCGGCAGCGGATGCTCGGGGCCGCGCACCCAGGCGACACCGAGATCGCCGGGGAGCCGTGACGGCGGTACGAGGACGTAACTGCCGCGGCTGTGCCAGCGCAGGCCGGGATGCTCGTCCATCGTCTCGGGGTGGCAGTCGAGTTCGCATGGCCACCACTCGTCCTCGTCCTCCGGCGTGCCGCGGGTGGCCGTGAAGAACAGCATCCGCCCCTCCCCGGACTCGGCGACCGGGCCGACGTCGGTGCCGTCCGCGAGCAGCCGCTCCAGGGCGACCCGGCCGGCCTCCAGCGGGACGTCGAGGACGTCGTGGACCATGCCGGTGGCGGTGATGAAGTTCGCCTCGGGCTGGTCGTCCGCCCAGCGCTCGACGGCGGCGGGGTCGTGCGTGGACTGGGTCTGCCAGGCGAACGAGACGGGGTGCCGGGCGGGCGTCGGACAGCCGATGCGCTCACAGGAACAGCTGTATCCCGACGGGTACGCGGCGGGCGCGAGCGGCAGTCCCGCGGCGGCGGTGGCCAGGAGCTGGTCGAGACGGTCCCGGGCCCGGCCGGACGCGGCGCCGTCCGCGTCCTCCCGGGAGCGGCGGCGCAGCCACTGCGGCAGCCGGTTCTCCCAGGAAAGCCTGCTCTCCGTGCCGCGGTAGCGGCCGTTACCGTCGCCCATCTATCCCCTCACATCTCCCTGCTCGCCCCGGCTCGCGCGGGTGCGGCCGCGCGTCGGCACTGGTGCCATCGTCCCACCATCGGACGCGCCGGGCGGCCGCACCCCCCGATCGAGTGGCCGAATCACCGGTCGGGGCGGGGAGCGAGGACCGTCACAGTCCCGGGACGAGACCGGGCGGAAGCCCTGGGCGAGACCGGGCGGAAGCCGTGGGCGAGGACCGTCGCAGGCCCGGGACGAGACCGGTCAGGGGCGGGGAGCGAGGCCGTGGAGTGCGTACTCGACGACCTTGTCGGCGTACGTGTGCGTGAGGGGCAGGGTGCGCAGCAGCCAGCGATGGGCCAGGGGGCCCACGAGCAGTTCCAGCGCGATGCGGGGGTCGATGCCGGGGCTCGCCTGCCCGGCGTCCTGGGCCGCGCGCAGCCTGCGCACATACAGCTGGAGCTGCGGTTCGAGGAGTTTCTCCACGAACTGGGCGGCCAGGGCCGGGTCCACGACGCTCTCGGCGGCGAGGGCGCGTGCGGGGGCGTCGTAGACGGGGGAGTTGAGCTCGTCGACGGTGGCGCGCAGCACGAGCTTCAGGTCCTTCTCGAGGTCCCCGGTGTCGGGGAGTTCGTGCTCGCCCTGGGCGGCCTGCTCGGCGACGTCGAGGAAGGCCTCCAGGAGGACGGCGGCCTTGGACGGCCACCAGCGGTAGATGGTCTGCTTGCCGACGCCCGCGCGGGCGGCGATACCCTCGATCGTCGTCCGGGTGTAGCCGGCCTCGCCGACGAGCGCGAGGGCGGCGTCGTAGATGGCGCGGCGGGAGCGCTCGCTGCGGCGGGAGGAGTCGGGCTTCCTGCTCTCTGGCATGGGCCCAATCTAGCAACCACCGCGACGAGACGTATCGTCTCGTTTCACATCAGGCGTACGTGTGATGAACCACCCGATCGGATCACTGCGCGAACGCGCGACAGGCCGCACCATGGCCTCATCACGCACAACCGTGCGCCCCGTCGTCCGTGAGGAGCCCGCATTGCCTCGTGACGCCAGATCCCGCCGCTACCTCATGTGCCCACCCACGCACTTCGAGGTGACGTACTCCATCAACCCCTGGATGGATCCCGGGAAGCCCGTCGACCTGTCGCTGGCGATGACCCAGTGGGAGGTCCTGCGCGACCGGTACCGCGCGCTCGGCCACACCGTCGAACTGCTGGAGCCTCGTGAGGACCTGCCGGACATGGTCTTCGCCGCGAACGGCGCCACCGTCGTCGACGGCCGGGTGCTCGGCGCCCGCTTCGCCTTCCCCGAGCGGACGGCGGAGGCGGACGCCCACCTCGAGTGGTTCCGCGCCCACGGCTTCACCGAGATCCACGAGCCTGCCCACATCAACGAGGGCGAGGGCGACTTCGCGGTGACCTCGTCGTTTCTGCTGGCGGGCAGGGGCTTCCGGTCGAGCCCGCTGTCGCACGACGAGGCGCAGGAGTTCTTCGGGCGGCCGGTGATCGGGCTCGAACTGGTGGACCCGCGCTACTACCACCTGGACACCGCGCTCTCGGTCCTCGACGACGAGGCGGACGAGATCATGTACTACCCCGGCGCCTTCTCCCCCGGCAGCCGGGCGGTCCTCGCCCGGCTCTTCCCCGACGCCCTGATCGCCCGCGAGGCGGACGCGGCGGCCTTCGGCCTCAACGCGGTCAGCGACGGCCGCCACGTCCTGCTGCCGCAGGCAGCCCTGGGCCTCTTCGAGCCCCTGCGGGCCCGGGGCTTCGAGCCGATCGGGATGGACACGGGTGAACTCCTGAAGGGCGGCGGCAGTGTGAAGTGCTGCACCCAGGAGCTGCGCGCCTGACCCGAGGGCGGGGGCGGTCCGCCGCCCCCACCTGCCCCGGCGGCGCCTGCCCCGGCGGAACGTCCGTGGCGGGTGTCCGAGGGGGCCTCCGGCGCGGGTGTTCCGCGGCGGGGCCTCCTGGGCGGTATCCGGCCGGCGCCCTCGGCGTCCGCACCAGGCGCGACGCCACGCGTGAAATGTCACGCGTCACGCGTCACGCGTCACACGGCACACGGCACGCGTCACGCGTCGTCGGCCTCCGGCGGTGGCCAGGCCGCACCCCAGGGCGTGTCACGGGCCGCGCGGTAGAGGGAGCCGTGGCGTTTGGTGACCGTGTCGCGGTGGAGGCTGCCGTCGGCCGCGCACAGGTCCAGCAGGACCTGCCCCTTGCGGATCTGGGGCTTGCGCGTCACACGGGACGGCGCCGGGGTCGCGGGAACCCGGGTGGCGGCGACGTAGCCGAACTTCTCGTCCTCGTAGGGCAGTGACCCGCCCTTCACGCGGCGGTGGAGCGACGACCGGCTCACCCGCGCCGCGAAATGGCACCAGTCCGTGCCCGGCACGATCGGGCACTGCCCGCTGTGCGGACACGGCGCCGCCACCCGCATCCCCGCCTCCACCAGGAGGTCGCGGGCCGCGATGATCCGCTCGTAACCGTCCGGGGTGCCCGGCTCCACGACCAGGACCGTCTGCCCCGCCGTCGCTGCCTGGCGCACGACCGCCTCCCGGGTGGCCCCGTCGAGCTCCTTCAGCACGTACGAGACCGTGATCAGGTCGGCCGGTTCCAGCCCCATCGACGCGCCGATCCGCGCCCGCCGCCAGCGGGCGCCCCGCAGCGCCGGCGAATCGGCCGACTCCGCCAACTCGCGGCCGAGCTCCAGCGCGGGCTCCGCCCAGTCCAGGACCGTGGTCCGGTGCTCCCCCTCCGGCCAGGCCTCCGCGACCGCCCAGCTCGCGGCGCCCGTGCCGCCGCCGATGTCGGTGTGCGTCGCGGGCGTCCACCCGGGGGCGGCCGCCCGGAACGCGTCGAGCGCGGACCGTACCGCCTCGAACGTCGCGGGCATCCGGTACGCGGCGTACGCGGCCACGTCCGCGCGGTCGCGCAGCACCGGTGCGTCGGTCGGCGTGTCCCCCCGGTAGCTGGCGATCAGGCGCTCCACCGCCTGCGCGGCGCGGCCCTGCGGCAGGCCGTCGAGCAGGCCGGCGAGGGCGTCGGGGAGGGTCGTGTTCACCGGGGAATTCTAGGCATGCCTCCGCTCCCCGGCCCGTGCGGAACCGGGACGGAACGAGGACACGACCGAACTACTTTGCGTACACGCCCAGTTGCTAATCTGACGGCCGTTGTACGACGCAACGCTCATCGGGGGGACCATGGGACAGAGGATCGTGCGCATGGCCCTGGTGGCCGGCGTCGCCGTACTGGCCATGATCCTTCTGCTCGCCACCTGCGGTGGCGGGGGCGGGCACGACGACGACCGCGGCGACAGGCCGAAGCAGCCGGCGAAGCGCGCCTCCGGCCCGGCCACCAGGCTCACCGTCCCCGCCGCCTACGACACCGCCAGGGGCTGGGAGATCCCCGACGCCTCGCCCGACCACGCCCTCGCGACCCGGTCCGGGCTCGTCGCCTATCTGGAACGGGTGGGGGACGACCGTTTCCGGCTGCGCACGCTCTACACCGGCATCGGACGCCCCGGCTGGTCGGGTGAGCCCTTCTCCCCGCTCGCCGGCGCGGAGAACTTCCCGCGGCTGCTCTCCGTCACCAAGGACGACCGGCAGTTCTTCGTGGTCTGGTCGTACGGGAAGACCGGCCGCGGCTCCCTCGCCCCGTCCGGCCCCTTCGTCTCCCTCGACGTCTACGACGCGGTCGACGGCTCGCGGCAGCGGGTCGAGGTGCCGTGGACCGGAGCGCCCACGGTCTCCGGGACCGGGCCCGGCATCGTCATCGGCGACGGCGGCGCCCACAGCGCGGTCGTCGACCCCGACAGCGGCAAGGTGTCCGTGGTCCCGCCCAAGGACCTGCGCCCTCCCCGGGGCTGTGCCACCTGCCGGCAGCTCACCGCGGTCCAGGGGCTGACGACGAAGGGCCTGCTGGTGCGCGGAGCCCGGGAGTTCTGGGTGCGCGACGGCTGGTTCAGCCGCAACGTGGCGCCGCGCGGCGCGGACCGGGCGAACGGGGTGCCGGTGTCCCTGGCCTCCGGGCGGCTGCTCGTGCGCTGGCAGAAGGCGAAGGGCACCAAGGCGGCCACCACCCGTGACCTGTGGGCGGTGCACGACGCCGCGTCCGGCAAGCCGCTCGTCACGGTCGAGTGCCACAAGCCGGCGATCGAGCCGGGGGCGTACCCGCAGGCCGTGCTCTCCCCCGGTCTGCGCTATCTCGTCGCCGGGAACCTCGCCTTCGACCTGGAGCAGCGCACCGGCCGCTGCTTCGAGGAGCCGGACGGCACCCGTCCGCTGACACTGGCGACGGTCACGGACGCCGGCCTCGCCTACGGGGCGACCGACGCCCGCGGCCCGGCCGAGGCACTGGCCGGCGGAGGGGCGCCGCACGTCGTGGACCTGGCGACGGGCGTGCCCGAGCCGCTTCCCCCCAGCGTCCGGCTGCCCGCCGCCGAGGCCTCGGGCGTCGGCGTCTTCCGCTGGACGGACACCCGGGACCGGCTGCATCTGATCGGCTACGTCCGCGAGGACCGCCCAGCCCCGGCCCCCTGACTCCGCGGAGCGCCACCGGGGTACGGACGGCCGGGGCCGGGCAGGCGCCGGCAGGGCCGGGGGCGTACGGGCCGGGCGCGTCCACGGTCCCGCGCCCACGTGCCCGTTCCTGCGACCCCGCTGCTCCGAGCCCGCTGCTACGAGGGACAGCCGGTCTCGTCCGGGCCGTCGGCCGACGCCCGTACGACCGTGTCCTGGGCCGGCCGTGCACGCCACGGCCGGCACAGCCCCAGGAAGCAGCCCAGCGCACCCATCGCGCACACCAGCTGGACGACGGCCATCGGCACCGCGGTCGCCTCGCCGGCGATCCCGACGAGCGGGGAGGCGATCGACCCGACGAGGAAGGAGGACGTGCCGAGCAGCGCCGACGCGGACCCGGCGGCGTGCGGGGCACGCATCAGGGCCTGGGCGTTCGTGTTCGGCAGGGTGACGCCCATCGCCGACATGAGGACGAAGAGCCCGGCGGCCACGGGAAGCAGTCCGGTCCCGCCGAAGACACCGGCCGTGACGAGCAGCAGCGCGAGCGCCGCCAGCGCGATCACGGCGAGACCGAACCCCAGGGTCTTGTCCGGGCTGACCCGGCCCGCCAGCAGCTTGCCGTTGATCTGACCCACCGCGACCAGGCCGATGGAGTTGAGGGCGAAGAGCAGGCCGAACGTCTGCGGCGAGGCGCCGTACAGGGACTGCACCACGAACGGCGAGGCGGAGATGTAGGCGAAGAGCGCGGCGAAGGCGAGACCGCCCGCCAGCGTGTAGCCGGTGAAGACCCGGTCGGCGAGCAGGGCGCGCATGGTGCGCAGGGCATGGCCGACACCGCCGCTGTGGCGTCGCTCCGGCGGCAGCGTCTCGTGCAGCCACTTCGCCACCACGAGGGTGAGCAGCACTCCGATGACGGTGAGGACGTGGAAGACACCGCGCCAGTCGGTGATCCGGAGGATCTGCGCGCCGATGAGGGGCGCCACGATCGGGGCCACTCCGGAGATCAGCATCAGGGTGGAGAAGAAGCGGGCCATCTCCACGCCGTCGTAGAGGTCGCGCACCACGGCCCGGGCGATGACGATGCCCGCGGCACCCGCCAGGCCCTGGAGCAGCCGGAAGGCGATCAGCATCTCGGCGCCGGTCGCGAAGGCGCAGGCCGCGGTGGCCGCCACGTACACCGCCATGCCCGCCAGCAGCGGACGGCGGCGGCCCCACCGGTCGCTCATCGGGCCGACGACGAGCTGTCCCAGGGCCATTCCGGCCAGACAGGCGGTGAGGGTGAGCTGGACGGTCGCGGCGGGCGCGTGGAGATCGCCGGTGACCTCCGGGAGGGCCGGGAGGTACATGTCCATGGAGAGCGGCGGGAGCGCGGTGAGGCCGCCGAGCACCAGGGTGACGAGCAGACCCGCCCGGCGCGCGGCCGTGACGGCGGCGGGTGGCACGACCCGGGCCGAGGACGTGGCCGGGGGCGGGGGCGGAAACGGGGCAGAGGCCGGGGCGGAGGGCGGAGACGGGGCCGGGGCCGGAACCTGCCCGGAAGCGGAGGGGGATATGTGCTCTGGGATGGTCGGGCCGCTCTCCGGCATCAACAGCTCCTGTTCTGTTCGTCGCCCCTATGCTCTCAGCTCGTCCTGGCAACGACCGGTACTCGTTCCGTCCCGAGGCCGCCGAGGTGATGCGGTGCCTGCGGGCCGGGGAGACCGAGTCCCCGCTCGTGCCGCTGGACGGCACGCTCGCGGTGATGCGGACGCTCGACGCGGTGCGCGACCGGATCGGCGTCCCTACCCGCAGGAAGCCGGGTACCCGGAGGGAGTCGGGTACCCGGAGGGAGTCGGGCCCCTCCCGGATCAGGGGCGCGGCCCCCTGCCCGATCAGGGGCGCGGCCCCGTCCCGGCCGGCGGCCCCGTCCCGGCCGGGGGACGCGGGCCCGTCCCCCCGCAGGACGAGGCCGCCACCCGGTCACACCTGCTCGAGGCCCGGGTTGCCCGCCTCGGTGGCGAAGGACGCGGCGGTGGTGACCGGCGCGCCCGGGGTCGTGACCGCGGAGACCGTACGGAAGTCGGCGCGGGCCCGCTCGGTGGTGAGCGTGACCGTCACATAGCCGCGGCGGCCGTTGTAGAACTTCATGTGCGGATTGGCCTGTGTGAGGTTGTCCCAGTTGGCGGGCCTCTCCGCGCCGTCCTTGCCGCTGCTGACGGACGTGGCGACGATCTCCGTGCCTACGGTCCGCGAGGACGGGTCGTCGAAGTCCTTCTTCAGGTCGAACGCGTAACCGACGTGGACGTCGCCGGTGAGGACGACGAGGTTGTCGATGCCGGCGGCCTCGGCGCCGTCGAGGACCCGCTTGCGGGAGGCCGGGTAGCCGTCCCAGGAGTCCATCGAGAGCTTGAAGTCGGGTGTGGGGACGTTGCGCCGCCGGGCGAACGTGACCTGCTGCGGCACGACGTTCCACAGGGCGTCCGAGGCCCGCCAGCCGTCGAGCAGCCAGCGCTCCTGGGTCTCGCCCGTCATGGTGCGCGCCGGGTCCTCGGACTCGGGCCCCGGGGTCTGCCAGCCGTCGCCGTACGCCTGGTCGGAGCGGTACTGACGGGTGTCGAGGACGTCGAACTGGGCGAGCCGGCCGAACCGCAGCCGGCGGTAGAGCCGCATGTCCGGGCCGGCCGGCCGCTGCGGCATGCGCAGCGGCTGGTTCTCCCAGTAGGCGCGGTACGCGGCGGCGCGGCGCAGCAGGAACTCCTCCGGCGGGACGTCGTTCTCGGGCGTCTCCCCCGCGTAGTTGTTCTCGGTCTCGTGGTCGTCCCAGGTGACGACGAAGGGATGCGCGGCGTGCGCGGCGGCGAGGTCCGGGTCGCTGCGGTAGAGCGCGTAACGGAGCCGGTAGTCCTCCAGGGTGACGGTCTCGCGGTTGAAGTGGGCGGGCAGGCGCCGGTCGGTGTAGTTGCGGGCGCCGCCGACGGCGTTGACTGCGTACTCGTAGAGGTAGTCGCCGAGGTGGAACACGGCGTCGAGGTCCTCGTCGGCGAGGTGCCGGTACGCGGTGAAGTACCCGTCGTGGTAGGCCTGGCAGGAGACGGCGGCGAGCTTCAGCTCGGAGATCCGGGCACCGGCGCGGGGCGCGGTGCGGGTGCGTCCGACGGGGCTGATCCAGCGGCCCGCGCGGAAGCGGTAGTGGTACACGCGGTCGGGGTCGAGCCCGGTGACGTCGACGTGGACGCTGTGGTCGAACTCGGGGTGGGCGGTGACCTGTCCGCGTCTCGCCACGCGGGTGAAGCGGGCGTCGTGCGCGATCTCCCAGCCGACCCGGACGCGGGCGCCGGGCAGTCCGCCGCCGGGCTCGTACGGGCGCGGCGCGAGCCGGGTCCACAGCAGTACGGAGCCGGGCAGCGGGTCCCCGGACGCCACGCCGAGGGTGAACGGGTCCTCGGCGAGTTTCCCGGCGTCGAGTTCGGCGGCGGCCGCCGTGCCGGCCGCGGGCAGGTTCGCGGCGAAAGCGAGCGCGGCGGCCGCTCCGGTGGCGGTCAGGAAGCGGCGTCTGCCCATGTGCCGTGCGATGGCCCGGAGTTCGTCCGAGTGGCGTTGTGCGGTCGTCATCTGGCCCTCCCCTTGCGGACGTTGTCACTCCGCATTTGAGCCGGGCCCGGCGTCGCCGGATTGTCCGGTACACAACATCCGCGTGTCGGACGGATGAGAACCGTGGAGGCGGGTCTGCCGTACGCTGCGGCGCCATGAGCGCAGAACGGAGAAGTGCGGTGGTCACGGGCGCCGGCTCGGGCATCGGACGCAGCGTCGCGCTGGCGTTCGCGGGCGCCGGCTGGTCGCTGGCGCTGGCGGGCCGGCGGGCGGACGCGCTGGAGGAGACGGCTTCACTGGCGGGCGGGGCGGACGTCCTCTGCGTCCCGACGGACATCACGTCCCCGGACGCCGTCACGGCGCTGTTCGCGGCGGCGCGCGAGCGGTTCGGGCGGGTGGACCTGCTGTTCAACAACGCGGGCACCTTCGGTCCCGGCGGGGTGCACCTCGAGGATCTCCCCCACGAAGCGTGGCGCCATGTCGTGGACGTCAATCTGACGGGGTCGTTCCTGTGCGCCCAGGCCGCGTTCCGGGTGATGAAGGACCAGGATCCCCAGGGCGGCCGCATCATCAACAACGGCTCCATCTCCGCACACGCGCCGCGTCCGCACTCGGTGGCGTACACGGCGACGAAGCACGCCGTGACCGGCCTCACCAAGTCCCTGTCCCTGGACGGCCGCCCCTACCGCATCGCCTGCGGCCAGATCGACATCGGCAACGCGGCCACGGAGATGACGGCCCGTATGGAGACGGGCGCCCTGCAGGCCGACGGCCGCACCGCCCCCGAACCGGTCATGAACGTGGACGACGTGGCCAGGACGGTGCTCCACATGGCGGAGCTGCCCCTGGAGGCCAACGTGCAGTTCGCGACGGTGATGTCCACGACGATGCCGTACATCGGCCGGGGCTGACGGGGGTCCGCACCGGGCCCACCCGTTGCGAAGGCCCCGCCGGCGCGGCTGCATCCGACACGTCGGCACGTCGCCGGGGCCGCGGCACCCGAGCCACCCGACGGCCTGCGGCCCGCGTGGCGGGCCCTCCCCGGGGCCCGGGCGGGCCCCCTGGGCGATCCGTCATCCTCAGGAGCCACTCCCCCGGCCGGGCCGTCCCCCCGGGCGGGCCGGGCAGGGCGCACCGACCCCAGGCGACACGCGAGACGCCGACCCGGGCACCAACCCTCGGAGCCGGACTCCCGCACACCGACCCGCGGGAGCACACGAGGAGCTTCACACTGCGGGAAGGGCCCGCACGGGCCGGCCAAGGCACGAGCCCTCGGCGGCGGACGCCCCCGCACCGCCCGCGGAAGCGCGAGAAGCGCGAGAAGCGCGAGAAGCCTCACACGGCGGGAACAGCGCGCACGGGCGCGGTGTTGGGTGCGGCATGAGCACCGACGCGCGCCCCGACGTCCTCCGGTACACGGCGTTCTCCACCGACCCCGCCGGCGGCAACCCCGCGGGCATCGTCCTCGACGCCTCCGCCCTCACCGACGCCGACATGCTCGCCGTCGCCGCCGAGCTGGGGTACTCCGAGTCCGCGTTCCTCCTCCCACGGGGCGAGCGGGCCTTCGCCGTCCGCTACTTCAGCCCCAAGGCCGAGGTCCCGTTCTGCGGGCACGCGACCGTCGCCGCCGCCATCGCGCTCGCGGAGCGCATCGGGCCCGGAGAGCTGGAGTTCGCGACGCGCGCCGGGACCGTCCCGGTGGAGGTCGCCGAGCGGGACGGCACGCTCCGGGCCACGCTCACCAGCGTCGAGCCGAGCGTCGCGGGGATCGCGGACGACGACCTCGCCGAGGCGCTCGCCGCGCTCGACTGGACCGGCGCCGGGGACCTGGATCCGGCCTTCCCTCCCCGTGTCGCCTTCGCCGGCGCCCGGCACCTCGTCCTCGCCGCCGCGACCCGCGAGCGTCTGGCGGACCTCGCGTACGACGTCGACCGCCTCGAGGCCCTGATGCTCCGGCTGGACCTCACCACGGTCCAGCTGGTGTGGCGGGAGTCGGCGACCGTGTTCCACGTGCGCGACCCGTTCCCGGTCGGCGGAGTCGTGGAGGACCCGGCCACGGGCGCGGCGGCCGCCGCCTTCGGTGCGTACGCCCGCGAGCTGGGTCTGGTGCCCGAGGACGCGGTGCTCACCCTGCACCAGGGCGAGGACCTCGGGCGGCCGGGCGAGCTGACCGTGACGCTGCACCCGGGCGACCCCAGGGTGCGGGTGAGCGGCGCGGGCACCCGCATCGGCTGAACCGCCACGACGCCGAGCCAAACGGGACCGGCCGCACCCCCTCCTCCTACTGCCGAGGCCCGCCCGGCCTCGCTCCTCCCCGCCGGCCGGTGTCGGTGCGAGCCTCCCGGCCTCACGCCTGGCCGGTGTCGAAGCGCGCGATCCTCCCGTCCTCGACGCTGAACCGCCACGCCGTCCGCATCTCGCCCCACGCGTCGTTGCGGTAGCGGACCACGAGCGATCGCCCACCGTCGGCCTCCGACTCGACGTCCATGTGGCCGCGCGTCGCGAAGATCTCCCGGTCGGACCAGTCGGCGAGGTCCCGGTCCGAGCCGTCGTCGGACATGGTGGCGCCCGGGGCCAGTGCGGCGTCGAAGGCGGTGCGGTCACCCGCGTTGACCGCCTCGACGAAGGCGCGCACGGCGGGGTCGCTCAGCTGATCGGGGCGGACGGTCATGGGGGACTCCTCCAGGCGTACGGCGAGGGACGGTCGGGACGGGCCGCGCGGAGCCGACCGGTCTCGGCCGGGACCACCGTGCCCGCCCCACCCGTACACCTCGGGGTGTCCCGCGCCCCGGACCTTGCGCCACTCGCGGCGCGTCTCCCCCACCGTCACCTCGCTGAGGGCGTCCCGACCGCTGCCGCCGCGCCCGTCCCGGGACGGCCGGAATTGAGCGACACATGTCAACAATCTCCGTCGGCGTCCTTGCTTTCTCCGCAGGTTCCTGCCCCAATGACAACCGTCTCTGACTGCCCATCAGCCCCTGCCCCGGGGCCGGTCCCCACGCAGGCAGCGGCGGTCGGCGACGCCATCCCGTGACCCCCACACACGAAGGCGGGACCCCCGATGAAGCACCGCACCCTCGGCACAGGCATGGCCTTGCTCACCGCGACGGCCGTCGGCGCGCTCGCCCTGGCGCCCGCGGCCATGGCGGTCGAACCCACGACGGCGACCCTGTCGTTCGACTGCGGTTCGTTCGGCTCCGGCGAGGCGTCCCTCACGGCCACCCAGGACGGCACCGCGGCCACGATCACCCTGTCCACCTCGGCCATCACCTCACCCTTCCCCCTCTCCGCCAACTCCGTCCGCTCGACCCTCACGCTGACGAAGAACGGCTCCGGCACGACGACGTTCACCGGCAACGCCAACCCGGCGATCCCGGCCGGCGGCGCGGTCTCCACCGGACCGCTGACCGGCACGGTCGCCTCGGGCGACAGCCTCGAGGCGACATCCCTCACGGTCGTGGTCTTCGGCATCACGGCGACCTGCCACGCCACGTCCCCGCAGAACCCCGGCCCGTTCGTCTTCTGAAGCACGGGCCGGGGCCCGTTCGCCTTCTGACGCACGCACCTCGTCTCTTCTGACGCACGCACCGACAGGCCGCGCCCGCGGCCGACCCGAAGCGCGGTGTCACCGCCACTCCACCGACGGTGACACCGTCCGGGACGGGGCTCACCGGAGAGCCCCCTCCCGCCCCGCCGAGCCCGGCCCACCTCGCCCTCCCCGCCCGGCTCCGCCCTGCCCTCCACCCCCGTGATCTCCCGCTCCCGCAGCTCTCCCGGCGCCCGCCCCCGCCGCTCGACCTAGTATGAAATGCGAGGTGCGGGGGCATTTGCCGGAAGGCAGAGGGAGGACCGACCCGTGGCTGCTGAGGTTCCGACGTACGAGGTCACTGGTGGAGCGGGCGCTCCCGGCGGCGCCGGCACCCCCCGCTATCTGCCCATCTCCGAACACGGGCTGATCGGCGACCTGCGCAGCGCCGCCCTCGTCGGGACGAACGGCACCATCGACTGGTACTGCTGCGGCCGCTTCGACGCGCCCAGCGTCTTCGCGTCGATCCTCGACGCCGAGAAGGGCGGCTCCTTCGAGCTGGCGCCGGACGTGCCGGCCCGGACGAAGCAGTTCTACTTCCCCGACACCAACGTGCTCATCACGCGCTTCTTCGCGGAGGACGGCGTCGGCGAGATCCAGGACTTCATGCCCATCGCCGACGACTCCCGCGAGGCCGACCGGCACCGGCTGATCCGGCGGGTGTTGTGCGTCCGCGGCTCCCTCCCCTTCCGGGCCCTCGTCGCACCGCGCTTCGACTACGGATCCCAGCCGCACAGCGTCCGCATGGAGGGCGACTACCCGGTCTTCGCGTCACCCGCGCTGAGCCTCTCGCTGACCTCCAGCGTGCCGGTCGAGACCGACGGCCGCGACGTGTGGTCGCTGTTCAAGCTGCACGAGGGGGAGACCGCCGTCTTCGCGCTCGACCGGCTGGGCAGCGGCGCGTTCCCTCAGGCGTGCCCCACCACCACGGCCGAGGAGGCGTTCCAGGCGACGGTGCGCTACTGGCGGCGGTGGCTCTCCAAGTCGCGCTACCGCGGGCGCTGGCGCGAGATGGTGCACCGCTCCGCCCTGACGCTCAAGCTGCTCACCTACGCCCCCACCGGCGCGATCGTGGCAGCACCCACGACGAGCCTGCCCGAGCAGATCGGCGGGGAGCGCAACTGGGACTACCGCTACGTCTGGATCCGCGACGCCGCCTTCTGCGTCTACGCCATGCTCCGGCTGGGCTTCACGGACGAGGCCCAGGCATTCATGCGGTTCCTGACGGAGAACGTCTGCATCTCGTACGGCGACGAAGGCCCCTTGCAGATCATGTACGGAGTCGACGGCCGCCGTGAGCTGCCGGAACGCGAACTGCCGCATCTGGAGGGCTATCTGGGCTCTTCCCCCGTCCGTGTCGGCAACGACGCGGTGGACCAGTTGCAACTCGACATCTACGGCGCGCTCATCGACTCGATCTACCTCTACGACAAGTGGGGCGAGCCGATCTCCAGCGAGCAGTGGGACCACGTCTGCCGCATCGTCGAGTGGGTCTGCGAGAACTGGGACCAGCCCGACGAGGGGATATGGGAGACCCGTGGCGGACGCAAGAACTTCCTGTACTCCCGGCTGATGTGCTGGGTGGCGATCGAGCGCGCCATGCGCATCGCGCGGCGCCGCGGACTGCCCGCCGACATGGTGCGCTGGGGCGGCGTGCGCGACGCGATCTACCGGCGGATCATGAGTCGCGGCTGGTCGGCCGAGCGCAACGCCTTCGTGCAGCACGAGGACGACAGCGTCCTCGACGCCGCCCTGCTGATGATGCCGCTGGCCAAGTTCATCTCCCCGACCGACCCGAAGTGGCTCCTGACCCTCGACGCGCTCGGCGACGAACTGGTCTCGGACTCCCTGGTCTACCGCTACGACCCGCAGGCCAGCCCGGACGGGATGCGCGGCGAGGAGGGCACGTTCTCGATCTGCTCGTTCTGGTACGTCGAGGCCCTGGCCCGCGCCGGCCGCCCGGACGAGGCGAGGCTGGCGTTCGAGAAGATGCTCACGTACGCCAACCATCTCGGCCTGTACGCGGAGGAGATCGGGCACACGGGCGAGCAGAACGGCAACTTCCCGCAGGCGTTCACCCATCTGTCCCTGATCAGCGCGGCCTTCATCCTGGACCGCGCGCTGGGCTGACCACCCGAGTGGGGCACCGCCGGGGAGGCCGGTGCCCGTCGCTGCTCAGGGGCACACATCGAGTCCACATGGTCGGAGGCGGGGCTGACCA
This sequence comes from Streptomyces sp. HUAS CB01, assembly GCF_030406905.1. NCBI lineage: Bacteria > Bacillati > Actinomycetota > Actinomycetes > Kitasatosporales > Streptomycetaceae > Streptomyces > Streptomyces chengbuensis. The sequence continues at coordinate 2,173,677 of NZ_CP129137.1, forward strand.
GATCACGGTCACTCTTCGCGAACGCGGTCTCCGGCGCCCCACTCCCCTTGCCGACGCCGGCTCTGGAACCGTGCGCCTCCTCGGCCTCCGCGACGAGGATCGCGGCGAGTTTTCGGTAATCATCCCCCGACTGGCATGATCGATTGAATGTTCGAGGTGAACGGACCGGAGGGGGAACGGGTTGTCTTTCGAAGAGGAGTGGGCCCGGTTGAAGGCCGACGCGCTGGCGCGTCAGCAGACCGGCATGCAGATCAATCAGCTGCCGGTAGACGGAGGCGGCGGGGCCGTCGCCCCGGCCACCGGGTCCCTGGTCGCCAAGGCCGAGTCGATCAATGGCAACGCGAATCTGCTGATCGAGATCGCGGGCTTTCTCCACGAGGGACGGCCCGATGCCGAACTGACCACGATGGCCCGGGAACCCCGGACGCCTGAGGACGTGGCCAAGCAGGTGGCACGGTTCGCCGGATTCGCCGATGACCAGTACCAGGACGCGGTCGCCCTGTTCGCGGCACTGTCCACTCGCCTCAGGACGACCGGCGGCGACTTCGTGAAGATCGACGACGACACGGCTCTACGCTTCCTGGACAACGTTCTGGAGTACGGTCAGTACGTCGCCCCGGAGTCGCGATGAGGAGCGGCATCAGTCACCGCAAGGACGTCGAGTTCCTGGAGGACTGCAACCCGCCCCTCGTCGAACGGAACGCGGACGAGTTCAAGCGCCTGCACGACATGCTCGTGACGGTTGACCCTTCCGCCGAGCGCGCCGAGAAGCACACACAGTGGAAGAGCGAGGGCAGTCAGCACTACGAGGCCAGGCTCTCCGAGGGGCGCAAGCTGATCGCGCAACTCGCGGAAGGCTACGACAAGGCGTCCAGCGCTCTGCGCAGCTACGCGTTCGCTCTGGAGGTCGCCAAGGCGCACTACTCCAACGGCAGGGCGAACGAGCAGTTGCTCGCGGACCTGATCCACACCAAAGGCACGGCGATCACCCGTGACGCCCAGGAGGCGGAGCCGATGCGCCAGTGGGAGGACATGCGTGCGACCACCGGGGTCATGGACTTCTTCGCCGAGTTGACCATGGATGTCGACGACATCCGCGAGGACGCGAACCGGCTGCACGACGCCGCCGGCGGGGACTTCTACCTGGCTGAGACCACGGAGCGCGAGGCGCGGGAGATCTGCGTGCACGAGCTCAAGCAGGCGTACGACCTGCTGCCTGATTTCCGCATGGGTTTCATCCAGCGGGTCGACATCGTCCCGGCGATCGCGGAGCTGCGGCAAGAGGCAGCCGAGGCGAGCACGAATCCGCTGACGCGGCTGCCCGGCAGCGGCCCCAAGCAGGACTACCACCCCCTCGCCGGCGACGACATCGTCTCGCCGGCCCTGCGGGACATCCGCCTGCAGGTCGCCAACCTTCCCGGTGCGACGGACATTTACTGGAGTCCGCCGTCCAACGCCCAGGAACGGGCCGACTGGATCGCTGCGAACAAGGAGATCATCAAAGCCGCGGCACGGAATGCGGGGCTGCCGCCGGACATGGTCGCCGGTATCGCGTGGCAGGAGGTCGGCGGACAGCCCGGCATCCTGGACGACATGACCGACACCATCCGCGAACAGGCGGACTCTCCCCTGAGCCCGGTCGCTCCTGAGAGCCTGCCGTGGCGACTCGGTGGTGACCCGGACAACACGTCCATGGGCCCCATCGCCATCCAGGTGCGACGTGGCGCCGAGGTCCTCGGTTACGACCCCGAGCGCCTCACCGATCAGCAGCGCGGCACGGTGGAGACAGCCTTGCAGGATCCCGCGCAGAACATTTTCATCGCCTCGGAGTACCTGGCCCAGCTCAAGGCGGAGAGCGAGTTCGCCGATGTGCCGGCCGAGGAGATGACACCGGCCCAGTACCGGGAACTCGCCGCGCGTTACAACGGCGGGCCGTACTGGGAGACCGACGACGCCCAGGACTACGGGCGTGGATTCGCGAACAATCTGGACGAGGCAAGGAACGCACTGCGCTGATGACCAGCCCTTCCCACGTGGACGACGACCGCGGCTGCCTCCGTCTGGTCCTCGCCGTACCGCTCACCCTGCTCACGCTCATCGCCGCGTACTTCTGCTGGACGGCACTGACCATCAGTCCGTCCGGCAGCTGGGACGACGACGCGTACGCCGGGATCGTTCTGTCGTGCCTCCTCACCCTCGCGTCCGCCGGGGCCGCGGCTGTGCTGTGGCTGGTGCCCTCCGTGCGGAGGACCATGCCGTGGTGGTGGCTACTTCCGGCTCTGCTGCTGGGCGTGGTCGCTGGAGCGCGGTGGGTCGTGGGCGGTTAGGCCGTGTTGCGAAGTCCCTCCTGGCCCGCGGGCGGACGGAGCTACTTTCGCAACACGGCCGAGGCCCGGCTCGGCTCGTCTCTGAGCCAATGCCAGGCGCTGCCGGTAGTCGATCAGCTACTGACGGACATGTTGGATTTCATGGGCGGCAGGTACGTATATGCGGAGGACCCATCTTGGTCGGCAGCACTCCGTGCCGGAGCCGGAACAGTCGTCCCCGCACTTGAGAAGCTCGGAGCGATGCCCACTCCGGCCTGCGTCAAAGATTTCAGCGCTGCCCGAGGGACCTGCGAGGGACGTCCGTCATCTGACCCGGCAAGCCCCGAAAGGCCGGAAAGGGCCTCCGACGCAGTTCGGAGGCCCTTTGCGAGGAAAAGCCACGTGGCGGCAGACGAGTCGGGCTGTACGCCGGGTTCTGTTCCGCTCAGGGAGCGATCACGCTCTGACCTGCATGTTCACGGGAATCCGGCGGCCGTTCCGGCCCTCTGGGACTTCTCAGGGACTTTCAGCCGAGATCCGTGAGCCACGCCTCGATCGCGGACAGTCCCCGCGCGCCAGCCTGCGGCATGAAGTGAGTGTACGTCCGGAGCGTGAACGCCGGATCGGAGTGCCCCAGCCACTTCGCGAGCGAGACGATCGACTCACCGGCTTCGAGCATCACCGAGGCGTACGTGTGACGCAGGACGTGGAAGCCGTGCTCGCGGCTCGGCTCCCATACGCGCGACGGCTTCTCGCCCGGCTGCTGCTCAGGCAGCGGCGGGATGACTCCCACGTCGGCAAGCGCCGGCTTCCACGCCTTGGTGTTCCAGGTGGTGCGGTTGATCGCACCACGCCGCCCGGTGTACACGAGCAACGGGACGGTGACCTTGCGCCGATCCTCGCGTGCGAGGTCGGGCTCCTCGGGGTCCAGCCACGGCAGGGTGACGTCGATCGGCTCGAAGCGTTCCTGGTGGCTGAGGAGCCGCTTCGCGAGCACCTTAGGCAGAGGCACGTCGCGCTCCTTGCCGCCCTTTGGCGGGCCGAAGTACAGCCGCGACTTGTACATGAGGATCTGACGCTCTACGTGCACGAAGTCGCCGCGGACGTCGCTGGGGCTGAAGCCGAACACCTCGCCCTGCCGGAGTCCGCATCCGACGCCGAGGTCGAGCGCGATCTGGTAGCGGTCGGCCAGCGCCTCCCGTACGGCGTCCACACGATCCTGCTCCCAGGCGCGAGCCTTGCGTTCCGGCTTCTTCGGCGGCTTGATCGAGCTGTTGCCCTTGCACGGGTTGCGGTAGAGCCGCTTGTCCTCGACCGCGGCCTGCATGATCGCCTTGAGGTACACCCACGCGACATAGGCCGTACTCGACGCCACCGCCCTCTGAACGTCGGCCGACCACCTGCGCAGCTCCGCGACGCCGATGTCCCTGAGCGCCAGGTCTCCGAGCTGTGGCAGCACCTGCCCCCAGATCCGGTGCCTCATGCTTTCCAGCGTCTGGGCGGGATGCACCTGGGACGGCCACCAGTGCTTCTCGACGTACTCACGAAGGCTGATCGCACCGTCTCGCGCGTCGACGAAATCCCCTCGCCGTGCGTCGGTCTGCGCCTCGGCCAGCCACGCCTTGGCGTCCGCGACCGTGTCGAAAGACCTGTCGCGGACCCCTGGTATCCCCTTGACCCGATAGCGCGTGCACTTGCCCCACAGAGCGGTGCGTTCGCGCTTGCCCGTCTCCTTGTTCGGTCGCTTCTTGAGCCACCGGTCTTCGATGTAACCCGCCATACTCGTCTTACCCTGGCCTCGCCTTGTCTCTCGGCGCGATCTGAGTCGCGATCAGACACACAGACGATCTCCGTGCGCATGAAATTCCGAGTGCTGCTGAACTCTTCAGACCTGTCTTCCCAGGTCAGGCAGCCCGGCGACGCTCACGCTGCTGCGGGGCCTTGTTCAGCGGGTTGAGGGCCGGGTTCGACCGCGAGTCCACCTGCTGCTGCTCACTGAGCCAGGCGTCAAGCAGATCCCGGCGGTACATGACCCTTCCGCCGGGACCCATCCGAAAGCTGGGCGGCCCTTGCCGGCGGTGGCGCCACACGTAGAGCGTGTTCACCGAGATGCCCATGTACTTCGCGGCGTTCTGGACGTTCAGGAAGGCGGCCTCAACGGCAGGCTTTGGCTCGTTGCTCATCGCATCTCTCTGGGTATGCGCCGCCGAAGCAGCAGACGTTCCGTGCTCACGCCCACCCGCGGGCGAAGTTGAACGAATCACCGCTGACGAGCAGCATCAGAATCCGGAGAACCAGCGGTTTGGTGCGGCTGTCCCAATCGTGATAGCGCAAAGCCCTGCGATGTTGTCAGCTTCGGACAACACCAGCAACGGCGTGGCATCAATGTGAACGACAGCGATATTCCCCAGACTGCGGCACCAGAAAATTCCCCATGGGGATCCCGGCGCTGCGCCTGCGCGGCCAGGGGGACGCCGCTCGTCCCTGGCCCGCCTGACAGCTGCCGGATCTTGCGGGTCGTGGTGAGCTGTCAAGGATGAGCGCAGCTCACCGCGGCAGCAGCGCCGAAGGCGTCCTCGAACGAGCGCCAGGACCCGAGACACCACCCGACCAGGAACTTCCACCCTGCTGACCAGGGCATTGCCATTCGATCAGGGGTGGATGGCGGATCAGGGATTCACCCGCTCGGGCGACTTCTGACCTACGGGACGCCCTCGCCGCTTCAGAGATGGGCGCAGGCCAAGGGGCGAGCAGCGAGATCGCCCTGGGCGGCGCGAGCCAGGTGATGCCGCTGCTCACCGTCATCTGCTACGCACCGGCTGACTCCAAGAACCGACTGGGGCGGCCCGACCACGTAATCGACAGCTGTTCCCGGGCACGAGTCGCGGAGACGAACAGCAGCGACTGCTCGCGGCGCAGGTCGGCGGCGTGCTGCAGCTTGTCTTCGGTCTCCGGGGTGAGGGCGGTGGGCAGCGGCATGTTCTGCGCACCGGCCCCGACAACCGCGACGGCTCGGTACTCGAGGCCCTTGATGCGGTGCATGGTCATGACTTGGACGCCCTGGTCAGGTTCGGGGACGCGAGAGTCCTCGACCTTCACGGCCGCGAGCCCGGCGTCGCGCAGGGCTTGAAGGGCAGCATCGGCGATCGCGTGGGTTCGGGCCACGACCGCGATCTCATGCGGCTTGATTCCCTCCCTCTGCCATCCGTCGACGCGATGCGCCAGCGCCTTCATCTCTGCGCCGGGGGTCCGGTACTTCTGCGTCTCAGGGATGGCGCCCGAGAGGACGGAGCGGTATCCGCGCAGCTGCTCGGGGTTCCCGTCGAGGTCGTCGAAGTCCGTGTTTCCGAGCAGGTTCAGAGACGCGGCGAGGATCTGCCGGGTGGTCCGGTAGTTGAGGGTGAGCCGCCGGGATCGGCCACGGATGTTGATCCCGTGAGCGCTGAGAGATGTCCGGTTGTCGTAGATCCTCTGGTGTGCGTCTCCCACGATGAAGAGGTCATCGTCCCCTTCGGGGACCAGGGCACGCAGCAGCTTCCAGTGCGCCGCGTGCAGGTCCTGCGCCTCATCCACGACGATGTGCCGGTACGGCCGCTCCTCGTCGGACCAGCCGGAGGCGATCCGGGCCGCCTGGGCGGCGAGCTGGATGACGCCGGCAGCCTTCTCGCGGTCGAGCCTGCGCTCGAATTCCTCAATGAGGGACCAGACTTGAGCGCGCTCGGGGCGGTTCAGCCGTCGGCCGCGGCCGGCCCGTCGAGCAGCGAAGTACTCGTCTCGGCTGCGGATGTCCTGGGCGAGGACGACCTGCTTCCATTCGGCGTCGAGGAAGCGGCCGTCGAAGTGCGGTTCGGCCTGTTCCTGAGCGAGTTCGATCCAGCGGTTGAGGACGTCGCTGTCCTTGAGCCGGCTGGGAGCCTCCGGGCCAAAGGTCTCCTTCACCGTGCCGTAGGCGACCTTGTCGATGTTCCGGACATCGACCTTGGCCAGCAGCTGGGCTCCGCCAAGGTCCTTGAGCTGGGACTTGAGGAGGTTGGCGAGGTTGGTGGTGAAGGTGGTCAGAAGGATGGCCTGGCCAGGCGGCAGGCGCTCGGCGAGGGCCTTGACCCTGTGCAGTGCCACCACGGTCTTGCCGGTGCCGGGGCCTCCGGTGACGCGCGCAGGGCCCTTGTACGGGGTCTTCCGTTCGGCCAGGTTCCGCTGTGCAGGGTGGAGGAAGATCCGCCAGGCGGAGAGCGGCTCGGTCAGGATGCGCCCGAACTCGGCGATGTCGCCGGTGATGACAAATGCTTCCTTGGTGGCTGGACGCTCGATGGCGGCCTCGTAGTCCTGGGGATCGACCTCGTCTTCGGTTGCGGCAAGGGAGCTGACCTGTTCCCAGACTTCCTCGACGGACATGCCGTCCGCGAGGCACAGGATCACGTCGCGGGCCAGTTTCGGCAGGGTCTCAACGATGCCGAGGACGGCGTCCTCGCTGTGGATCTCACGGAGTGCCGGGACGATGGAGGAGTGGACGCCAAGGCGCTCGAAGTCGGCGTCGGAGACGCCCTCGAAGAGCGCCGGCTTTGTGTCCACCGTGCTGTCCGCACTCTTCGTCTGGCCGCTGAGGGTGCCGTACAGGCTGCCCAGGTTGATCAGCTCGATACCACCCGTGACCTTGTTGATATCGAAGAGGATGTTCGCGGCGAAGTCGTACGCGTCGTCGTGCGGCAGGACAGCGACCAAGTAGTAGATGCGGTCGGCGTAGTGCATGAGCACGGCGCGGTAGTTGTCGGTGACGCGCGCGGTGCGGACTCTCTTGTCCTTGGCGCCCTTCGGGGGCTTGAGGTTGAGGCCGTTGGAGTCGGGGTCGCGCTGCATCTTCATGATGAACTGCAGGACAAGCGGCTGGACGGAGCCGTCCAGCGCGTCGTAGGACTTCCCGAAGACGTCCGCCATGATCACCTTGGCGCCGGACATCAGTTCCCCTCCAACTTCTTGATGAGCTCGGGCACGTCCACAGCGCCGGCCTGGGCCACGTACCACCCGGCACCCTCAAACGCGGCGTCCCTTGCCTCGTCTACGTCGATGAAGATCGCGACCTTCTCATCCTCCCAGGCCAGCTCGGCCAGCAGCGCCTGGTCTCCGTACTCGAAGCCGACCTCGGGCACATCGATGCGTCCCTCGCGGGCTTCCTCGACCAGAGCGAGCAGGACGTGTTCGACCTTGCTCGATGCCCATTCGAGCGCCTCGGCCCACCGGGGCGGCAGTGTCGGAGGAGCCCCGCCTTCCGTGGGCAACGCGCTGGTCAGCAGCGCCACGGTGTGCGGGTCCACCTGGTCGCTGGTGGAGACTGCGACCTGGTGGAAGGAGCGCGGCAGTTCGTCGCTGGCTGCAGGCTGGAGGAACTGCAGGAGGTTCGACCAGCGCAGCCAGTCCGTCCAACGGTTCTTGTGGTCGTCGTCGGCAACGGCCTCCGACCGGTCGTCGAGCACCGTCAGTGCGGACCATGCGCGCATGTCCGGCCGCCCGGTCCGCGGTTCCGGCCGGCGGTCCAGCAGGCCCATGATCCGTACCTGGCCGGTGGTGCGGGCCTCGATCCCGAACGCCTCCGCAGTGCCAGGTGCGGCAGGCAGATCCGCGCCGCGCAGGATGTCATGAAGCGCTCGCCCGATCTCCTCGCGGTCCACAGGCTGCGGCTGTGCCACCGCTCCGAAGCCGCCCAGCAGGCCGGCTGCTCGCCTCGCCCACTTGGCCCGATCGGGATCCGTGAGGAACTCCAAAAGCGTCTCCACCGGATTGCGCAGCACCGGGTCGAGGGTGTCGTCAGGTCGGGCCTCGCCGACCAGGCTCTGGTGGATCTGGCGGGCTCGCCCCAGCGCCTGTTCCACGTGCAGGGGCGAAGCCGGGGTGCGCACCTGCTGTCCCTGAACCGCGCCACCGACCGCCGTCGCCCACGCCATCACGTCGCCCCAGGTCAGTTGCCAGACCAGGATTCCCTCGGCTCGGAGAGCCGCCCGCTTGGCCGCGTCGTCGGCGATGCTGTTGACGCGCTCGCTGGCGTGGAAGGCAAATCCGTCAAGGAAGACAGCGACACGTTCGCTAGGGCCATCAGTGCGTTCCAGGAGGAAGTCGGGTTCGCAGCGCACGGCCGTGTCCATCCGCACGTGATCCCGCATGCGCCAGCGCGTGGCTGTACCCCCTCTCGTGAAACGCAGCTCGTGCTCGATGCCGCGCTGGCCGGCCTTGGCGGTGACCGAGCCGTCCTCCTCCTCGCGGCGTCCCCAGGAGATGAGCGTGCGGACGAACCGGTCCTCCAGCTCGCTGTCGACCAGTTGGTCGATGCGGACGCCGGAGAGCGTGTCCACGCGCTCGACGTCCCAGTCCTTGAGGATCTCGTCCAGGAGTTCCTTCGCGATGCGAAGGGAGACGTGCGGGTGCTCACTGCTGGAGACATAGGGCAGCAGGCAGCGGTGGCAGGGAGTTCGCTGTCCTTCCTTGTGGCAGGGGCAGTCCCGGAGAGCTGTCTGGGCAAGGCTCAGGACGCGGTGGAGCACCTTCGGGTCCGCGAGGTGTTCAAGGTAGCCGGTGCCGCCGGGCATGGAGTCGTGCAGGACGAGGAAGCGCCTACGTAGCTCCCGGCTGTCCCCAGGCATGCTGTCGGTAGCTACGCGAATGTGGTCGGGGGCTCCGCCGAAGTGCTTCGTGATGCCCAGTAGCAGCGCCGCCTTAAAGGAGACCAAGCGCTCCGTGAGATCCATCGTGGAGACGGGCAGCAGGATACGCAGAGCCTGTGTGGTCAGCTCATGGGCCAGGAGCAGTTTCTCGGTCGGCTCGTGGTTCACGCCGTCATCGCGGTGGGAGCACCAGTACGCGTGCCGGGTGCCGACGCGCTGAGCGGAGGGGTCCCAAGCCTGCGGGTGCACGCCTCTCACCGCCCCGCACTCCAAACAGGTCTCGAATCCAGGAGCCTGAAGCTCGTCGCCGCGGATCACGTGGGTCGAGCCCGGTGCAGCGGACGGTCCCAGATTGATGGTGCGGATGGTCGCCACCCGGGCGAACTCAACGCCGAAGGGCGGGGCCTTCTCCCCTGTCTTGCTGATGCGACGCCACGCCCTGAGCCCCTGGGCCTGGTCCTTATCGATGTCGACCAAGGTGATCACGTCGAACTGTCGGCGTTCGCGCTCGTCGCGCTCGTCGGTGAGGCGCGCGTCCTCGCGACGTTCACGCGCGAGGACCCGCTCGGGCACCAGTACCTTGTGCACGGCGCCGGGGTCGGCGATCTGTGGGGCCTTGCAGCGCGGGCAGGCGGTGACGTCGAGTCCGGTTTCCTCAGTTGCGACGAATCCGCACTCAGGGCAGAACCGCCACAGTGCGTAGGCGTCCTCGCCGCCGCCGGTTCCGGTGCCGAGGTCCACGCCGTTGACGATGAACTTGAAACCGTCGGTGTGGAAGACGTTGCCAGGGGCGAGTTCGGTGAGCGCGAGGCGTGAGCCTCGCCCGTAGTCGGTGGAGCTCTCGTCGAACTCGCCGTCGCTGTCGCGCCACCACAAGGTGGCGTCGAGAACGGTCGCGTCATCGTGGAGGGTGTAGTTGGGCAGGAGGCCCAGCCGCACGAGGGCGCTGATCGAGTTCTCCGCGACGAGGTCATCTCGGCGTTTACGTACGGTCCGCTGCTCGGCGAACAGCTGGCGCCGCTGCTTGTCACGTTCCGGATCCCCCGACGCTGATGCGAGGGCGTCGAAGGCCCGGCCGATCTGCCGCATCCTCGCGCGTAGGGCGGCCACCCGCTTGTTCCACGCGCTCGCGGCGGCCCCGACGGCCACCTCCAACTCCTGTGCCGCAAAGGACTCCACGCCCTGGCGTGCGGCCGGGCTCATCGCCGGGAAGAGCTTGATGAATGCCTGGGACAGCTCGGCGTGGCGGGCGCTGGCGACGTCGAGGAAGCGGCGGAACCATCCATCTTCGGCCAGCCCCTGCCCGAACAGCTCACCGATACGCGGGGGCATGGGACGCTCGGGGATCACCGTGCCTTCCCACAGGCTCCGGTCGGCGGCGCGGTCGAAGAGGAAGGCCAGGTACTGGCGTCGAAGGATCTCGGAGGCGTCCAGGTAGCAGTCCGGCGGAATGATCCTGCCCGCCAGCATCTGCTCCGGGGTGTGCAGGTAGTAGTGGCTGCGGGCGCCCCGCGGGACGAACGTGACCGCTAGGGAGTTGCCAGTGCTGCGTCCCGCCCGGCCGATCCGCTGTGCATAGTTGGCCGGCCCGGGCGGCATCGAGGCGAGTAGCACTGCCGAGAGGTCGCCGATGTCGATGCCGAGTTCGAGTGTGGGTGTGCAGGTGAGCACGTTCGGGTCGAAGGCCGATGCCCGATTCTTGAACGCGGCCTCGACTCGCTCGCGCCGCTCCCGGCTCAGTGCCCCCGTGTGCTCGGCAGTCAGCACGTCGCCGGGCCGGTCGAAGGTGTAGAGCCGTCGGTAGTAGTCGGATGTGTAGTCGCGGTCGTCCTCGACGAAGTGCCCCGAGCAGCGGAACCGCAGGCACGCGGTGCCCAGCCACTGCGCGCGCCGCCTCGGCGGTACGGTCTGCCGCCAGGTGCAGGTGTCGCAGCGTACGCCGCACGCGTTGACACCGTCCTCGTCGGAGGAGGCGCTGTCGTCGATGCGGTACACGATCACATTGCGCGGCTTGAGTGCGTAGACGAGCGCCCCACCTTCGGCGTGGTAGGTGGCCAGGATCTCTCGCTGTGCGAGCAACTTCATAGCCAGCTCGGTGACCGCGCGGGCCTCGCGCCGGTCACAGCCAAGTGTGCGGTGCCCCCAGTCCGCGAACCACGTGTTGTCCCGGGTCAGCGAGTCGAAGCCGGTGGTGCGTACGCCGCCGGCTACCGGGAAGGCGGGTGCAGCGAGCCCACGTGGGAAGGCCGGCATGCCGGTGGGCCTTCCGCCCCAGATCGGCCAGCGCCTCGCACCGGCCTGGCGGATGTACTCCTGCAGCCAGGGGTGAAACAGCGCGCCGCGCAGCCGCAGCCGCTCCACCAGACCACGCAGGAAGACCTCGTACGCCGCGTCATCCGTTGGCAGGGAGATCTGCCCGGGAAGACGCTGATGCCGCTCCCGCAACTCCGCGCACAGCTCCGGGAGGCCCTTGAGGTCGACCTCGGCGGCGGCCGTGCGAGTCAGTTCCAGGGTGCGGCCCAGACGCGAGCGCAGGCCGAACTCCAGGAGGGTCTGGAAGACCAGGCGGCTGTGGAGCATCTCCGCGCCGGCGTCGCTGAAGTCGTCCGACTCGTCGAGGAGGGTCCGGATGTCCGGGTTCTCGCGCAGGTCAGGTGGGACGATCGAGGCGAGTTCCTCACGCTCCCCCCCACCAGCGGCCATGACAACGGCCTCAGCGGCATCGGCCGCGAGATCGTGCACGGCGATCGGCTGTCCCGGGACAAGGTGCTTGGTCAGCAGTCCGCGGAGGGTGAACCCGAAGCTGCGGTTCGCGATGAACGCAGCCCGGTGTGTGGCGTCCTGCACCGCGTCGGTGAACACCAGCAGCTTCCGCTCGCTCTTGGCGAGCCCCCGCTCCGAGAACAGCTGCGTCGTGGTGACCGACGCGAGAGTGGCCGTGCCCGCGCCGAGGAACCGCATGCCGTCGTCGAGACCGCACGAGGGGCACTCCTCATCGGCGCCGACGGCCAACGGCCCCTGGGGGGTGATCACCGCGACAGTGTCCTCAGCCGGGTTGGTCAACAGCCGTTCGTTTTCCGCGTGCAGGTGCAGCACCGGGTATTCGTCCGGGCGAGCACGCAGCATCCAGCGCACCGGCCGCTTCTTCTGCGCGGAAGCCTTGTAGATGTCCAGCGTGTTCGTCTTGAGCTGCTGCCACTCCAGTTCGGTGGACAAGGCAGCCCAGCCCGACCGGCCGCAGTGACGGCAGTAGACCGCCGGAAGGTGACGCCTGTACGGCGGGCCCACAGGACGGCGCGACACGTCCTCCCGGTCGCCGATCTCACCCGCGCTGTCGACCTCCGTCGGCTGGTAGATGGCCAGATTGGCCGGGTTCGGCCGAGAGTCGCCCGTCGGGCCGTCGTCGTCGTACCAGCGGAAGTGCGGCTCAGCGGTCGCCGCCCGGATGACGCGCCGGACCTCGCGCACCCAAAGCTGCGCCTCAACACGCAGGAAAGGGACGGGCTTTCCCGTTTCGGGATGCGGAGTGCGAGCGTGAGAGATCAGCGCGAGGATCCGCGCGAACGCGAGTTCCACAAGGCGTGAGTCGCTTCGCGCGGCCTCGTCCCAGGCAGGGCCGCCGCCGCGCTGCGCGAACTCACGCGCGATGTCCGGGACCGTCACCGGGATGCTACCGGCAACGTCAAGGATGGCCTTGACCAGAATGTGCTGCTTCAACTTGGCGCCGATCCGCAGCGGGTCGGTGATCGGCTCGCCGAGCATGACCCGCGCCAGTTCCACGAGAGCCGCCTCGTCGTCGAGCGGGTCGGGAAGCGCCGCCAGATCAACGGGCGTCGGTGTGGGAAGGAGGAAGTCCGGTACGTCCACCACCTCACCAGGCAGCAGCCGGTCCTCGCCGATGAGCGCGGTGTCCGGGAAGGGCGTGCCGAAGACCTTCTCCGCGAACTCCAGCAGGAGTTCGCGGTCCGACCGCTCGGGCCCGGCCGCGACGGGGCCGTCGGGCACTCCACCGCCCAGCGTCGCCGACGTCGCCACCGGCGTGATGTCGCCGAGCGGAAGGCCCTCACGCGCCGCTCCGGTCGCCGCGCCGAGGCGGCGCAGCAGCATCGCCACATCGGTGCCCTGGGCACCGTCGTAAGTATGGAACTCGTCGAGGACGACATACGCCAAGGTGCCGGACTGCCACAGCGGAACATCCGGGATCCGCTGCAGCAGGAGATCCAGCATCTTGTAGTTCGTGAGCAGGATGTCCGGCGGATCCGCTCGGATCGCATCCCGATCGGTGATCAGCTTCGTGACGGTCGGGTCTCCCGCGAGGGAGGTCGATCCGGTGTCGCGGCCGTACGAGCCAGGCTCGTTGTCATCCTCGTCAGAGCCCGACCGGGGCCCAGAGGCCCCACCGATGTAGATACCTGCTGTGACGTCCTTCAGCGCCTCCTCGGAGGCGAGGTACTCGTCGATACGACGGGCCTGGTCATCGGCCAGAGCATTCATCGGATACAGCAGCAGAGCCTTCACGCCCCGCTGGCCGGCCGCCCGGGCCCGTGCGCAGTGGTCCAGGATCGGCACGAGGAACGACTCGGTCTTACCCGATCCGGTGCCCGTGGTGACGATGGTGGGCTCGGGCTGACGCCCTGCCTTCGAGGACAGCCGCTGCCAGGCAGCAGCCTGGTGGGTGTACGGCGTGAGGCCCGTCGGGCTCCAGTCGAGCGCCTTCTCCCACCCCTTCGTAGCCTCCCGGAAGGGCGTACGAACCCGCAGATACGGCCCGCGGAACAGCCGACTCTCCGGCCTCTCCAGGAACGCGTCCAGCTCCTCGCGCACGTCGTCATCGGCGAGCGCGAAGCTCGTCGTCAGGTAGGTGGCCAGGGCTCGACGCAGGTCCTCGGCGACCAGAGAGGGAAGCATGACGGCGACTTACCTGCTTTCTACCGGAACGTCGGAGGGAGCCTGCTCGGCTTCGGCCTCGCCAAGGAGGTTTCCGTGATCCCCGTGCTCGGCGGCGTACGCGGCGTAGTCCCCGTACTCGCCGGCGAGCAACCGTGCCTTGAAGTCCGCGTGGGCACGGGTCATCTCGGCCTCACGGTCGGGCTTCAGCCAGCCTTCGGGCATCTCGGGCGTCGGATCGCCGGCGCGGGCGGCCTTCGCCCATGCCTTGACGAAAGCGGCCTCCTCCGGCGTCTGACGGATCCCGACATTGTGGGTCGCCGCACCGATCTTGTGCCCGTCCGGGGCGAAGAACATCTCCCACTCGTACTTGCGGAGCACCGCGAACTGCGACCGGTACATGGCACAGAGCTGCTCGGCGGTCAGGCCGAACATCACCGCGACAATCGCGTCGATTTCGACGAGGGCCATGCGGCGGTCGTACTCGGTGCGCAGCGGCGTCGCCGTGGACCACTGTGGCTCGACGGCTTGGAGCTTGGGGCGGGGCGACTCCAGGTCCGCCCACCGGTCCGATAGCCATGCAGGTTCGAACAATTCCTCCCACAATGGCGCATAGTCCCGGGTCAAACAGTTGAGACGAAGCGTACGCAGGAGAAGTGGAGTAGTGAGGGGGTGTTCATATGGCGCGGGGAAATGGCCAGCCAGCGAAACCTGGACGTCTGCCTTCCCTGAAACCTTGACCAAACAGTCGATAGCCAGTGACGCCCAGAGACCAGCAAGCACGGCGGTGTCTCGATTTACTTCAAAGGCCAAAGATTGCACAGTGTGCACATGCGTGGGACCTGGCGGAAGCAAGGCAGGCTGAAGAGATCGCTCCGTGACAGGGTCGACCATGCGCCGCCAAACGAGGCGGAAGTATTCCGTCGAATGACGTTCCCCCCAAACAGGCTGAGCCTTGCGAAGAAGATCCCGGTCGATCAACCTCCTGTAGTTGGTCCGAGGAATCACCTCACTTGGAAGCTCCGTAAGGTCCCAACGACTATAATCCTTATTCGACTTGCAGTCGCGATTCGGCTGCTTACTAAAAGGTTCAGCCAGCCCAAAATGCGGACCTTGGAGGATAACGTCGTCCCAAGCGTCAGCTTCAACACTTCGCCACTCGATGAGGCCATCAGACTTTGCGTGGGTCTCATTAAGCGCAGAGGTCCACCAAAACTTCCGAGAAGCCATCCGCTCCGGGAATCTCGCCAGTGACCGAAGGGCCGTCGCGTCACTAACTGTCACCGGCCGCAACATCCGCGCCTGGACGGCCGGAGTCTCAGGGCCGTCGATGATGGCAGCCCAGTCAGACAGAGTGGATTCACTGACGGGGATCACTCGATCCCTGTGCGGCCTCTGATCCCAGCCACCCCAATCGAACTGGATCCCCGGCACCTCACCACCCCCGCCATGCACTAGAGAACGTTCCGCGACGTCCGGATGCACAAGGCGACACAGTTGGTTGAATTGAACATCCCGTCGAGCACCATAAACGGAAACCGAGAAGGGAATGTTATTGTCGATCTCCTCAAACAAAAGCAAATTGTTTGCCATCTGAACAAAGAGGCGTAGTCGAGAGTAGGCTTCAGCCCGGAGCGGCCCCGCCTTAGGGTCGGTCAGGTAGGTTTCGGGCTGCACTAGCCCAACAATCCCCTCCGATCGCATATTGCGCCACGTACGCTCCATGAAGTTCATGTACAAATTGGTCCGCAGCCCTTCCAATGAAGGGTGCTCCTGCGCAGAGCCAAGTGCCGAAGTCAAGCCCGCCCAAGAACCGAGGTCGGCCAAATATCGCCTCAAAAGGGCGCCTTCAGACAGAAGCCTATTTCTCCTGTCAGCATGAACCCTCTCAGGGATTTTCTCGGTCAGCCCAAACCATGGATCGAACTCTGCAAGTGTGAGATTTTCCTTCCAGTCGAGACGCACCCAAGGCGGGTTCCCCACCTGCAGATCAAAACCGCCACGAGAGAAGAGCTGAGCAAACTCCAACTCCCAGTGAAAGAACCCTTCCCTCCGAGCAATCGCGTCGACCTCACTGAGCCAGGGGAAGCGAAGCATCACCGTCGGCATGTCCACGCACTGGCTCAGGGTGCGGTCCAGCTCATCGTCCATGGCGAGTTGCTCGAAGTCCCCGGTGTCAGCGAACAGGCCGAACTCGTCGTCCAGCCCGGCGCCGGCGCCGGGCTTGGCCTTGGCCTTGGCCTTCGCTGGAGGCACGCCGAGGACAGCCTCGCAGAACTCCAGCCACTCCTCGAATGTCGGAGGTTCCGGGGTGCTCGGCTGTCCCACGGGCCAGAACCAGAGCGCGCACCAGGCGTCCATCACCAGTTTCAGGCGCCCGCGCGGGGCGCCCGGCTGCTGGAGTGCCTGCTCGACCTGCTCGCGTGAGACCGCGCCGGAGGACCGCGGCAGGGGCCGCTCCTGGTCGACTTCCCAGACGTCGATGTCGCGGCGAACCTCAGCCTCCGACACGACAAGCCGGCGCTCGGTCAGTTCCCACAGCCGCTCGACGCGCGTCGCCAGTGCCAGAAGCCGCTTCGTCTGCGTGGCCGACGGTGTGGCCGCGACCTTCTTACGCCACTCCGCGAGCCGGTCACGCTCCTCCCGCACGAGCTCCTTGGCTTGCTTGGCATCCGCGACCGCGCCCCATCCCTTGGCCGGAAGCAGGAAGTGGTGGATCTCCTCCCCGGCATGGAAGGCACCCTCTTCAGCGCCCTCGCGAAGAGGCCGCTCGGTCGGCACCATGGCCAGCCATGCCTTCCGTTTCAGCGCCTCCTTGTCGTACACCGCGCGTCGAGCGCCGATCAGGGAGTTACCTCGCCGCAGGTGCAGCCCGAACCACGGAGCCTTCAGGCCCTCGTGCATCGCGTTCAGCCACAGCGAGACCTCAGCCAGTTCCACGGCGGTCTGGTTGAGGTCCACGCCATACGAGTTGTGCAGAGCCAGGTACGCCTTGACCTTCTGCAGCTCCGCCTCATAGCGGTCCGGCGGGAGTTGCACTTCCTGGCCACGCTCGGCCGTCAGTTCGACCATGCGGCGCTTGAGGTACTCGGCCGCGAGCTGGTTGATCGCTTCGTTGAGGAAGGCACCGGAGCCGAGGGCCGGCTCGCACACGGTCAGGTCGAGGATGTCCCTGGCGGCGGTGGTCTCGCCGTCCTGGTCAAGGAGTTCGGCCAGGGCGTGCTTCACCGTACTGCGCGTGAGGACTTCGGGGGTGTAGTACGAGGCGGAGCGCTGCCGCTCACGGCCCGAGAGACGGTAGACGAACGAGCCCTTCTTGTGTTCGACGCGCTTCAACGCGCCCGTGATCGGGTCGCGGCGCTTGACGAAAACCTCGTCGTCATAGTTTTCGGCCTCGCTCTGCGGGACGACCCAGGTGCCGGCCAGGCCGTCGGATTCCGGCTTGGCGACCTCGTACAGGTCCTCGTCCGCGAAGAAACCGGTGTACGACATGAGCCCCTCGTACACCGCTCCGAGCTGGTTGATGCCGAGCTGGGCGTACGAGATGAAACCTTTGCCGTTCTTGCCCCGGCTGAGCATCAGCAGGTTCAGTACCTGCCAAAGGACCTTGTTGCGCAGCCGGGTGTCGACCTTCTCGCCATCGATGCGCACGGTGCCAATCAGCGGGGTGGCATCGGCCTTGAACAGGTCGCTGCGCAGCGACTCGAAGCGGATGCCGTCGGCGTCCAGCATCTCGCGGTCGCCCAGTTCACGGTCTTCCAGGGCACGGTGTCCCTGGTCGACGAGGCGGAAAAGCAGGTCCAGGGATTCGTAGAAATGGAACCTGTCCTGGGACTCCTCGGGCAGGTCGTAAGAGACCAGCTCACCAAGCCGGCCCAGGCCGTATCCGTCCTGGTAGGCATCGTCCTTGCTCGGCAGGATCCCCAGTTCCGGGCGGGCCTCGGCATACAGCAGGAACAGGATCCGATAGAGGTAACGCAGTGACTCACGGGTGAGTCGGGTGGCGAGTTCATCGCGGTCGCCGAGCTCGGCCGGGTCCGCGGGATGGTCGTGGATCCTGTTCAGGATCTCCTGGGCGATCAGTTCGACGGACTCACGCAGGCCCTCCCGTAGTTCCTTGGAGACGCCGACCGCGTGCTTGCGGCCATTGTTGACCAGGTTGTCGAGGAATCCAGCAGCCCCGCCCTCAGTCAGCAGGGACTCGGCGCCGAACAGCGCGGAGACGGCCTCCAGTTCGCCGCCGTCGCCGGCCAGGTTGCGGTCGAGCGCGGTATCCACGCTGACACCGAGGAACCGGCCCTCGTGCCATGCCGTGCGGTCGGCGAGCAGCACGGCACCGCCGGCGAGGAGCAGTACAAACCGCGGCGCGTAGGCGTCGTCGCAGCCGAAGAGGAAGGTGACGGCGTCCGCTGCGCTGGTGATCTCCTGCTTGCCGTCCAGCGCAATGGGGGTCAGGAGTTCGGCGCCTCCGTCTGCGACGTCGGAGACGACGAGCTCGGCGTCCGTGCTCCACGTGACGTCCAGGGCGACGAGTTCGACACCGCCCGGTCCCTTCACGGCGAAGGCGACGGGTACTTCCCTGGCCTTGTCGGCGTGGAGGACCTCGAAGGCGCCACGCGAGATCCTGACGTGGGTGTCGTCGCGTCGCGGCTGCTCACCGTTAGGGGAGGTGTAGGCGAGAGCAGCGAGCAGTGTGTCGTTGAGGCTACGCAGCTCGGATCCGTCGGAGTCGCCCTTCTCAGTGATCCGGATCTTGGCCTTGAAGTAGCTGCGCCCTAGGTTCCGCATGCCCGAGCGCGAGGTGGGCAACCCTGCCCGGTCGGCCGCCGTCCAGCGCTTACGCAGGTCCACCAGGTCCTTGGAGAAGACCTCGGCGAGGTAGTGGGCGGAGATGTACTCACCGCGGTTGACGATCGCTTCGAATGCCATGGCGGTTACGCCTCCTTCTTCTCGCCGGTCCCAGTGGCCGGAACAAGGACCCCGATCACGCGGACCATCGCTTCGCCCTGCGTGGCCAGGTCCTCGATGAGCTGCTCGACCTCTATGGCCGTCTTCTCGACCCGCTGCTCTGCATCGTCACGGCGGAAACCGAAGGTGAGCTGCTCGAAGGCCGTCTCGCTCGCCTTGCGCCATGCCTGCAGGCGCTTCTCGTACTCCACCAACCGCTCGATGAGTGGTTCTTCCTGGATGGCACGCAGCTTGGTCAGATGCCGGCGGGTGGCCGCGACAGCGTCCGGCACCAAGGCCCGCAGCACGTCCAGGTCTCCGGCGAAGGGGCGGTTGAGCATCTTCGGCGCCACCCCTGCCTCATTCAGCACCTTGACCAGGTCGTCGTCGAACTCGGGGGCTCCGTGCTCCAGGCCGCTCACGCACGACCAGGCGAGGACCGTCGGGTGGCCCTTGGCGTTGGAGTACATGCCCTGCATCAGGAACTTAGGACCGTCGACGTTGGCTGTGATGACGGGGGCGGTGTTGCGGGTGAGGCGGACCAATACCTTGTCGGTGAGCCACTCCACCAGCGGGTGCTGGTCGGTCACGAAACTGACGTCCGGCCATCCGGACGTCTCGCGCCGAGTCTGCTTGGTGATCGCGCCCTTGGGCCGTTCACCGCTCAGTTCCCGGGCGCGCTCCAGCCGCTGCTGGGCGAATGTCTGGTCGAATGTGACCCGAAGCTCCTCAAGAACGCCGCGCTCGTCAAGGTAGGACTGTGGCAGCACGAGGAGCCGCCGCTGCAGCTCACGATCAGGGCTGAACGAGAGCATCTCAGGATGGTCCTCAGCCCACTGCATGCCGATCTTCGCCTGGGGGCTCTCGTCGTACACCTCGTCGAGCGCCTCTTCCACGAAGGCCCGGGTGGAGGCGAACAGCTGGGGCACGCGGTAGTGCGATCCCGTTCCGTCGACCGTGTGCTGGGCCATGAAGAGGTCGAAGGGGTCGTCCGGCTGCGCCGGGACGATCTCGTCGAACGCCTTGCCGTCCGCGAGGCCCGTCTTGATCGCGTCCTCCTCCGCGTCCTCATCGCGCAGGCCAAGGATGGAGGCGGCCTCGCCCAGGGTGCGGTGAACCTCGTCCTCACGCTCAAGCAGCCGGCGCGACACGAGTCGGTCCGCGGACGGGACGGCCGGATCCTCGTCCTGGCGGACCAGCAGCAGGGCGCGGATCTCCGGATGCTCCTCCTGCCCGTACCGGTCGATGCGGCCGTTGCGCTGCTCGATCGTGATCAGTGACCAGGGCAGGTCGTAGTGGATCATCTGGTGGCACTGGCGGTGCAGGTTGACGCCCTCGGATGCGATATCGCCGGTGAGGAGGATCCGAAGGTCGGTGTCCGCCAGGCCAAAGTCCTTGACGATCCTCTGCTGCTCATCGTCGGACAGCCCTCCGTGTAGCTGTCGGATCGCGCCGCCGGTCTTCTCCGTGCTCGCCTCGAAGCCCAGTTCTGCAGGCAGGGCCTCGTGGAGCATCTTCAGCGTGGCACGGCGTTCGGAGAAGACGACGACGCGAGTGCCAGCCCCTGGGCCGACCCCCAGGACCTTCAGCTCGGCCACCAGACGGCGGAACTTGGCAGCCTCCTGAACCGTGGCCTCGGCAGCCAGCTCGCCCAGGTTTACGAGCGCCGACCGTTCAGCGGCACGCTGCTCCCGCTTGTTTGGGTTCTCCTTGATGTCCTTGTCGATGGCCTCGATCCGGTTCTTCACCGTCTCAGCCAGCGCCTTATGTGACGAGAGGAACGCCTTCAGAAGGGTGTATGGGAAGAGGCGGGCACCCTTGCCGCTCACCGGAGCCGACCGGCCCTCCCCAGGGTTGATCCAGACGTCGTAGATCTCCTCGAAGATCTTCTGCTCTGCGTCGCTCGCGGGGCAGTCGAAAGCCTCGGGCTTCTCGCGGCTCTTCCACTTGTGGCCGATCTCCGCCGACACGTCCGGCGACGTCTTGTGCCGACGCACGTAGAGGTGACCGAGTTGTGACTCGTCGTAGTCGCTGGTGTTGGGGATGGCTGTCGGGTCCAGCAGGCTCAGCAGTTCCCCGAATGACTCACGCTCACCGTTGTGCGGCGTGGCGCTGGCCAGGATCAGAGCGTCGGTCCTCGGTGCGAGCAGTCCCGCGAGCCGGTTGTTCTTCGTGCCCTTGTTGATCAGCTTGTGCGACTCGTCGATGACAACGGCGTCCCAGGTGACCTGCATCAGGTGGCTGCGCCACCGGTCGGAGCGCAGCGTGTCAATGGAGATGATCGCGCGCTTGTAGTACGAGAAGGGGTTGCGACCGGCCGGAATGTTCCGCCGGATGCGCTCGATACCGCTGGAGTCCAGGCGTACGAGAGGGATGGCGAAGCGCGTCCACAATTCGTGCTGGAACTGCTCCAGGATCGCCTTGGGGGTCACAACGAGAATGCGCTCGCCCCGCCCCCGTCGGATGAGCTCCGAGAGGAGCAGCCCGACCTCCAGCGTCTTGCCCAGCCCGACCGCGTCGGCGATGAGCAGCCTCGGCCGCAGCCCCTTCAGCGCGGCTCTGGCGGGCTCCCTCTGGTACGCGAGGTCGTCGACCAGGTGCGTGCCGACGGTCGCGAGGCGCTGCTCGGCCAGCGGCAGCGGGGTCTTGCGGATCAGAGCGTCGATGAACAGTCGGGAGCGCCGGCACTCCGGGGATGTGTCGACCACCAGGTCGGTGTCCTCGGGCCGAAGGGGCGTGACCTTGTCCAGGGACTTGTGGGCGAAGAAGACAGCCCGCTGGTCGCGTACGAGCGGGGAGATCCCTCGGACGTCCAGCCTTGTCCCGTCCTGTGCCGTCTCGGACACCTCGACGACCAGCCAGTCCTCGTCCCTCGCGCGCACCTGCATGCCCGGGGCGAACTTGGCGGTGCCTACCACGCTGGTCACCGGGCTCTCTCCTTCACTCACTCTTACACTGCCTCGTTATGCGCTGTTGCGCGGCCGACGGTCTCAGCCGCCGAAGTCGGAACGGCGGTCGCGGATCTTCCCACGCCAGCGGTCGGCCCACGGCTCGCCCCCGCCGCTGGACGCACCCGCGGCGGCCGGTTCGGCGGGCAAGGCCGGAACATCCGGTTCCTCCGCAACCACCCCGGGATTCCCTGGAGCCTGCACCGCCGCTGGCGGCGGCACGGGAGGAGTCCCCTCCACCTGCAACACGTCCATGAGGAACGTGTCAGGCAGCGGCGGATGCATTGGACCGCTCACCGTCACGGCATGCTCCAGCAACCGGTCCATGGCTGCCTCAAGCACCGTCTGGGCCGTGGGCCGGTCCTCCGGAGCGTAGGACAGTGCACTGACAACCACGTCTCGCAGGCTCTCCGGCAGGCCGGAGAGGTCAGGATCCGTATCAAGCATCCGCTGCACTGGCATATCAGCGTAAAACGGCGGATGCCCTGTCGCGGCATGCACGATCGTCGCGCCCAAGCTGTACACGTCGGCCGGCTCACTCGCCTTACGGGAGTCCTTCGCCTGCTCCGGGGCCATGTACGCGAGCGTTCCGACGGGAGAGTCTCCGGACGTGAGCCCGGTCGCCCCGCCTACGTGGGAGACACCGAAGTCGATCACGCGCGTGCCATGGGTCGTCACCAGTACGTTGCTGGGTTTCAGATCGCGGTGAAGAAGGTGGACGGAGTGGATGTGGATCAGCGCCTCGGACAGGCTCGCGGCCAGCCACCAGCCTCCGAGTTCACTGACCGGCCCATGCTGGTCGAGCAGCCTCGCCAGCGAGGGTGCATGGATGTACTCGGTCGCGATCCACGGCTGCTCGGCGTCGGGATCGGCGTCCACGAGCGCGGCCGTATGAAACCCGCCGACTCGCCGGATGGCCTCCAGCTCCTGGGCGAAGCGCTGGCGGAAGTACGGCTGGTCCGCCAGCGCGGGTTTCACGACCTTGATCGCCACAGGACGAGGGCTGCGGTAACCGAGGTAGACGACGCCCATCGCGCCCTGGCCGAGACGCCCGGTCAACCGGAAACCCGCGATCTCTCGGGGGTCCTTGTCCCGCAGCGGCTCGAACACCCTCGCCCCCGTTCCGTGTCCGAGCGCACACACGTGACGCACAACACACGAAGAACCACAAGTCAACAACCAGAGGCTATCAGCGGCGCGGGCTTCCGCTCGTGCCTCTCGCGATCTCGACCGAAGCGTACTTGAGCATCGCCCCTTGCCGGAATAAACGCCCGCCGACCTCGATTGTTCCTTCCCAGCGATCAAGGTGGGGCGGGGAGGCTCATGAGCAACCTGAAGGTCTTCAGGGTGAGAGGCGGGCGGGCGACGGAGGTGCCGAGGGCGTCCGTGGGAGTGGAGGTTGAGCTGCAGCGGCTGATCGAGGCCAACATGGAGGCGATGCTCGGCATTCGGTTCCTGGCTACCGAGTACCGCACCGGCCGTCACGGGGGCCGTATCGACTCCCTCGGACTGGACGAGAACGGCACGCCTGTCATCGTCGAGTACAAGCGCAACCGGGACCAGAACGTCATCAACCAGGGGCTCTCGTACCTGTGGTGGCTCCACGACCACCATCACGAGTTCGAGAGCCTGGTCCGAAGGAGGCTCGGAGACCAGGCCGGCGAGATCGACTGGAGCGCTCCTCGGATCGTCTGCGTCGCCGGGGCCTTCACGCGCCATGACACGGTGGCGGTGGAGATGATCGACCACCGGATCGACCTGTTGACGTACCGGGTCTTCGAGGACGTCCTCACGCTGCAGCTCATCGCTTCGGCCAGCGGAACGCGCAGCTCTCCGCGGAGTGGGACGTCGGGATCGGTCCGCGTCGTGTCGGCGGCGCCGAAGTCGGTCCAGCAGTACCTGGACGAGGCGCCCGAGGAGCTCAAGGAGCTGTACGCGGACCTCGACGAGCTGCTGCTGGCACACCGGGACGTACTCAAGGAGCCCCAGCTCCACTACATCGCCTACCGGCGGATCAACAACGTCGCCACGGTGCGCCTGCAGCCGCGCAAGCGGCTGCTCGTCGTCAACCTGAAGCTCGACCCGGACACGGTGGAGTTGTACGACGGATTCTCCCGGGACATGCGCGGTGTTGGAGTCCTTGGAATCCGCGGCGGCGTCGAGGTTCGGATTGGCTCGCGCGAGGACCTCGCGCGAGCCAGCGATCTCATCCAGCGGAGCATCGACGCTGGGTGACTCCTCCGGCACGTGGGAAGGGCGGTTGTTCCACCTGAGTGGTGGAACAACCGCCCTTCTGTGTGTTCTGAGCCCGCTGTCTCGGCTTCTCACTCTCACTCCTCGGGCCCGGCGAGTTCGAAGTCGTCCTGGGTCAGCGCGCCTCGCAGCCGCTGCTCGGCGATGTCCGCGTAGTGCTCGGAGAGCTCGACGCCGATGAACTTGCGGCCCTCGCGCAGGGCGGCGACGCCGGTCGTTCCGGAGCCGGTGAAGGGGTCGAGGACCGTTCCGCCCGGCGGGCAGATCCTCACCAGCTCCTGCATCACCTCCACGGGCTTCTGCGTGATGTGCACGCGGTCCTTCCGGGGCTGGCTCGCGGTGTAGAGGCCGGGCAGGTAGACGGGGTTCCGGTCGGGGTCGACCGGGCCCTTGGTGCCCCAGACAATGTATTCGCAGGACTGCTTGAGCCGGCCCTTCTGCGGTCGGGAGACCGGCTTGTGCCACGAGGCGATGCCGCGCCAGGTCCAGCCGGCGGCCTGGAGCGCGTCGGTGGTGGTGGGCAGTTGCCTCCAGTCGGTGAAGACGAGCGCGGCGCCCGACTCGGCGGTGGCCCGGTAGGACTCGGTGAGCAGGAGGGTGAGCCAGAAGTCGTACGAGCGCTGGTCGCGGTTCTCCCCGGGGAAGTTGGCGAGGTCGTGCTCGGCGTCGCCCGAGGTGTACTTCGCGCGGGCACTGCGGCCGGTTCGTTCGCCGCTGGTTCGGCCACCGCTGTTGTAGGGCGGGTCCGTGATCACGGCATCGACGCTGTTGTCGGGGATGCCGGCGAGGGCGGTCAGCGCGTCGCCTCGGTGCAGGGTGTACGGCATGGTGCGGTTCTCTCTTTCCGCGGGGACGGTCGTGCGGGATTCCGCGTTCCCGGAACACCGCGCACGTCGGCTTGATTCGCTCCCGGAAGCCACAGAAGCAGCCGCCTGCGGAGAGCGATGTGCTGGAGAGTAACCACCATTCCCGGCCACACCTAATGGCGCTCTGCCGCCACATCACGGGCCTCGACTGCCAGACGAGGCGTCGTTTGGTGCGGCCGGAATTCGTCTCTACAGTCTCGCCGTGTTCGACGGACCGGGGTCGCCCTCCTGCCCTGTTGAGCTGTGTTGATGCGTGTTGCCTCGTCCAGATGGCGGCACGGGCAGCATCCGCGAAGCGGTCTGATATTTAGGCGAGGTGTTTTCTCTATGTGGCGCGTGAGATTAAGAGCGCGGCTGGCTGCCGCCCTCCAGTAGAGAGGCGCCCAAGGGTCGGGAGTTAGCCGCTCCCGACCCCTGGGCCTCCATTCCCTGATCTCAAGGGTTGCAAATTTCCGACCGGTGCGGTGCCGGTGACCTTTTCGACGAGAACGCTGGTGCCGCGCTGCCTACGAGTAAGGAGCTGCTGATGCAGCATGCCCAGGCGCGCCCTTCCCCAGAGCCCGGCTCCTACGCCCTCGGTTCGGCGGACGGCCCTCGGCCGTGAAGGCGGGCGCGGCGATAGTCGGGGCCGTGGCTCTCGGCCCGCTGCTGCTGGTCGCCCCGCTCGCGATGGCTCTGGCCGGCGCGTCCAGCGCCCAGGCCGCCTGCGCGAACGGCAATACACAGGCTGTGGATTCTACGGCGGTCACCAAGCAGGTGGAGTCGATCCTCAAGGGCGGCGGCAAGGCCACAGTGTCCATCCCGGGGCTGGACGATCCCGCGGAGCAGATCCCGAACGCCAAGACGATCCAGGCCACCGGCGTCGCCATGAAGGTGCCGACCCGGGGCCAGGTCGTGGCTCTGGCCACAGCCTTGCAGGAGTCGGGGCTGCGGAATCTCGACTACGGCGACCGGGATTCGCTCGGTCTCTTCCAGCAGCGCCCCAGCCAGGGTTGGGGGACCGCCCAGCAGGTCCGCGATCCGGTGCACGCCGCGACGAGGTTCTACGAGGCGCTGCTGAAGGTCCCGGGCTGGCAGTCCATGACCGTCACGCAGGCGGCGCAGGCAGTCCAGAAGAGCGGCTTCCCCGACGCGTACGCGAAGTGGGAGCCGCTGGCCACGGCTCTGCAGAAGGCCATCGCCACGTCGCTGTCCGCAGGGTCGAGTTCCGACTGGGGCGACAACACCGACCAGACGGATGCGACGCCCGGCGCGTGCGGCACCGGCGAGGACGGTGCCAAGTTCGATCCGATCCCTGCCGGCTCCGTCCCCAAGGACTACAAGGTCCCGGCTGATGCGCCCACGTCGATCCGCACCGCCATCCGCTGGGGTCTGGGTCAGCTCGGCACTCCGTATCAGTGGGGTGGCACGTGCACCGATCCGCGCGGCCAGGACCCGATGGGCCGCTGTGACTGCTCGTCCCTAATGCAGATGTCGTACAAGGCCGGAGGTATCTCGATCTCCCGGACCACGTACACGCAGGTCAAGGAGGGCAAGGCGGTCAGCGTCGATGCCCTCAAGCCGGGCGATCTCCTCTTCACCCGCGGCACGGCCCAAGTCCCGGAACACGTAGGGATGTTCATCGGTGACGGCCTGATCCTGCATGCGCCGCGCACTGGTGACGTGGTCAAGATCTCGACCCTCGCCGACTGGCGGCCGGACGTGCTCGCCGCCCGCCGGATCGTCTGACCGGCCCCCTCTCCCCCTCCACTCCTCCCCTTCCGGGCCTTCGCGCACCCATATTCGTACTGGAGTTCCAATGAAGCTCATTCAGCACGCCCAGATGCTCGCGTACAACCCTGGCGTCACACCGAGCGAGGGCGGACTGCCCGGCCTCGACGTCCTCAAGAAGGTCATGGGCAGCATCAACCTCTTCGGCATCATCGCCACGGTCGGCGCCCTCGCCATCTCCGCCATCGTCTGGGCCTGGGGCCACCACAGCGGAGGCCACCAGGCCGAGGCCAACGGCAAGAAGGGCACGGTCGTCGCCGCCGGCTGCGCCCTCCTGCTCGGCGCGGCCAACGGCGTCGTCGCCTTCTTCTCGGCGATGGGGACGCAGGTTCACTGATGCCGAAGAATCGATTCCCTTCCTCCAGGGAGCGGAGGCACGGAGCCCCGTCCTCGGTTCTGCGCCGCGCCTCGATCGGCGGCATCGTCCTCGCTGTCCTGCTGGCCGTCGCCGGTCTGGTCGCGTACGTCACCCGTGCGGAGAGCCCGGCCGCGCCGAAGGCCACCCCCGCGCCGGCGTCCTCTTCGGCGTCGCCCTCCCCTGCCGCCACCGCGCACGCCGGGGTGGCGGTGGTCGCGCCGCCCAGGACGACGGATCCGATCGAGTTCGCCAAGGCCGCCACCAAGGTCCTGTGGACGTACGACACCCGGTCCTTCTCGCAGGCCGAGCACATGGCCGGCCTCAAGCGGTGGATGACCGACGAGAAGAAGTACGCCGACTGGAAGTCCGTCTTGGACCAGGTGCCCAGTCCGGTGCTGTGGTCGCGGATGCGCGATAACGGGCAGCACGCCGGCGCCACGGTCGGCGAGGGCCACTTCCCGCAGGCGTTCAAGACCGCCCTGGCCCAGGACCCCGGTGCGATCACGGAGGCGTACGTCTACGCCGTCACGGTCACCGGCAAGCAGTCCATCGCCTGGAAGGGCTCCGGTGCCGGAGCCGAGTCCCGCTCGACGACCCTCGCCGTCCAGTGCCGACCGGACCGCGACTGCGCCCTCGTCGGCGTCCTGCCGAACGTCGCGCCGTGATCGCCCTCAACCTGCGAAAGGAGGCACCCTCATGGGAGCTTGCGACCTTCCTCTGATGAGTACGGTTTGCGACACCGTCGGCGGTGTCGTCGGCGCGACCGGCGAAGCCGTCACCGACGGCATCGGCGCCTGGATCGCCAAGTCGATGGGCGAGATGGCCCAGGCCGCGGCGGATCTGGCGTCGAAGGCCGTCGACCGGACCACGGCCATCGATCTCAACGCCGAGTGGTTCAGGAGCAACTACGAGCTGATCCTGCCCATCGGCCTCATCCTCACCGTCGGCACGTTCTGCCTCCAGCTCACCCGCGCCGCCTGGCGCCGGGACGAACGTGCCCTCGCGCAGGCGGTGTACGGAACCGTGGCCGGAGTCCTGTTCGCGTTCGCCGCCATCGCCTGCACCACCGTCGCGATCACCGTGGTCGACGCGCTCAGCGTCGGCCTGTTCAAGGCGGCCAACAGCTCCGTGGACGACGCGGTACGCCGCATCATCAAGGTCAACGAGTTGGGGGCGATGTACGGCCTGGGCTGGGGTGTCCCCGCGATCGTCGCGCTCGGCTGCGCGGTGGGCGCCTTCCTCTACTGGGCGGTGATGGTCGCCCGTAAGGTCGGCATCCTGGTCCTGGTCACCCTGGCCGTGTTCGCCGGGGCCGGCGGCGGCTGGGAGGTCGCGCGGCGCTGGCGGCGCGGCTGGATCGAGGCGACCAGCACCCTGATCGTCTCCAAGCTCCTGATGACGATCGTGTTTCTGCTGGGTGTCTCCGCCATGGGCAAGACCGACGCGAGCGACGGGCTGAGCGCCCTGTCGGACGCGATCGCGGGCATCGTCGTGATGGTCCTGGTGCTGCTCTGCCCCTACGCCACGTACAAGTTCGTGCACTGGGCGGCCGACGGCGGCGGCCATGACGATCTGCACCGCACCGGTGTCGCGGGGATGGCCGTCGCCGCGGGTGCGGCGAAGACCGCGGGGCAGCTCGCGGTCCAGGCGGGCACGGGGATGCGGGCTCCGCAGGGGCCGACGAAGGTGCCTGGTCAGGGCTCCGGCGGCGTCGCCTCCGGGATCGATCCGACGGGCGGATCCGGTGGTGAGGCCAAGCCGAAGCAGACCCACTTCCGCTTCGGTGAGGATCCGAACGCGACCGGCGACAAGGGCCGGGCACTGATCCGCCGTCCCCCCACGGACGGCGACCGCGGAGTCCCTCTCATCCAGCGCCCCGGTGGCAGCGAAGCGTCCGACTCGGCGCCGGCGCTCTCCGGGCCTACGCCACAGGGCGCCTCGGTCTCGGCCCCACAGGTCACGCACCTGGACCCGCCGGCACCACGGCGCAGCGGTCCTCCGCCGGAGGGTGGCGCCACCCCGCAGCGGTGGATCTATCCCGGGCCAGCGGACCGCTCGGGCTCGTAGCCCGGAGCTGACGGGGTGGGCCGAGGCCCGCCCGGCCCACCCCGTCTTCCTCGTCTTCTTTCTCCCCATGTTCCAAGGACGGCTTCGCCATGCTCTCTGACGCTTCTCACCCCGACGGTCCGCCCACCGTCAAGTTCCCTCACCGCTCGCGGCGGGGCGTGCTGCTCGGTCTCTCGGCCCCTCAGCTGATCGTCGTCGCGACCTGCGGTCTGCTCCTGCTCGGGGTGCTGCTCACCTCCGGTGTGACCGGAACACTCCAGCTCGTACCGCTGTGGGCCGTCGTCCTCGCGGCAGTCTTCATCCGCCACCGCGGACGGGCGCTCGCCGACTGGGCGCCGATCGCGATCCGATACGCGCTCCGGCGCTTCCGGGGGCAGCTGGTCTGGCTCGCCCGGCCGTCCACCCGACCGCAGCGAGAGGGCCTGCTCCACCTGCCGGGCACGGCCGCGTCCCTGCGGGTGGTCTCCTCGCCGGACGGTCGCCTCGGCGCGGTGCACGATCCGCACCAGGCCACCCTCACCGCCGTGGTGAAGGTCTCCTCCCGCGCCTTCGCCCTGCTCGACCCCGCCACCCAGACCGGCAACGTCTCCGGCTGGGGCCGCACCCTGGCCGCGCTCGCGCGCACCGGGCACATCGCCCGCGTCCAGGTCCTGGAGCGCACCGTCCCCGACTCCGGCGACGCGCTGAACCGCTACTGGCACGAGCACGGCAACGCCCAGACCCCGCTTGCCGGTCCGATCTACGGCGACCTGCTGGCCGCTGCCGGCCCCGCCGCCGCGCCCCACGAGGCGTACGTCTCCCTCGCCCTCGATCTCAAGGCGGCCCGCCGCCTGATCAACCAGGCCGGCGGCGGGCTCACCGGAGCCTTCGCGGTCCTGTCCCAGCTCGCCTCCACCTTCGACCAGGCCGCCCGGACCTCCGGGCTCATGCCCGCGGGCTGGCTGCCCGCGCGCGAGATCGCCGCCGTGATCCGCACCGCGTACGACCCCAAGGCGTCGGCCGCGCTCGACCGGTGGTCCGACTCGGGCCGTCCGCAGGCCGCCCCCGCTGCCGCCGGGCCGGTGGTCCTGGTCGAGAAGGCCGACCGTATCCAGACTGACTCGGCCTATCACGCCACGTTCTGGATCGAGAACTGGCCGCGCATCGAGACCAGCCCCGGCTTCCTGCACCAGCTCCTGTTCACCGCCGGCGTGCGCCGCACCCTCTCGCTGACCTACGAGCCCAAGGGACTGGAGGCCGCCCTGAAGGACGTACAGCGCAAGAAGGCCACCGTGATCGCCGACGCCGCCGAGCGGGCCCGCAAGGGCCAGGTCGACTCCGAGGAGGACTCGGTCGAGTACGCCGACATCAAGCAGCGCGAGCGCCAGCTCATCGCCGGGCACGCCGATGTCGCACTCACCGGCCTGCTCACCGTGAGCGCGGACACGAGCGAGGAACTAAACGCCGCCTGCGCCGCCGTCGAGACCGCGGCCGTCGCCGCCCTCGTCGACCTGCGTCTGCTGACCTGGCAGCAGGCCGAAGCCTTCACCAACGCCGCTCTGCCGCTCGCCCGCCTGTAGCGCGGCTCAGCACCACCGACCGCGCTCTACCGAAGGGCACCCCCATGCCGACCGAGCCCCTGCCCGAACTGGCTCCGGACTTCGTCCCGTTCGCCACCGCTGCGCTCGACTTCCACCGGGCCATCAACATGCCCGTCGCCCCAGTCGCCGCCAGCCGCACCGAACTGGACTCCCTGCACGCCCACCTGGTCGCCCTGTACGGGCTGCTGGATGCGCACACCGCGCGGACCGCCCCGGTCGCCAGCGTCGAGGGCGACCACCTGAGGGCCTGCCGCATCCGGCTGTGGCAGGCAGCCGAGCACCTCCACGCCGCGTATCACGCGGCCCCGCAGCGACTCACCGGCCGCCTCCCCACGCGGGAGGCGTGCCGGGCCCGCCTTCCCGAGGGCGCCCCCGACCTCACCGTGTGCCAGCGCCACCTCGCCACCGCCGCCCGCGTCCGCCGTGACCACACCCCGGCCGACCTGCGCGACCCCTTCACCGGCCTCACCCGCCACTGACCACCGGAGCACCACCGCCATGCCCACCCGAACCACCCGCGCCAGCGCCAGCCAGCTGTTCGTCCCTCGCAAGACCGACCGCCGCACGGCCCGCGCCGCACGCGACCAGTTCGCCGCCGCCCGCGACAAGGCCCGCCACGCCGCCCGGCCCGAAGCCCGCCGTACCACGACCGGTATCGATCCCGAGCTGCGCGCCACCTACCCGGCCGCTGGCCGCCCCGGTCCCACCTCCGCCCGCGGCGGCCGTCTCAAGCTCCCCGCCCACCGGATGACCACAGCCACCGCCTCCGGTGCCTACCCCTTCCTCGCCGAGGGCGGCCTCGGCGCCCAGGGCATCTACGTGGGCCGTGACGTGCACGCGGAGGCCGCCTTCACCTACGACCCGTTCGCGCTCTACGGACGGCTCGACGGCTTCACCAATCCGAACATCCTGCTCGCCGGGGTCATCGGCATGGGCAAGTCCGCCCTGGCCAAGTCCCTCGCCGTACGCGCCGTGGCCTTCGGCTACCGCATCTACGTGCCCTGCGACCCCAAGGGCGAATGGACCGTGGTCGCCCAGGCGCTGGGCGGGCAGGCCATCGCACTCGGCCCGGGCCTTCCCGGCCGACTGAATCCACTGGACGCCCCCGCCCGGCCGTACGGCGTCAGCCAGGACGACTGGACCGGCGAGGTCCGCAAGCGACGCCTGCTTCTCCTCGGCTCCCTCGCGAAGACCGTTCTGCGGCGCGACTTGCACCCGATGGAGCACACCGCCCTGGACGTGGCACTCGACCAGGCAGTCGTACGCGCCGAAGCAGCCGGGACCACCCCGCTGCTCGGCGACATCGCGTACGTACTCGGCTCGCCCGAGCGGCTCGACGCAGCACTCGGTGACCTGTCCGGACGCCTCGGACGCGCGGCCGAGGACCTGGCCCACGCGCTGCGGCGCCTCGTGCACGGCGACCTGGCCGGCATGTTCGACGCGCCGAGCACCGTCGCGTTCGACCCGGCCGCGCCGATGCTCTCCATCGACCTTTCCCGGCTCGGCGGCGCTGGCGACGACACCGCGCTCGTCCTGGCGATGACCTGCGCCTCCGCCTGGATGGAATCCGCGCTCGCCGACCCCACCGGGGGACGGCGCTGGGTGATCTACGACGAGGCATGGCGCGTGATGCGGCACGTCGCCCTGCTGGAACGCATGCAGAGCCAGTGGAAGCTCAGCCGAGGGCTCGGCATCGCCAACATGATGGTCATCCACCGCCTCAGCGACCTGCTCACCGCGGGCGACGCCGGCTCCCGGGGCCGCGCCCTCGCCGAGGGCCTGCTCACCGACTGCTCCACCCGCATCATCTATCGCCAGGAAGCCGACCAACTCGGCTCCGCCGCCGCCCTGCTGGGCCTCACCGGCGTCGAGACCCAGGCCGTCTCCGCCCTCACCAAGGGGCGCGGCCTGTGGAAAGTCGCGGGCCGGTCGTTCATTACTCAACATCTGCTCCACCCGCACGAGCGCGAGCTGTTCGACACGGATGCCCGGATGCATACCTGAGCCGTCCGCTCCCGTACACGCCTCGGGGGAACCGGCCCACGCCGCCCCGGCTCCCCCTCGCCAGTCGTTACATCACGCCCTCCGCACAGGAAGTCGCCCCGCCATGCACCTCAAGCGCACCATCCGTCGCGGCCTGCGCCGCCTCGTCCAGCTCTACGCCGACGCCGCTCGCGCCCACACCGCACACGGCCGCCCCTCCATGGTCGCAAGCCCGCCCGCTCCCGTGGACGCGATACGGCGGGGAGCCGACCGACGCCCTGCCGCGCACGACGAGGGCGAGAGCAACCATGGCTGAGCTGGCCTGGATCACGCTGGGAAGGCACCCACAGCTCGGACTCACCGCCTCCACCATCCGCGACGACTTCGGCTCCGCGCACCAGCTGTTGCTCGATGCCGGCTTCTCCACCGGGCACCCCGACTTCGCCTACGTCCTCGGAGACTGCGGTCCGGACGAGGTTCGGGCGACACTTCAGCAGCTCTACAGCGCTGTGGCCAGCCACTACGTCGCCATCGACGACGCCTTGCTCGACGAGGGCATGTCCAAGAACCCGGCGCCACCCCGTGGTTCGGAGCCCGTGCGTCAGCTGTCCCCGGCACCGCGCCAGCCGGACGGGCGGGCCGATCTCGCGGAGTTCGCCGAGGGGCTGTCGGCCCGGCTCCCCGGCTCCTGGACTGTCGCTGTCCACGGGGGCGAGGCGGACGAGGGCCCGATCCCGCTCAGCGAGCGGGTCTGGGATTACGGGCACGTGAGCTGGGCCCTCTCCGAATTCACCACGCGTCGAAGCGCGGTGCTCACCAGTGGCTCAGGCATCGAGCTCCTGATCTCGGACCGTCCCCTGCGCGAGCACGAGTTCCTGGTCGCCGCGTTCGAGCCACTAGGCACCGAGTCCGAAGCGACCACCAAGACACCCAACGGCATCGTCGTAAGCAACGACCCGGTGCGAGCAGCCTCCCGGGTGACAACCCGCCTGCTGCCTCGGTATCAGGAGGCTGTCCGCGAGACCCAGCTCAGCCAAGTCGCCACGACGGTGGCCGCCGGCCAGCGCGTTCTGGCCGAATGGGACGCGGTCTCGGACAGCCTGTGCGACGCCGATCACTGGCCGCTCGACGAGCGGTACGGCCTGCGCCAGCAGGTCCGGGACGCGGAGATGTGGGCGCAGTTCGCTCCCTTCCTCGAGCACGGTCCGGCTCTGGTCGCGCACGCCGAGGAAACGCTTCCTCTCCTTGACCCCGCAGAGCGTGTGGCCGGGCGCTGGGCGTACCGGCTCCGTGCCTTGCGCGAGGCCCTGGACGGCGGCGCCCGGGTGCAGGCCGAGTTTCAGATGGTCGTCGAGGCGCTCCTGCCCGACCATCACCGCTCGAAGGCGGTGTTCGCGGACGCCGTCGCCATGCGCAACGCCGAGGGATGGCACTACTCCCTGACCTGGATGGACAACGCCCGCGTCCTCGTCGACATCGCGCGCGCCGACGAGGCGCCACCCGCGCCACCGACCCGACCGCTTCGTGGGCAGCGGGTCCGGTCGGCACGGGCCGATGCCGCCCGTGCCTGGTCACCACACGCCGCTCGCCAGATCACCGCGGCGATCGAGAACAACGCCGGTCCGCCGGCTATCCGCTTCTTCAACTCCAACAGGCCGCCGCGCTCACGCTGACTAGCGCGAATCCACGGCCGCACCAAATCCGCCTTCCGGCCGCATCCTCGTCCTCCGCACGGCCCCGACCTCTGCGAGGTGCATCTTCGTGGCGGAAACACGTCCGCACATCACCGTCGGCCATCACGACCAGTACGGCGTCGTGGCGGCGACGTCCCACGACAACCACGTCGCCGAGCACATCCTGCGGCTCGTCGGCTTCGAGCGGCTGCCCGGCAGCACTCTGTACGGGCTGACCGATCCGCAGCGTGACCCAGTACGGCGCGGAGCGCAGGCAGTCCAGTCTCTGCGGGCCGCGCAGTACAGGGTCAAAGCCGATGTCGCGTACGACCTCCAGCCCCATACCCGGCTCGGCACGGGCCGGGGCCTCCTGGAGCGACTGGAGAAACCATCCGCCTCAACGGTGACGCCCTCGGCCCAGCAGCGTCGCTCCCAGGCCGCCACCGCCATCTCCCCGGCCCGCGCGGGTGCGCCGCCGGCGCGGCGCGCCGCCGTAGTCGAGTACCGCCCCGTCCCCTCCGCCCCGCAGCCGGTCCGCAGCCGTTAGACCGCACCCACCAAGGAGCCCACGCGATGACTCTGCAACTCGAACCGGATGTCGCCTTCGGGATGCACCCCGACTACGGGGTGGCCGCCGCCGTCGCGGATGTCCGACCGTTCCTCGACGAGGTCCTGCGCAAGCACCACTTCCGCTACAGCGAGTACCTCGACGTCTACCTGCTGGCGGACAACACGCCCCACAACACGGCGGTACGGACCGTGGCCAGGGCGACCCTCGAATTCCAGGACGCCGGTCTCTCCGTCGCAGCCGACCCGAGGATCATGATTCCACCGCCGGTCCCGACTCCGGACGGAGTGCCTGCGCGGGCGACACGGCCCGGCCAGTCCCTGACCGCGCTGACCGGCGAACTGCACGAGCTGCGGCGCGCGGCGGATGTCTCCGAGGTCCTGGGCGAGATCCTCGACGAGCACCACGGCGTCGTGCTCGACCTGGAGGAGTTCATCGACACGGCCGCCGCCTGGTGCGAGCGGCTCGACACCCCCAATGGTCACGAGCTGGGCCTTCATCTGCGCAGCATCGCCCATCATGTTGCCTTCCTCGGTGATCAGCTCGTCGGCGCCCAGCTCGAACTGGCCGTCATGCCCGACGTGACCCCCGAGAACGCTCCACCCCTGGCCGAGGTACCGCTGCCCGAGCGGCAGGAATGGCTCCGGGTCACGCACACCGCACGAGCGCGCGCCGCCATGGCGTCGTCCCCCAACCGCCCCGCCATCGCCCCGAAGCCGCTGGACGAGCGAGGGCCGCGGCTCCAGGCCGCGCCGCCCGCCCCGAGTCGTACGCGCTGATCCTCCCTTTCTCGACGTTCAAGGAGTCCGGCTCATGGCCGTGAAGAAGTTCTGGGCCGTCGACCACGCTTGCGGTCACACGGTCGACGCCGATCTGTCCGACCGTCCGGCCGACCGCCGTGCCGGATACGCCCGCTGGCTCGCCGGCCGGGACTGCCCCGACTGCTGGCGAGCCTCCCGCGCGGAGGCCACCGAGGCCACGGCCGAGTGGCTCGCGAAGCAGCGGGCGACCGAGCAGGCCGAGGCCGAGGCGTGGTCCGAGCAGTACCGCATGCCTCCGCTGGACGGCACCGACCGCGCGGTCGCATGGGCCACCCGCTGTCGCCACCAGCTGGTCTCCTCCGCGTACACCGCGCTCGTCGTCGAAGGAACCACGAGCGAGGCGGAGTGGGAGGCCATCGAGGACGCCGTACGGCTGCTGACCCGCGCCGGCTGGTGGCTTGACCAGCGCGACGCCGACCCTGCGGACCTGCCCGAGCTGCTGGACGCCGCCTCCGCGAGCGACCGGCCGACCGAGAACCCCTACTTCTGAACGGACGCCCTGCGATGCCCACCCCGCCCGACGTCGTCATCACGCGCCATCCGACCGGCAATGTCATCGCCGAAGGCGGAGACGAACTCGCCTTCACTCTCCTCAAGCGCGCGGGCTTCGTCATCGAGACGACGCCGCGGTCCTTCTGGTACCGATTGCCCTGGGACATGGGCGAAGCCCGTGAGAACCAGATGGCCAGCCACGCGGCCCGCATGCTCACCGCCGTCGGTTACCGCGTCGACCTCGGCCCCGATCTGTACGTCGGCCCCCTCACCACGCCCTCCGATCCCCGGGGCACACGTGTCCACGGCCACCAGATCCTGCGGCTGACCGACGAACTCAACGGCGCCGAGACGTACGCGACTGCGGCCAGCCTGACCGACCACGTCCTCGACCCCAACGACGGGGTCCTCGTCCGGCTCAGCGAGTTCTTCGAAGCCGCCGCCGAGCAGGCCAAGGCATCCGGGACCGACGCCAGCTGGGACCTGTCGTACGACTTCGCAGAAGCGGCGGCGACGCTCACCTCTCTCGGAGAGGACCTGCACGACACCGCCGACCAGCTGCGGGCGCTCGATCCGTCGACGAAACCGAGCTGGCAGGCGCGGGTCGCCAGCTACTACGCGACCGCCCCGGCCGCCCAGCGCACCGGAACGGCCGCCCTCACGCCTGAGGCGCCTGCTGCCGCTCCACCGCCCGCGGCCAGGCCGAACCGAACACGCTGACCAATCCCCCTCATCAGAAAGGCCGTTGCATGTCCTTCCTGCACGAAGAGTACGGAACCGACGCCGAGATCTACCGCAAGCCGTACAGCAGCGAGGTGATCGCCGATTGCGGCGACCCGAGCGCCCACGAGGTGCTTGCCACGTGCGGCTTCGTGAAGCAGACCGTCCCGCCGCACTACGTCTGGCACCAGCTCCCCGAGGGACTGTCCGAGGAGGAACAGAAGCGGAGCGCCACGCGCGCCGCGTGCCTCCTGCGCGCACAGGGCTTCGACGCGAACGTCGCCCAGGACCTGATCTCCGAGGAAGCCGTCACCGCCGTACGCGAAGAGGTCCGGCGACGCCGGATCAGCGGCGCGGCCACGTCATCCTCGCCGACCGCCGGCCCGGTCGCGCCACCGGCACGCCCGGACACCACAGCCCCGGCATCGCCCGCCGTTCCCTCCACCTCCGCCCACCACAGCCGCTAGGAGCCCCTCGTGATCACCAGAAGAACCCGCCGGCCCCAGCCCATCGCCCCTCTCGCACCACGTAACGGGACCGCGCCTTGTCTCCTGCACGCACCAGCACACCCTCGACCACCACCGGCACCGACTTCCTGCTGTACCTGATGCTGTCCGTCGCCGGCCTCGGCATGGGGGCCGGGACGCTGGCCTGGTTGTTCGGCAACACCGCCAACACCCTCACCAGGTCCGGCCCCTGGGCCCCGTACGAACCCACCGACGCGCTGCTCCAGCCCCACGAGGTCTGGCCGCACCTTTCGCAGGCCGTCCTCGTCGGCGCCTGCTATGTCCTGCCCGCACTCGTACTCCTGGCCGCCGCGCTGCTCGGCGCGAAGGTGTGGCTGCGGCTACGCGGCAACCCCAAGGGACTGGCCGACCAACGCGATCTCGCCGACCTGATGCCCAAGAAGATCGCGGTCAAGGCCATCGATCTCCGCCCGAGTCTCAAGGGCACCAAGCCCAAGGACGTCGTACCCGACGACCGCGGTGTTCTGCTCGGCACGCTCGCGCCCGGCGCGCGCGAGGTCCGCTCCTCGTGGGAGGATGTGATCCTGGCGATCATGGCGCCCCGGTCCGGTAAGACCTCCGGTCTGGCGATCCCGGCGATCCTGCGCGCGCCCGGACCGGTGCTGCTGACCTCCAACAAGGCTGCCCGCGACGCCTACACCGCCACGCTCGCTGCCCGCGCCGACGTCGGCACAGTCTGGACGCTCGATCCGCAGCAGATCGCCCACGCGCCCCAGACGATGTGGTGGGACATCCTCGCCGACGCCCACGATCTCGCCGGGGCCCGTCGTCTGGCCGGGCACTTCGTGACCGCCTCCGTGGACGAGTCGAACGCGGGCGACTTCTGGTCCACCGCCGCCGCGAACACGCTCACCGCGCTGTTCCTCGCCGCTGCCCGCGACCGGCGGCCGATCACCGACGTCCTGGCCTGGCTCGCCTCACCGGCCGACCGCACCCCCATCGACCTGCTCCAGGACGCCGGACTCGACGGCGTCGCCGCCCAGCTCCAGGGCACCGTGGCCGGCGCCGTCGAGACCCGCGACGGCATCTTCGAGACCGCGCGGCAGTACGCAAGCTGCCTGCTCGACCCGGCCATCGCCGCCTGGGTCACGCCGCCCAGCGGCCTCGGCAAGGTCCGCGAGTTCAAGCCGGGGGCGTTTGCCACCAGCAAGGACACGCTGTTCCTGCTGTCCAAGGACGGCGGCGGCTCCGCCTCGGCGATCATCGCCGCCGCTGCCGACGCGGTGATGCGCGCCGCAGTCATCCAGGCCGAGCGTGACGGCGGGCGACTCGACGCCCCACTGCTCGCGATCCTCGACGAGGCCGCCAACGTGTGCAAGATCGCCGACCTGCCGGACCTGTACTCGCACCTCGGCTCCCGGGGCGTCATCCCGATCACGATCCTGCAGTCCTACCGCCAGGGGGTCCGGGTCTGGGGGGAGGCCGGGATGGATGCCCTGTGGTCCGCCGCGACAATCAAGCTCGTCGGCTCGGGCATCGACGACGCCGACTTCGCGGACAAGCTCAGCCGTCTGGTGGGCGACCACGACGTCCGTACGGTCTCGGTCTCCACCAGCGAGTCGGGCAAGTCCACATCGGTCTCCATGCGCCAGGAGCGCGTGCTGCCGGCCGACGCGATCCGCGCCCTACGCAAGGGCTCCGCGCTGCTGCTGGCCACTGGCATCCGCCCCGCGCTCCTCGACCTCAAGCCCTGGTACCGGGAGCCGAACGCCGACCGGCTCGGCGCCGCGTCCGCCCAGGAGACCGCGGCGATCACTGAGCGCGCGCTGGCCAAGAGCCTGCGCCGCGACGACTTCGGTCCGGCCGCATGACCTCGGTGCTGCCAGGTTCCCGGCTGGCGAGACGCGACGGCGCACACCCCGGCCGCCCCTCCTCCCTCCGGGCTCTCGCCCCGTCCTCTTGAGGTGTCCCTATGTCCCACCCTGTCCCGTCCTGGGCCTGCGTCCGCCGGTCCGAACGCCTCGCCGGCACACCCGCCGTACGGCGCGGTGCCAGTTGGTGGCTCGTGTCCCCCTCCGGCTCCCTGCTCGCCCAGGACCCCGTCTTCACCGGTGAACTGGACCGCTTCGCCGCCGACCTGGCCGCCGCCGACTGCGCTGTCGCCGCGATCCGGGCCCAGGACACGGCCGCATTCGAGGTTCGGTCGTGACGCCACTCGTCCACGCCGAGCAGGCCGTGCTCGGCGCGGTCCTCCTGGAGCCCGGCCAGCTCGACCGGCTCACGCCCTGGCTGCGGCCGGAACACTTCTCCCGTCCCGCGCACACGTCGATCTACGCCGCGATGCTCCAGCTCAGGGCCGAAGGTCACCCAGCTGCAGCCACGAAGGCCGGCGCTCCCGTCCCGCTGGCCTGGGTGACCGACACGCTACGGGAGGCGGGCACACGAACCCGCGGGCTCACCGCCTCGTACCTGCACTCCCTCGCGTCGGCATGCCCGCGGCCCGGTCACGGCCCGGTGTACGGGCGGATGGTGCTGGAAGGTGCCATCCACCGCAGCGTGGCCCAGCACGCCGCCCGTCTCCACCAGGCCGCGCTCGCCGACAGCCGGACCGGCACCGTGGAAGAGACGCTGCACCACGCCCAGGTCCTGAACGACGTACTCGCCGACCTGGCTCGCGGCTGGGGCACCGAGGCACGTCCCGTGCAACCGCCCACCGCGCACGAGCCCAAGGCCGAGCGCCTTCAGCCGGCAGGCGAGCAGGTCCTGGCCGACGAGGAGTTCCTCCTCGGCTGCCTCACCTCCCGCCCCGACCAGTTGCTCGGCCTGGTGCGCTGGCTCCGCCCCGGCGACTTCGCCGACCCGGGCCATCAGCAGATCTACCGCGCGTTGGGGGCCCTGCACCATCGCGGCGAACCCATCGACCAGCTGACTGTGCTGTGGGAGACCCAGCGTCGCGGCGCTCTCACCAAGGGGACGCTCGACACCGAGCGGGTGAGGCGGATCTGCGATCCGCTCGTGGGCGGAGCCGCCGAACACTTCGGCGAGCAGGTCGTCAACGCCTCCCTCCTCCGCACGGCCGCCTCGTCGGCCCGGCAGGTCGGCGCCTTGGCCGACCGCGACGCGCTCGCGCCCGGGCAGCTCATCGGCTACGCCCTGCACGCACTCGAACCGCTGGAAGACGTACGCCGCCGCCTGCGCCTCGCACACGAAGCCGAACCCGAGCCGAGGCGACCGACCAGCCGACCCGGTGCGCCCCAGCCTGCCGCCCGCATCGACGCCGCCCGCGCCCGCAGCCGCCTCGCGAACACCACGGCCCCCGCAGCAGTGGCCGCCGCCTCCTGCGCCGCGCTCCCCGACCGACGCAATCATCGGAGCCCGTCATGACCGACCACACCGGCCGCGCCGGCCTGGAGAGGGACGAACTGTACGCGGTGGCCCGCGAGTTCGAGGAGGCCCGCCATGCGATCGTCGGGTCGTACACCACGAACTCCCTGCCCGACCTCGTCACCGCGTCCCACCACCTCACCGCGCTGACGGGACTGGTCAAGGACCTGTCGGACGAAGTCCTCTTCCGCGCCACCGACAACGACCCGGGCCTCGACTTCGGCCCGGTCATCGCCGCGTACACCAGCGCGTCCGCCCCGGCGGGACGCGCAGTGAACAACTACACCGAAGCCTTCGAACAGCTCGGATTCCTGCGCAGGTACGCGGAAGCCCCACCATCAGCGGACCTTCGCGACGCCCGCCAGGCCGCGTTCGGTGTCGCACAGGACCGGCTGGACCTCACCGTGGACTCGCTGCAGGAAACGGTCGGCGCCCTGCGGCACGCGGCCGACCGGATCGACGGCACCCCGCCTCGCGTCCTCGCCGCGCTCAGCCGCTCGGCACGCCCAGCGAACTCGATCTACCGCGTCCCGGCCAAGGTCCCCGCGACCGAGCCGACCCGTCTCGCGTACATGCCGGTGTCCCGCCATGCGCGCTGACCTTCAGGCAGCGGCACCGGGGCCGTCGATCGGGAGTCTGTGTTCCGGGTACGGCGGTCTGGATCTCGGCGTCCAGGCCGTCCTCGGTGGAACGATCGCCTGGCATGCCGAGGTCGATCCGGGCCCGGCCCGGATCCTGTCCCGCCACTGGCCCGGCGTGCCGAACCTCGGCGATATCACGGCCGTGAACTGGGCCGATGTCCCGGAGGTGTGCGTCCTGACGGCCGGGTTCCCCTGTCAAAGACGTCTCGGTCGCCGGCCGCCGCGCCGGGCTGGCTGACGGCACCCGGTCCGGTCTGTGGCTGAACATCGTCCGCGCAGTCGAAGCCCTCAACCCATGCCTGGTGGTCATCGAGAATGTCCGAGGACTCCTCACCTCCCCCGCCGGTTCCCCTGGCGACGTGGAACCCTGTCCGTGGTGTCTGGGAGACGCCGCAGGCCAGCCTGCTGTGCGCGCACTCGGTGCCGTACTCGGCTCCTTGGCCGACCTCCGGTTCGATGCGCGCTGGTGCGTGCTTCGCGCCTCTGACGTCGGAGCCCCGCACCGTCGCGAGCGGATCTTCCTCGTCGCCTGGCCCGCCTGGCGGACCGCCTCTGCTGAAGACGCCGACGAGCAACCTGGCGACGAACGGTGGCAGTCAGCACCCGACCAAGAGGAAACAGGGCGGGCACGGTCCGAATCTGGCGGACGAGGTGGAGTGGTTGTTGCCGACGCCGAAGGCGTCGGACGGCACCAAGGGGTCACCCAACCAGCGTCACGGAAACGGGGACCTGACGCTGCCCTCGGCGGCGGCCCGATTGCTGCCGACCCCACGGGCGAGCGACACCGGCACTCCAGGACGCCGACCGGGCACGGGCTTCCGGCCCCCGCTCTCGGCGGTGGTGCTTCCCTTGTTCGCCCCTCAGCCGTCGACGGACAGGGAACGTGGGGCCCGTACGCCGCCGCCGTCGCCCGATGGGAGAGGGCCACGCGCCCGGCGCCCCGGCCGACCGACGACGCGGGGCGCCTCAGCCCGCTGTTCGTGGAGTGGATGCAAGGGCTTGAACCGGGCTGGGTAACGGCCACTCCGGGACTGGGACGCCCAGCCCAACTATCCGCTCTGGGCAACGGAGTCGTGCCGCAGCAAGCGGCTCGCGCGCTGGAGATCCTCGCTCCTCCCGTCGCGGTGTGCAGCCATCACGGCTCGCGGTGAACGGCACTCTCTACACCGGATTCCCGGCCTGGCCAAACCTGGTTTTCTCCGGATCCTCGCCACCCCAACCACCCGATCTTG
This sequence comes from Streptomyces sp. HUAS CB01, assembly GCF_030406905.1. Lineage (NCBI taxonomy): Bacteria > Bacillati > Actinomycetota > Actinomycetes > Kitasatosporales > Streptomycetaceae > Streptomyces > Streptomyces chengbuensis. Next base: position 2,216,293 of record NZ_CP129137.1, read on the forward strand.
CGGAGGGGTAGCGATGGCTGAACCCGCTCAGGACAGCGAGCCGATACGCGTGGCGGACCACGATCTGGACGATCTGGTCGCCACGGTCACGAGGCTGGTCGCGGAGAGCCGTAAGCAGGGCGAGACGCTCGCCCGGCTCATCGACGACGCCCCGCCCTCGGACGACGAGGGCGGGGAAGCCGGGCACGGTCCCGCTGAGGGCTCGGCCGCCGACGCGGCGGCGGCCGAGCCGGACGGCTCACAGGAACGGCCCGCGTCTGCCTTCATCCTGGCGTTCGACGGTACGGCGTACGCCGAGGAGCTCGCGGCGCTGACGCGTTGGGTGCACGACCTGCTGCTGCCGGTCTACGGGCGGGAGATCACCACCGGCCGCCCGTGGTGCCAGCAGTGGCAGGAGCATCCCGAGGCCGTGGCCCGCCTGCATGCCCTGTGGCTGGCCTGGCAACAGCTCACCGACGCCGAGGCCGGCCTGACGGGTCCATCGACGTGGCACCGCGACCATCTCGACCCGACCCTGCTCCAACTCCGCATGCCCGACGGCCCGTTCGGCGCGTGCACCACCAGCCCGACCCGCCCCAACCACCGGCTCCTGGCCTCGCCCGAGCCCGCGGGAGCCTGACGTGACCGACGCATACGAAACCCAGGCGCCGGATTACCGGATCGACGGCTTCGAAGCAGCCACCGAGCGAGTCGAAGAGGACTTCTTCTCGGTCACGATCTCGGACGACATGTTCGTCCCCCTAGCCGAGCACCACAGCGCCGACGGACGCGACAGCTACCTGCTGTTCTACGACCGGGCGGCCATCTGGGACGCGCCCGGCACGGCGGAGTACGTCGCGCTCCACCTCACCCGTGACGTCGAGCAGCGAACGTTCGCCTTCGACTACGAGCGTGTTCCCGTCGTGCCGCTCGCGCAGAACTGGCTCACCCGCCGGGGCTGTCCGCCGGAGGCCGCCGTGCCGACCAGCAACCATGGGCCACGCCCGGCCGACGCGCTCACCTCGCGGCTGGAGGACCTACTCCGGAGCAACCCCGGCGGCCGGTACGAGGTGATCGACCACCACACCGACAACCCGGGCTCCTTCGACTTCGGCACCGAGGTGCGCACTCTCGTCCACGACAGCCACCCGGCCTCCGCGCACGCCCCCTACCGCCTCTTCCTCGAGGAGACGGCCAAAGACTTCCGCTCCTACACGGTGCGCGAAGGCGCCTTCACCAGCGTGGAGGCAGCGGACGCCTGGGCCATGGACCGCGACGCTCCCCTCCCGATGGCCCCGGCCCCGGAGAGCGTCCACAGGGCCCTGGCCGCCCGCACCCGCTCGCCGCTCGCCGGAACCGCCGGCCTCGCGGTCCCCCCGGCGCCTGTCACGGCTCCACGACCGGCCCTTCTTTCCGTACCGCGCTCCGGCCGGGGTGCGCGGTGAGCCGGGCGCGGTACGCCTTCGCGGCCCACCCCGAGGCCCTGGCCGACCTACGCTCGGTCCCGGATCGAATCCGTGACCTGGCCCTGCTGGAGCTGCAGCACCTGGTCCACGGGAACGAACGTGGCGCGGCGCTGACCCGCGAGCTCGCGGGCTGTCACAAGATCTACGTCGATCCGGAGACCCGCTGGCGCATGGTCATCCAGTACCGCGACGCGCCGGCGTCCTCGCAGCACCGCCGGGAGATCTACCTCCTGGCCGTCGGCGAGCGCCAGGACCAGGCCGCGTACCGCACCGCGGCTCACCAACTGGACCGCGAACGCGAGGCATCCGCAGCGACAGCGCCGCCGCACGACCGCCGTGCCCAGGCAGCGCGGTCTCGGTCCACGCGTGGGACCGCGAGTTCGGCGCACGCCGGTTCGCCAGCCCCCGCCGCCGCCTCCGCCGCCGCGCCGCGAGCGCGCCGTCGGCCATGAAGCCCAGCCTTTCGTTCACCGCACCTCGGAGGTGCCTCACCATGTCGCCCCTCGACCTCGACGGCCTCGCCCCGGATACGGAGGTCCTCGTCGCACCAGTCCACCTCGCAGGTCCCGGACCGAGGGAGGCTGTCTTCGGCGTCCTCGACAACGCCTCGGGTTGGACGAAGACCGTCGCCTTCGGCACGGACACGTACTACACCAGCCCGTGCCAGCGAGTCCGCATCGCCAACCCCGTGGAGAGCCACTACGGCGGCTGGACGATCACCTACGCCGAGGACCCGCTCGGCGTTCCCGACTGGATCGCCACCTTCGACCGCGAGACACCCCACGAGATCGTCACCGCCTTCACCGAGACGCTCGTCCACGGCCTGCCCCAGCACTTCCGCGACTACCTCAGCGGTGGCGAGCGCTACACCGGCCTCGGCCCGGAGGACGTACTGCGCAAGGGCAACTGGCAAGCGGTCCATGGAAGTCGGCCGTACTGGACCGTCTCACCCGACAAGCACGCGGCCCTGCGCACGCGAAGCGGGTGGCTCGACGAGTACACCGAGCTGCAGACGCCGGAGAAGTCCATGTGGCGCCTGTCCGGCGGCGTCGATCCCGTCCATGTGCCGAGTTTGAGGGCCTTTTTCAGCAGCGGCACCCCGCAGCACCTGCGCGCTGCCGCCGCCGTCACCCTCACCAGCCCGGACGCCGTACCGCGCTTCGTCGGCGACATCCCCGACCGACACCGCGCCCTGGCGAACGTACGCCTCGCCGAGCCGGCAGCCACCGTGCCCCGGACCCAAGCGGCGCGAGCCCGCCGGCCGTACGCAGCCCACACGCCCGGGCCGGAGGCCGCAGTCCCGTCGGCATCCCTTACCGCGCACGGTCGCTCGCGCCGTCAGCGCTGACGCTCTACCGCCTACACCCGGAGATCCCCGCATGCCCTCCCGCCCGCTCGACGGCGACATCCACGTCGCGCCGCTGTACCTGGCCGGCTCCACCACCATCGGCGACCCGGCGCTGCAGCCGCTCCTCGACCACGGCTTCACGGTTCAAAGCGACGAGCTGGCGAACGTCTACGTCTCCTCCCTGGACCAGCATGTCCGGCTCGGCTTCCTGCCCGAGGGCCCGGACAACACCTTGTGGAAGGTCGCCGCCCACAGCGATCCCTTCGGACCGCCCGACTGGCTCGCCACCTTCGACGCCAACACGCCGACGGAGCTGGTGACGGCCTTCACCACCACCCTCGCCGCCCGCTACTCCGAGGACCCGGACGCAGTCCTGACCGGCGCTCCTCGGCCAGCCGAGGAGGGCTTTCGTCCCCTGGGGGACGCCGGATGGAAGCGAGGAGACTGGCAGCTCACCACCCTTTTCACCGCGCCCGACGAACTCGCCGGCCTCACCTACAGGGGCGGCATCCTAGATCCCCACGCCGAACTACGCGGCGACCAGGACCGCTGGCTGCTCTGGGGTGGCCACGATGGCTACAGCTCACGCTGGTACGCCACGTTCACCACCGCGGTCCCCGTCGACCTCATCGCGGCGACCACCGCCCGGCTGGCCGACCCCGCCCCCGTAATCCGCTACGAGTCCGAGGTCCCCAAGCGAAACCGCAATGCCGCCCGGATACGCCGCACGGCTCCCCCGGTGCCGACTCCGCTGGACGTCCGGCGCGCCGCAGCCGCACGCGCACGCTCCCATGCAGCTCGCCCTGTCAGCCGCGCCCCGGCAGCCACGTGCAGCCCCACCGCCCTCCTGCCAGCCCGCCCCAACCACGGCCGACGAGTCGCGGCGGGGCGGTCATGAACGACAAACCTCAGCCCCATCTCCGTGCCCAGGAGCCACCCGTGCCCGACGAATCCGATCTCGCTGCTGCCGACGCCATGATCCACGCCGCCTGGGGCCATCCCGTGGACCAGCTGACCCACTTCCTCCGCGAGGGAAAGGTCCAGGACCCCGCGCTGGTCGCCGTACTCAGGATACGAACAGCGCTCGTCATCGACGACAGCGACGTTTCTGCCCATCAGCAGCGCCTGCACCGCCTCACCCGCCCGGACCGTGCCCCACTCTTCTACGAGCTCACGCAGGTCAGTACGTCCTCCGCCGAGTTGGTCAGCGCCCGCGCAGGCAGCCAGGCCCGTATCCACGCCATCCGCTCGGTGATCGACGCCTACCCCGAGAACCACCTCGTCGACGGCCTCACGCGCTCACTGGCACGGTCAGCCACACCACGAGTGGAAGCCGCTCGCGCCCGCTCAGCTGCGGAAGCGGTGAACGGTCCTCCAGTTGCCCAGAACACCAGCCAGGTGGTGTCCACCAACCTGGCGACTCGAACGAGTCGCCGTTAGTGCCCGTCGGGCCTGCAGCTCTCCTGGCCGGGCCCTTCCTCCGCGCCTCGCACCATCAGCGCGAGCTCCTCGACGCTCAGCTCGATCCGCCTGCCGTCCGCCATACGAGATCGCCCCACGGATGCCGCCACCACATCGTCCACGGCTTCGTCGTACGTACGCATCGTCCCGTTCAGCACGCCCCTCCTCTCCTTCCTTTGGTTGCCCCGGGAACAGCTCCCGGGGCAACCGCTACATTCCTCCAGGGCTCACCAGCGATCGCTCCCCCGACCCAGTTCGCCCACGGCAGACGCCCATCCCCGTGGAAGGACTGGAGACCTGTCGGCCGACCATGTCAACGTACGACCGCTTCGAAAAACCCCAGGTCAACGAAGGGTCTTCTCCTCATGACGCTCATCGCCACCACACCGGTCGAGGTCCCCGTCGCCGCTCCTCACCCCACGCTCGGCGACCGCAAATGGCTGCTCGACTGCCACTGTGCCACCCCGGTGGTCGAGCTGCTCCGGCACCAGGGCTGGGACGTCTCCTCCGACCCGTACGCGAACGTCCACTGCTCCAGTCCCGATCAGCGTGTGTACGTCGGGTTCCTCCCCGAGACCAAGGAGGCCGCGCGCGGCGAGCTCTGGCACATCCACGTCAAAGACGCCGACGACAAGGTGGCCTGGAGCGAGACCTTCGGGCCCGGTGTCCCGGCCCAGGCCGTGGCCGGATTCCTCGCCGCGCTCATCGCCTCCCCCAACCGCGGCTGCCCTTGCGTCTGATCCACGCCAGACCACCCCGTTCAACCAGCTCAGGAGACCGTCTTGCCCCATCAGATCACCGTTCGTCAGCTGATCCGCCAGCTCCAGGCGGTTGACCCGGATCTCCCCTTGTACTTCGCCATCAACCCGGACTGGCCCCAGGTCCACCGCGTCGGACGCGTCGTTGAGGTCAGCGGCCCGGACGGCGCCGTTTACCTCGCCGAGAACGGTCAAGAGGGCGTGCTGCCGCCCGAGGTCCGCGGTCAGCTCGACTGGGCCGACGTGTGAACCGCCGCTCGCGCTCGCGGTTCCCGGCGGACGCGAAGAAACCTCCGCGTCCGGCCTTGTTCCTCGGCGACATCGCTCAACGTCCCATGCCTCCCGGCGCACGCGGCGCTCTCGTCCGCTCCGTGCCCCAGTCCGCCGTCAAGCCGATCCCGACGACCTGGGTGTCCGTGCGAGATCCACATCCCGTGCGTCCGGGCTCGGTTCTGCTGTACTGGGGACCCACCCCATCGGGCGGGATGAACGTCGTCGCCCGCCTGGGCCTGGCCTCGACGGACGTCCCCTTGGCCACATGGCCGGACCTTCCCGGAGACTGGATCCGCGTAGTCCATCCCACGCTCCTGGAGACCATCGGTCTTCACGCCGCACTGTCCGTGGCCACCAAGGCGCTGCACCTCGCCAACCGCCTTGCCGATGTCTGACCCGATGACGCACCTCGCACGCCGAGGGAGCTGCCTCAACCAGGCGGCTCCCTCGACGCATGTGATTGCCCGCGCACCGGCCTCCCGCGCGGCCGACGCAAGGGCTGACTGCCTGTCGCCCTACACGTCGTCCTGCGCTTCGTCCGCCTCGGGGGTGATGTTGGGCTCGATGCTGGGGCCGCGGTATTCGGGGTGGGCGCGGTCCATGGCGCCGGCGACATGCAGCGGGAACGGGTGGCGAGTACGCGCATCCCAGGCCAGGGACTGGTGGCACAACTGTGCTGCAAGGGCAGCGAGTTGTTCCGGGTCCCGGCCTCCGGCGTGGGGGACGGCAAGCTGCGTAGCCGTGAAACTGTGCCAGTCCTTGCGCTGGAGGGCCCAGTCGTCCTTGGGAAGGGTAAAGCGGGTGTAAACGCCGCCGATGCTGCCAGCTTGTCCGAAGCCCTCGTAGGTACGGGACGCCTGGGCGGTGTACCAGCTGGTAAGGCCAGTGCCGGTCGTGCGCCGGTAGAGGCGGTCTTGGGGCTTGGGTGGGCGTTTGGGGCTCTTGCGGGGGCTGGCGGTGTTCTCCACCGGGGTGGGCACTTCGCCGTAGGAGGTGTTGATGGAGATCACGGCGACGGACCGCGTGGGGGTGCGCAGGTCATCCCCCGGCAGCGACCCCCTGCCGAAGTGGACGTTTTGGAGACCGGGCCAGATGGTGCGGCAGGCTTCCGCGTCCACGAAGATGATCAACGGGCGATCGGAGGGAAGGATCTTCAGAGCGGAATCAATGTGCTGGCGCGCCAGCAATGCGCCCTCTTCGTGGCGCGCGTGCCCCTCTCGGCCGATCGAGCCCCGGCCGAAGGCCGCTTCTGCTGCAGCCTGGGGCCGCCAGTCATGGGTGCTGTGGTCGTAAGACTCCATGCGCCACGGACGGTCGGGATCCTTGCTGGTGTGGAGCGCAGTAAGGACTTCGACCATTTGCGTGCGGTCGGCGGCGCCGGGCCGGCGGTTGCTGATGCGCTGCTGGCGTAGGTGGATACCGACCAGGATGGGTTCGTCGGCCAGGTCGGTGACGTGGCGGAGACGATCGTCCACGCAGCCGAGCCGGAACATGAGATCCCGCAGGGCGTTGATCGCCTTGTAGTCCTTGGGAGGTTCGGTCTCGTCATCAGTTTCTGTTTCCGCCACGTCGTCGGGTTCGGGCGTCGTCTGGCGGGCCAAGAACTGGGAGACGATGTCGCGCTCGTACAGGGCACGGCGCAGGTCGCGTTTGTGATCGTGGCGGTGCTGACCCGCTTCGCGTTCGCGCTTGGTTGGCTTGGGGTTCCAGATGGTCTCGACCCAGGCGCCGTTCAGGGTGCCGTCCTCAAGTTGGTCCAGGAAGGCGAGTTCGTCGTGCCAGTCGACGCGGTCGGCGCGGTCGAGGGCGGGCAGGCGGTGGAAGCGGACGAAGAGCCGTTCGCTGAGGCGGTGGTCGGTGTGGTCGCTGCAGTCCAGCGGCTGGTTGGGGGTGTTCGTGTAGGGGGCTAGGGCCTCGGTCATCCTCCGGCGCGTCGTGCCGTCGCTGTAGAGGGCAATGATGCGAACGGCTTCGCTGCCGGTGGCGGCGAGGGCGTGGTCGAGATCGGCGCGAGCGATCGAGCCCTTGGCCGGACGGGTCAGCTCGATGGGGGTCGGCTCGAAGCCGACTTGGATGATCTTGGGGCGCTTGAAAGTCTCGTTGATGTGATCGGCGAGGATCTTGTTGAAGCGGGTTCCGACACCTTTGCCGAGGACGTGCGGCACGGGACCCGGAACGAGGGCGCGCATCTGGCCTCGGAGCGCGGCGAGATCGTCGTTGGCGGGCCAGGCGGTGAAGTCCATGCCGCAGGCATCGAGGACTTCGGCGGCGTAGTTGCGGGCGTAGGGCACCCACTGGCCGTCGCTGTTCTTGGTGTGGCCGATCGGCATCCGCAGCAGCGTGTTCTTGTTTGTGCCGTGCTCGATGAAGGCGGTGCGGGTGCTGGCCCAGTGGGTGGCCAGGCGGCTGAACGTGGGCAGCACGTGGAGGGCGAACAGGGGCTCGCCGGGCTGGGTGACGACACGGAAGTCCAGTTTGTGCAGGGCGTATCCGGTGCGCTTGGGCTTCAGGGTCGTCCTCTTCGTGACGGCGTCCCAGCTGATGAGGCTGCCCTGGGTGTCCATGCGCCAACGGATTCGGCGCATCCGGGGGCCGTCGGGGACGGGCAGGGAGGTGCGGGCCAGGCGCTGCGCGAAGTTCCAGGCCGCGACGCGGTAGAACCAGCCCGGGGCGTGCGGCGTGCCGTCCTCGGCACCGCGGACGTAAGAGGCCAGATTGGGGTGTTCGACTTCGGCGGCAGCCAGCAGGGGGGCGAGCGTGTTGGCGTCCTCGCCCTTGCGTACGCACCGCTCCCACTCGCTGACCGCAGTGGACAAGATCCAGGGGTCGAACGGCCGGGTGGTGACGGCGACGGCGGGCTGGGCAAATTCGTCGTCGACGGGCTCGTAGCTGTGCGGCATGAGAACGACAGGCTGGCCCGACACCGCGCTGAGCGCGGAGGCCAGCCCGGCATACGGGGGGCGGCGCGGCTTGCCGTTCTTCGCGTCGCCGTAGCTGGGCAGGGAGCTCCATGCCTCCCCGAACTCGCGATTCAGGGGGTAGAGCGTGATCTTCCCGAGCCCGCTGTACGGGAAGAGGAAGGCCAGGGTGCTGATCATCGGCTGGTCTCCCGGATGTGGTGATCGGCGAAGCGGAAGAAGGCGTTCAAGGTGGTGCCGTAGTAGCGGCGCATGAGGGGCAACTCGTCGCTCCGGGCCCACTGGGTGCGCAGCTCGCGGATGAGGTAGGGCAGGTCGGAGTTGCCGCGTGTGTCCAGGAAGGCGGCGTCGACGAGTTTGATGCGGCCCGGTGTGCCTCCGCGCCGGGCGCGGCCGACGAGCTGGATGAGGCTGATGATGAGCTCGGCGGCGATGGCTCTCTTGGCCCGGGGCGGCAGGGAGCGGAAGTAGCGTTCGCTGGTGATCAGCTTTTCGAAGTAGTGGCCGGCCACCACGCGGCGCCGCTCGAGCTCGGTCCAGGGCTCGCTGCTGGTCTCCTTCTCGTCCAGGGCGCGGGCACCGACGTGGGCGAGGAGTTCGTCAGGTTCGTCGACCAGCGGGACGGGGCGGATGGCGAGCCAGATGGAGCCGATCGCTGACTTGTTGGACTGCGGCGCCAGGATGTTCAGTCCGCGTTCGGCCCGGCCCAGCGGAGCAATCAGGATCCGGGCCTTGGGCAGCCGGGTGAACGATTCCAGCTGGTCGCCGGGGATCTCGTGCCAGAGCGGTTCGCCGGTCTCGTCATGGCGAGCCATGGGCTCGTCATCCGGTCGGGGTCTGACGGCGACCGCGATGAGACCGGGTTCGGCTCCGGCGGCCAGCAGGCCGTCGCGCAGGTGCTGGCAGCTGTCGTAGGAGGTGGTGACGAGCAGGATCGAGTCCTGAACACGGCGCTTGCTGAGACCTCCGAGATCCTTCAGCTCGCCACGCAGCCTGGGCCACATGCGTCGGCCCAGAAGACGCGTGGCCTCGATCCGGTCCTTGCCCGTGATGCCAGAGATCCTCAGCATCTCTTCGCCCAGGCCGGGGAAGAGCTCGGCCTCGATGCTCACCCCGTGATCGACGTCGTCGGGTACCCACCAGGTGGGGACTGCGTGCACATGGTGGCGGTGCGCACCGGGCGCGTACGCGGTGGCGGACAGGCCCAGCACGACACGCTTGTGGCCGCTGTGTGCCAGGGCGGTGATCTGGCCCAGGGTGGTGACGTACGTGTGCGGATCCCCGCCGAAGGCCGCCACGCTCAGCCGGGTGTCTTCCGGCACCCCGGTCCTGACGTCCTCGGTGAAGGCGAACATGAGCCGTCCCTGCGGACCGTGCGGGATGGCCCGCCACGCGCTGAAGGGCCCGAGCACATCGGCGATGTCCCGTGCCGCCTCGACGCCGGCCAGCTTGAGCTGCTGTGCATTGTGGACGAAGCGGTACAGCAGCAGCCGCAGCGGTTCGAGGAAGGCCCGGCGCAGCATCCGGTCCAGCACGTCAGCCCGGACCTGCTGATTGGGCACCCACGGGGCAAGCCGCTGCTCCAGCTGCTTGCGCACGGGGGACAGGGATCCGGCGTCCGCGTCAGGGTCGATGACATCCCGCAGGAGCTCGGCGAACGGATGCAGGTGCTCGGGCAACGCGGTCATCTTGATCTTGCGCTCGTACAGGGCGGCGAATAGACCACGCTCCGCCGTATCCGGCGAGAAGCCGCGCTCTTGCGTGGTCACCTGCTGGTCGTCGTTGGCGAACAGGGCACGCAGCTGCGTACTGATCCACCCGTCCCAGCGCTGCGGAATGATCCACCGTCGCTCCTGAGCCGGACGCCCCGACTTCTTGGGGCTGCGGCTCCTCTTCTTCGTTTCTTTGCGGTCGCTGGGGCCAAGAGCACCGTGGGCGAGGTGGCTGGTGTAGGTCTCGGCGAGCCAGCGGGTACGCATCAGCGTGTTACGCATGCTCTCGTCCAGGGCCGGGCGCACCCGTCCGAATGCCTGGATGAACTCACCGTCGAGCCTCAGCAGCGGGCGCTGGTCCTGGCGGTTGCCCCAGGCCAGAGTGAGTCCCCTGCCGGCCCGGCCCAGGACGAATGACTGGAAGGCGTCCACTTCGTCCAGAGCGGTGAGCTGGCAGCGCCGCATGATCAGTTCCTCCACCGTCATCCTCTCGACGATGGCACCGGAGTCGACCTGGACCGGGATGTGCAGATGCCCCTGGTAAAAGTTCGCGTGCGTGGTGACGATGATCTGCGCGGTACAAGCCTGCCGGGCCAGACGGAACTTCCCACACACCGCACGGAACGGGCAGGCGCAGGTCCCCAGCCGCCGCGCCTTCGAGCCCCGGCCTGATTCCAGGGCGCCGACGGGCCGATACGGGACCAGGGACATGCAGGCCTCATGACCGGGTACCCAAGCATCGACCTCGTCGTCGACGGTGGCCAGCGACGGCAGGGCACAGCCGTACCCGAGCCGGTCCTCCGCCCACTTGATGAAGGCCCGGTCCCTCGACTCCGCTGCCACTTGATCCAGGGCGACCATCATGCTGTTCGGCGACATCAGCGGCACAACCAGTCGCTCGGGATGCTCAACTCCACGCGAGCGCAGGTCCTTCTCGATGCCGTAGGCCATCTTCAGCGCCGCCATGGTGGTGGGAACGGCCAACCCCAGCGTGACGCCCTCCGCATGGGCCCAGGAGCCCAGGCTGCGCATCAGCACGCTCTTGCCGAACCCGGTCGGGGCCTGGAGCACCTGCAGATTCCCTGCCTCGACTCGCAGCAGTTCACCGAGCTCGACGTCGTCGCCGGTGCGCAGCTGAGCAAACAGCGGCTCGAGGGACTCGGTACGGAAAGACTCACCGGCTTGCTGGTCCAGCTCCCTGTTGAGAGCGAGGAACTCGTTCACCTTGAGGGCCAACTGCCCAGCCGCCGACGCGGTGCGCACCCTGACAGGCTCGGCCTCCGGTGCCGCATGCCGCTCCTCCAACGTGTAGTGGGCCTGAACGGCCCACGTGGAGTCGTGACCGGCAATCGGCACCCGCAGGGTGGTCACGTAGTCGCCGGGCTCGGCGTCGGGCAGCGCACCGGAGTTCTCGGCACGCAGCCGGTCGATCTCCTCCAGTAGCACGTCGGCCAGCTCCTCGGGCAGCATGCCGTGGCGGGCGGCGAGCACGTCATCGTCCTGCAGGACGTACTCACAGATCGCCCCCGTGGCCAGGAACCGCTCCGCGTCCGTACGCAGCGACTCCTCGTTACTCAGCCGGTTGGGGCGCTGGCGCAGCATGCGGCTGATTCGCCGCTGCTCGTCACCCGAGAGCTGCGGATACTCGGTCCACGCGTCGTACTGCCCCGTGAGCAGGTAGGACACGCGCTGTAGGTCGGTACCGGCGCTGCCGTCCCCCGTCCGCAGCGGAAAGTGCTGTTGCGCGAGTGCGCACGCGCAGGCGATGACCTTCGGCAGAATCCGCCGGTCCAGCTCGCTGTCCTTCTCCACCAGCTGTACTGTCATCGCCGACCGGCCTTTCGCACCTCGGCCTTGGCCGCCTTGAGGACCTCGCTTACCAGCAGGACCGTCAGATTCGGCAGCTGTTCAGCCAGCTCGTCCCGCTGCGCCTCGCCCCGGTAGTCGGGAATGACGATGGTGCGTGCCGCTGGCGGCTTCCTGCGCAACTGGTCAGCCAGTGACACCGCGCACCCGTAGTCCTTTACGTCGATCCGCAGCTCCCAGCCTGTCGCAGGGACGCGGACCAGCAGGTCGTAGCGGTCCTTGCCCGGCCAGAGTTGAACCTCGACACCCCGCTCCCTGAGCGCGTCCAGCCTCTCGAAGAGGTAGATCTCGGACACCCCGGAGATGACGATGTGGCGCCACACCGCAGTCTCCACGCACATGCTGCGCTTCGGCCCTTCGCGGTGAAAGGACCGGGCCGCCGGTTGCCGGGGCACGCCGCCGTCGCGTCGCTGCAGCATCGGGCGCCCTTTGGCGGAGTCTGTGCGCACGAAGTACGCCGCGTTGTGCAGGGGGAAGCGGCAGCGCACCTGCTCACCGTCGACATGCATCGGCCACTGGCACACCGGACACGGCCACCAGTACCTTCCTCGGAACACCTGATCGGCCGGGATTGGCACGTAGCGCACGGACTTACGCATGCCGACCGCCTGACTGAACAGCTCCGCCAGCTGCCGCTCTTCACCGGCGGGTTGCTTCACCACGAAATACCGGTGCGCGGTGTACTCCTTCTCGCTCGCCCCCTCGTTGATCTGCTGGAATGCCTCGCGCTCCACCAACTCGCCGTGCATCCACGCCCACGTGGGAAGCCAGCGGCGCGCCGGATCCACACCCCCGCTCAACAACTCGACGATGTCCTCGCAGCCCTCGGCGTACACGTCGTCGCTGAGCTCGCCGCCGTCGAGAACCGTCAGCGAGCCCATCGTGCTGTCGGCGAAGAGCTCGGGAGCGATCTGCGCGAGGGGACGATGCAACGCCTCGATGAGCATGGTCGGCGTGTTCGGGCCCTGGCCCGGGCCACACACCGACATGACGACCCCGGTCATGCGGGCGATCTCCCGGCGGGCAGCCGGCTCCTCGTAGCGGCAGGTGTGCGCGTACCCGGCACGGACGGCCGCGCTGGTGAGCACCCGGCGGTGATACTGCAAAACGTCAGACGACAGCGTCATCCGGCTCTCCATCTCACATCATTAAGTGACCACGACAGAGCTCTCTGTGATGACGGGATGATGCCAGCAGCCGCCGCTGCCTCAGCGGAGCCAGGACACGCCACATCAGGTGCTGACCTGCAACAACTGCGACGTGAGGGTGCATCCGGCGTAATTGGAATTCATCAGGATCGGTGAGCGACGATGCACCGAGTTGACGGTCGGCGCGACTCTGGCTGCATCACCATCCCCCGGTCAATGTCGCTGCCGGTCTCAGCCAGAGGGCATGGATGCCGCCGACCAGGACCTACTCGGGCCTCGGCTCCGACAGGTAGGTGCCGGCGAGCGTGCCGTCGTATCCCACGGCCTGGGCGGCGGCCTCCAGGCTCGGATAGTCCTGGCCGCCGACGTCGATCATCGCCTCGTAGTCCGCGCGCGTCAGCTCGGGCTCGACCCACTGGTGCGCGCACCGGCATCGGATGCTGATCTGGCTGCGGTCGCAGATGACCATCCAGTCGCGCCGGGCTCCGCACTTCGGGCACATCACCAGGATGCCGCCGACGCGGATCTCCTCGGGGTGGGTGGTGGCGCGGAGACGGATGATGCCGTCGCCGAGCCGCGTCTCCTTCTCGAGTCTCAGCAAGGGGTCGTCGGGTGCCGTTTCCGGCAGCACGGTTCTCCGGGTCCGGAGGTCTTCGCTGAGCATCGGCATCGTCTCCTCGTCCTGTTGTTGACCAGCCATAACACCGCTGGCCGTGGGCGTCCAACCCTTTGAGGTGCTGGTCAGCGCCGGGGGCCCGACCTGCGGGAGCTGTTCGTGTCGTTGCGAACCGTGGGCTCAGCTGCCTGCGGCTTCGAGGCTCGGGGCGGCGCCGGTGTCCGCTGGTGCGCTCGTGTGCGGGACAGGTCCGCTGTGGCGGGTAGCTTCCCGATGCGCCGCAGGCGCCAGACGAGTACGTCGGTGACATTGTCGGCGGTCTCCAACTCGCGCCATTCGATCGCCTGCTGGAGCAGTGCGTCGGGGTTGTGTCCGGCTCGTTCGGCTTGGGCAAGGGTGGCGGCGAGCGCGTCCCAGCCAGGCTCGTGCAGGACGTGGTCGGCCTGTCCGGGCAGTGCGGCTTCCATGGTGTGGGCGTAGCGGTCGCGTACGGGGGCGGGGAGTCGGCGTCCCTGTTCGCGCATCGCCTTCATGGGCGTGGCGGACGCGGTCTGGTAGGCGGCGCGCAGGTGCTGCGCGGCTTGTCGGGCGGCAGCGGCCTGCTGGGCGTGGCCGCGGGCGGAGTGCCAGTGGATGGCGGCGATCGTGACGAGGACCATCGTGGACAGGAGCATCGCGGTGGTGCCGCCGTCCTCGCCTTTGCCGAGGGCGTTGCCGGCCTGGACGATGCCGCGCGCGGCGGAGCGGAGGGCGCGGTGGTCGGCGTGCTCGGCGCGGGTGTGGGAGCGGGTGGCACGTTCGAAGGCGCGGGCGGCCTCAGCGAGTTCCTGGCGGGTGGAGGCCGGGGAGGTCTGGGCGACGGCGTCCAGTAGTTCACCAACGCCGATGAGCTGAGCGGCGCCTGCCGCGTCGTCGTCCCCGGCGAGTACGGTGACGGCCTGCTCGGCGACGTGGGTGGCGTCTCGGCGAGCACCGGCTGGGCGAGCGGCCCGTGGGGCGGGGCCCGTGACGGTCGTCGGCTCGTCCTCGGGCGGTCCGTCCGCAAGGCGCTGGCGAATCCTGGGGAGGGAGAGGTCGGGGGCGAGCCGGGAGCCGGGGAACCAAATAGGCTCGCCGTCACGGTTCCGGTCGCCGGGCAGGGCGACCTTGTATCCGAGGATGTCGCCGGAGGGGGCTACACGCTTTTCGAGGCGAAGGCCGGCTTCGGTGAGACGACGGAAGAACTCGTCCTCGTCGGCGGTGCCGGCCAGCGCCTGGCGGACCTGCTCACGCAGCGTTTCACGGGGCGGTTCGGTGCGGCCAGTACGCTCCGCCTTGGCGCGTTCGGCGCTGGTGGGGCGTTGGGCGGCGGTGCGGTCGCCTTCGTTGAGGATCTGCAGGCCCCACTCCTTTTCGATCTTGCGGCACTCGGCCTGGGCGCGGATGCCGTCCTGGTGCCGACGGGGGCTTCGTCCGTCTTCGCGTTTGAGCGTGGCGACGATGTGGATGTGGTCCTCGGCGTGGCGTACGGCGATCCAGCGGCACGCCTTGTCGTCGCCTTCCTCGGCGATGCCGGTGGCGTGGACGATGCGGCGGGCGACCTCGGCCCATTCGGCGTCGGTGAGGTGCCGGTCGCCGGGGGCGGTGCGGACGGGGCAGTGCCATACGTGCTGGGCCGGGCGGCGGTTCTTCGGGAGGGCGAGGACGGGGAGGTCGAGCCGGTCAGTGAGCTGCTTGAGGGTGGCGTTCGGGTCCCGTCCGGGGTCGGGGGCCAGTTCCGGCATCCAGGCGGCGACGAGGTGCGGGTCGGTGTGTTCGTCGCGGCGGCCGGGCCCGTAGAGGTAGGCGAGGAGTCCGTAGGTGCGACTGCCGGTGGAGATGTCCGGGACCACGGTGTCAGCGCCTCGCCATCTCGATGGCGGCGGCCTCGACCCTGGCGGCGGCGCGCAGGACGCGGGCGACGGCGTCGTCGGCGTACTCGGCCTGGCCGCCGGAGTTGAGGACGCGGGCGACCTGGTTGAGGTTGTTGCCGGCGCGGGCGAGCTGGGCGCTGGCGGCCATCAGCTCCTCGACCCGTCCGCGCTGGTCCATCAGCCATGCCTTGGGACCGCCCTGGGCCTGCGCGACGGCGACCGCGGCGTCGGCGAGGAATCCGGCGGTCTTGAGGCCGACGGCTTCGGCGGCGCGCTTGACGACGTCGAGTTCGTCGCGGGTCAGGCGGACGCTGCGGACTTGGTCGCGGTGCACGCTCTGGCGCAGGCGGGGGCGCGTACGAGGCGCGGAGCGCGCGGCTCCTTCTCCCTCCGGCTGCGATCCGCCCTCGGTCGCAGCCTCAGAGTCCGGTGCCCCCTGGTGCCGGCCCTCCCCCGCCCCCTCGTGGGTGGGGGCATGCGCTTCCGAAACTCCTCCGCGGCCCGTGGCTGCGGAGGAGTTTCGGAAGCTACAGCTTGCTCGGCCTCGTGCCGGGCAGTGGTCTTCGCCCAGTTCAGGGGGTGTGCCGAGCGGATCGGGGAGCGTCATCGGGGCAGTCCGGTGACGTCCCGGCGTACGTCGCGCAGGACTTCGGCGACGAAGTCGAGGGCGAGGACGGGGTGGTGGAGGGTGCGGGGTGTGCTCGTGGGTGTGCGCTGGACGGTCCAGGCTCCGTCGGGACCGGGTTCGGCGTGATGGAGGTGTCCGTACCGGCCGAGCACGGTGATCCAGGCGTCGGCTTCGGCTCGGGTGGCCGTGGTGGTGCGCATGTGGCGGCTCCGGTGCGTGTGCGAGGTGAGAGGGAGTCGTGTGGTCGGCGGGTGCGCCGGTCCGGATGTCCGGGCCGGGACACCCGCCGAGCAGGCTGTCCGGTCAGCCGGTCCGGGTGTCCGGAGCCTTGTCCGCTTCCTTGCGGAGGTGCTGCATCAGGACGGTCAACCGGTCATTGCCGAGACCGTGTCCGTGACCGCGGATGGCGTCCGCGACGACCTTGCGGGTCAGGTCGCCGGCCTCGGTGACCGCCGGTCGGGCGATCGCGAGGAGTTGTTCGTCGGTGACCGGGGCCGACTTGCGGGGTTCGGTGTCCGGAGGGTCGGTGGGCCGGGCCTTCGCGGACGGGCCCGAAGTGGTGTCCGGACGCTTGGCCGGGTCGGCGGGGTGGGTGACCGGGCGGGGTCTGGGAGCGGGGTGTCCGCCCTGGTCAGCGTCGCGGCCACCGTGCTCGGGCTCCGGTTCGACCGGCTTCTTCCGCGCTCCGGACACGGTGTCCGGGGTGGTCTCCGAGGTGTCCGGCCGCTGGGTGACCGCCGGGCGGCCGGTGTCCGGGCCGGGCAACTCGGCCGGGTGTCCGGACACGACCGGGGCTGTACCTCGTACGCCCCAGCCGAGGTGGTTATCCGG
Source organism: Streptomyces sp. HUAS CB01 (assembly GCF_030406905.1). Classification (NCBI taxonomy): domain Bacteria; kingdom Bacillati; phylum Actinomycetota; class Actinomycetes; order Kitasatosporales; family Streptomycetaceae; genus Streptomyces; species Streptomyces chengbuensis. Next base: position 2,233,189 of record NZ_CP129137.1, read on the forward strand.
ACGGTCACCGGTGACACGCTCCGTCCGGACACCGGCGGTCTCCTGGTGTCCGGACAGGCCGGCCTCGGTGGCCCGCCGGGCGATCAGGATGTACAGGTGGACGGCTCCGGCCAAGGCGAGCGGGGCCAGGGTGGACAGGACGCCGACGGTGACGTCGCCGAGCCGGAGGCCCGCACCGTCGTGCCGCTGCTGGTTGAGGCGTACGGCGTGCAGGGCGTTGGCCCAGATACTCGCGGCGGTCGCCGTTCCGAACAGCGTCCACACGTAGCAGCGGGCCGCGAGCGGGGCGGTGCGTAGGACCAGGAGGGCTCGCACTCCGTAGGCGATGAATCCGTCGATGACCAGGGGGAAGACGAAGGTCAGGAGTCCTCGGACGTGGATCGCGGTGGCCATCTGCTGCAGGGCGTCGTACGAGAGCGCGCATCCCGCGCCGCCGAGGGCGACGACGGCGGCCCGGTCCCAGCCGTTGATCCGCGCCGGTACGGGCGCGGTGTGGCTCACGCCGCAGTCCCGAGGTCGTCGCGGGCCGGGAGTTTGGCGGCGGGATTCTTCAGGGCCCGGGGGGCGTTGTCGGGCGTCTTCGATGCCTCGTTCGCCTTCTTCTGCTGGTCGACGGCGCGGTTGCGGATCTCCCGGCGGGTCCGGCGGTAGAGCTTCCCGGCGTGTGCCTCGGTGACCTTGAGTATCCGGGCGAGCCGCTCGGCGGGGATGTCGGCCTGGTAGGCGGCGCGGACGACTGCCTTGCGCTCGGCCTTGGTGAGGTGGATGTCGCGTCCGGACAGGGCTTCGTTGACGCGGGAGTAGTTGAGGCGTTGCCCCAACTTGCCGTGCAGAAGCTCTCGCTCCTCTTCGGTCATGCCGCCCCGGATGCCGTCGCGGTCGCCGTTCTCGAGGGCGGCGTCGAGGCAGGTGCTGCGGACCGGGCACTGCGCGCACAGGGCCTTGGCCGCGGCGATGCGGTCGACCTCGTCGGGCTCAGGGAAGAAGAGTTCGGGGTCGACCTGATGGTGCGGGGTCGAGCGGCAGGCGGCCCGGTCGCGCCAGGTGTGGTCGCCGAGGGCTCGAGGCTGCGCGGTGTCAGTGCGGTGCATGGGGGTGTCTCCGTATCCCCCCGGGCCGCGTTTGGGCAGGGGCGACCTGGGGGTTGGTGCAGGTATGAGAACGGGCCGGTGCCGGCCGTCACGGGGCAGGGTCAGGCGCTGGCGGCGGCGATACGGCGTCGCTCGGCCGCGAGGGCTCGTCTGCGGTCGGGGCCGTCGAGGATGACCCGGTCGGTCATCTCGGTGAGACGGGAGGCGACGCGGTCGCCGATGTGGGCACGCAAGTCGGCCATGCCGAGGTTGGTGGTGATCAGGGTCGGGAGCATCGCGTTGTAGCGGCGGTTGATGAGCCGCATCGTGATCTCCTCGGTCCACTCGCTGTTCTTCGCGGCGCCGAGGTCGTCGATGATCAGCAGCGGGCAGCGGGCCAGGTCCATCAGCTCGCGCTCGCCGTCGTGTCCCGGGCGGGGTCGCAGCTCGGCGTACAGGTCGGCGGCCGTGATCGCCTTCCAGCGCAGCCGGACCCCGGCGATCAGGAGCGAGCGGACCGCTCCGTACGCCTGGTACGTCTTGCCGGTCCCGGTGGTGCCGACGATCAGCAGCGAGCGTCCCTCGGCGAGTCCCGGGGCGCCCTCGGGTCCGGGGCGTCCCCGCTCGGCCACCTCGCGGACCCAGGCGGCGACGGCCGGGTGGTCGGCGACGGCGGCTCGGTAGCGGGCCGGGATACGGGCCTGCGCCGCCTGGAGGGCGGGGAGAGGTTCGGCCGGGTCCGTGAGCTTGGTGCTCGGGTCGATGCCCCGGGAGGTGAGGATGTGCGCCAGTCGGCGGGCGATGCCTCCGACGGGCTGGGCGTCGTAGTCGCGCATCACAGCTCCTCGGCGTAGGCGGCGGCAGGGTCGGCGGGATTGGCCCAGGCCCGGTGACCCGGCACGCTAGGCCGGGATTCCGGCCGGACCAAACCGGCGCGGGTGGCGTTCATGGCTTCGTGGACGAGGCTCGGCAGAGTGCTGGGGTGCAGGCCCTTGGCGCGGTGGAGGGCCAGCCCGGCGCGGATGTGGCCGGAGTCGATGCCCTCCGCGAGGAGTTTCGTCGTCTCGCGCCCGAGGTGACCGAGGACTCCGCTGGGCGGGCGGTGTACGCAGGCGGCTGCGTACTCGGCGATGAGCTGCTGAGCAGAGGCGGTCTCCGGTGCGTGGGCGCTCGCGCCCCCCGAAGGGGAAGAAGTTCCTAGATCCAGGTTCCTAGGTCCAAGATCCAGGGGGTGAGGGCTCACTGCGGGTTCAGCGCTTCCTCCGTGAGTGCTCAGTGAGGACTCACTGAATGCCTCGCGACCTGCGGTTTCGTGCGGTCCGGAGGATTCAGCGGGGATTCGTGCGTCCTCAGTGAGTCCTCCGTGAGCCTTCACTGAAGACTCCGGGACGTCTCCGTGAGTTTGCTGCGCATCCGGCTTCGGCTTCGCGGCGGCGTGCTTCGGACACGCGGGGAGCCGGCTGCGGCTCGCGCGGTTGATCTTCTGGTGCCGGTACCAGGTGACGATGTGCAGGTACCGCTTGCCTTCGTCGTCCTCGTAGCGGCAGATCAGGTTGGCGGCGGCGAGTTGGATCAGGTCGTCCTCGACGTCGACCGGCGTACGCCCGCCCCGGACGGCCCAGAGCTCTCCACAGAGCGCGGCGGGCTGGTCACGGAGGCGTCCGTGGTCGTCGGCGCGGCTGATCAGCCCGAAGAAGGTGCGCTCCGCATAGACGCTCACCTGCGCCAGGGACTCGGACGTGAAGGCTTCGGGCTTGAAGGTTCGGATCCTCGCCACGGTCAGCGCCTCCCGTCCGCGACCGCGTACGCCTCGGCTGCGGGACGCAGGACACCGTTGGTGAGGTCGAGGTCGTATGCCTCGTTCCAGTTCACATCGGGGTGGGTGCGCATCACCCAGCGTGCGGCCGTCAGGCCCTGGGCCCGGTTGAGGGCGACAGGGCGCCCCTGTTCGTCGTAAGCGCGGGTATGGGGGCTGGGCCAGGTCCGCTCGGGTTCACGCTGCGAGACGCGGATGGTGCGAGCACCGGGCACCATGTCCGCGAGGAGGGTGGCCAGGCGACGCCGGCGGGATCCGTTGGCAGGGTCGGTGACCTGGACGGGCTGGGCGGTGTGTGCCCTTCCGTTCCGGGACTCGGGCATGCGAGAATTCCTCACTCGTAGGTGAAGTGGGACGGCCGTTCTCGTCGAAAAGGTCAGCCGACCCGCTCCAGTTATGGATCCGCCCCCTTCGGGTGGCGGGCTCGGCGTCCGGAAGCGGCTAACTTCTGGGCGCCGGTTTCATTTCCCCTCGAGGAAGCGCGTCCGTGGCGCTTGGGGTGGTTCCTACTTCCCTCCCACGTGTTGACCTGACGTCGGCGTTTCCCGCCGAGGGACCAGCAACATATGCAGACGGCGGTCAACACTCCAGCTGGCAGCGGGTGCTGAGCCGATTCGACGCCAACTCGACATATGCCGCTAGGTCGGTGGGCGGTGGCGACTCACGGCCCGCCCGGACACTGCACCCCCGCTCGGCGTCCAAGCTGCCGAAGAGGGCTCCGTGTCTCTCCGGGCCGAAGCCGAGCACTTCCCAAAGCCCGAGAGGCGAGTCCCGCCACCAATCCGTTCTGAGAGTTCTCCGCGCACTGGATGTCGCAGGGGACTCCGATCTCTCCCTCCCGCGACCCAGAGCCGTGGAAGGGTTCGAAAACGAAGATCGAGCAAGCGTGCAACGCCGCCCGCTCTTCGCTAAGCTGAAACTATTCCCGACCGAAGAAAAAGTCAACGCACTGGATCGACTCCAGTTTGCACAAAAAACGAGGTCCGATGCCTGCTCGTCACTTCGACCGAGGTCGACTGCGCTCGGTACGGCGAGCCGCCGAGATCTACCAGGTTGCCGTTGGCGAGGCGCTGGGAGTGTCCGACTCGGCGGTCGCCGGCTGGGAGACCGGCGCGCAGACTCCCGATCCGGAGAAACTGCCCGCGCTGGCGCGCGCGCTTGGACGGGACGTAGACGACCTGTTCCCGCGGTCTGGGCCGCCCGATCTGACTGACCTGCGCTGCGATGCCGGCTACTACCAGTACGAGACGGCTGAGCTGATCGGAACCAAGAGCGCCGGACCAGTAGCGGCGGCCGAACGCGGAGAGCGACGTCTCAAGGACAAGTACGTCCCGGCCTTGGCGGCGGCGTACGGGGTCAGCCCGGAGGAGCTGCGGCGAGCGGAGGCCCGGTCGATCGCCAAGGCGCAGGGTGTGCAGGTTGACGAACCCGCACCGTCGGGAACCGGGAGCGCCTCGGCCCTCGGCACCCCTCCCGAATCGCTGGCCGAGAAGATCACCCTGCTCCTGAACAGCTCGTATCCCGGCCCCCAGGGGCCCCCCTCGGATGCGGAGATGGCGAACGCGGTGAACGCTCACGCCGGAGCGCAGATCATCACCGAGGAAGGCTTCCGGGATCTCCGTACAGGCATCACCGGGACCGCGTCGCCGGCGGTGCTGGACGCGCTCTCAGCCGTCGTGGGCGTCTCGCGGATGTACTTCGAGCCAGACGCCGCCGTGGCTGCTCAGGTCTATGAGGGTCTTCAACTCCTCGCAGCCGCGAAGAAGGGGGCCGTGGGCCGGGTGAGGGCTCGGGGGCTGGGCTCTCAGGGGCTGTCACCGAAGGCGATGGCTCTGGTGAACGAGTTGGTGGCGGAGCTTGAGGAGAAGGAAGCGGACGCCGGCGAGTAAGCGCCTGCCCGCAGCTCCTGCGCTGCGGGCATCACGGCGTGGCTAGTCGTGCTCCGGCGTCTTGCCCGGCTCGCGTAGGCGCCCCTCGGCGACGACGGCCTGGACCGCCTTCAGAACGCCGAGGTCTTCGAGGGGGTCTCCGTCGACCACCAGCAGGTCCGCGCGGAACCCCGGAGCGATCCGGCCTGTCGTCCCGCCCAGTCCGAGCGCATCGGCCGCGTCGGCAGTCGCCATGTCGAGGATCCTGCCGTTCGGCAGCCCGAGGTGCGCGTAGAACGACAGGGCGGGCACCAGTCCGTCGAACCCTGTGCGCTGGACTCCCGCGTCGGTTCCTACGATGAGCTTGGCTCCGGCCTCCGCCATCTGCCGTACGAGGTCGAACATGGCCGCCGCCCGCTCCTCGCCGAAGAAGCGGGGGAGCATCTGCCAGTGGGGACTCACAGCCGGGCAGACCGCGATGCCCCGGTCGATGATCTGCTTCAGGACGTCCTGCCGCAGGTCGAAGCCGTCGCTCGTCATCCACGTACAGTGCTCGATCGTGTCCACCCCGGCCTCGACGGCCGCGGTGATGCCGTCCGTACCGTGCGCGTGGGCGGCCACCGGCAGGCCGGCCTGGTGGGCCTCGTCCACCAGAGCCTGGAGTTCTTCCGGGGAGAACTGGCTCTGCCAGCTCTTCGGCCCGCCCTTGGTCAGACCGCCTCCGGTCACCATCGCCTTGATCACGGTGGCGCCCGCCTCCACGTTACGCCGTACGAGGTCGCGGACCTCGGCTTCCCCGGTGACCTCACCGCCGAGGAAGTGGCAGTGGCCTCCAGGCGGGGTCGCGGGTGTGCCGGCGGAGACGATCCGGGGACCGGTAGTGCTGCCGCTGGCGATCTCCGCGTCCAGCTGGAGGGTGAGGCCGTTGCGGTCTCCCAGGTCACGCACCGTCGTCACGCCGCTGGAGAGAAGCTGTTCCGCGCGGCGGCGCATGTCCTTCAGCAGGGTCTCGTCGCTCGACTCGTGGAGCGTGGCCACCGGGTCCGCGCCGCCGTCGAACACCAGGTGCACGTGTGCATCGATGAGACCGGGCACCACCGTGCCCTCGGGGAACGCGAGGTGCGTACTGTCCGAGCCGACCCGCTCCGCGATCTGCGAGCGTGGCCCAACCGCCGTGATCGAGTCGCCTTCGACGAGGACTGCGCCATCGTCCAGATACGTTCCAGGGCCCACGAGGACTCGGCGGGCGGTGATCAGCATCTCGGCCTCCTTGATCGTCGACGGTCAGGCGGACAGGCGCAGCGCGTCCGATACCGCGATCAGCTGACGCACGTCCGCGTCCCGGTCATCAGCCTGGGGCATTGCCAGGGGTACGGCCTGGCGCGCCGGACGGGCGTCCATCCCGATCGTGGTCACGGCTCGGCGAAGGCGGTCCGCCAGCACGGCAGGGGGGAGGGAGAGGACTTCGGCGTCCTCACCCTCGCGAGCCAGATACGGGCTGATATCAACCAGCCCGTCCCGGCATTCCACTATCCGCCGGTGGTAGCGCCGGTGCACGCCACGCGCCCTCCAACGATCCCAAAGAGCCGCAGAAGCCGGCCGCAGCACATTCTCGGGGTACGCGTCGGTGAGCAGCTGCCACAGCGGGGCCAGGCGTCGGTGGTCACGGCGTCGCCGCAGCCAGAGCCGCGCCGAGGTGACCCTCGCGCGGGCCCCCGCATAGGTGACACCGGCGACGAAGAGCAGGATGGACACGACGAGGAACACCGCGACGCCGGCCATGAGCGGCTGCGGGACGGTCCCGCCACTCCAACGGACGGCCACGAAGACCGCGCGGACCGCGCAGGCCACCGCCATCGCGCTCAGCCCCACGGCGGCCATCCACAATCCCGTCGCGTGCGGGCGACGCGACATGCGGGCGTACTGGCGGGTCCACCGACCGGTGACCCCGAGGGCGTACATGAGGTACAGGCCGGTGACGCCGTAGAAGAAGGCGATCTGCGGGATCGTCATGTCCGCCGTACTGAAGGAACCGGCGAAGACGTCATGGGGAACCGTCTCCGCGGCCACGACGATGGCCACGGCCACCAGCGCGACGACGACGGCCTCTCGTCGGGCCCGTCGACGGGCGGTCGGCCCGTCGGCGGAGTACAGGTAAAAGCACATCAGGAAGTAGACCGTCAGCAGGAGCAGCACGTTCTGCACGAGCTTCGCCGTGCCGTGCCCGGCCACGGTGTCGACGCCCGAAGCACCACCCGGCATGGCCAAGGGGTAGGACAGCAGGGCGGTGAGCAGGCACAGGGTGACGGAACGCAGCGGCGCGTCCTGCGGGGCCCGCGACCACTGGTAGAGCTTCCACGCCACGGCAGCGGCGAGGCCCAGGAGGATCAGTTCGGTCATGGGTTACAGCCATCCTCGTCGGTCGCCGAGGGCCGCCTGTACTCGCTGCACCGTGGGGTCCTCCGTCATCGGGGCGACATGGTCAAGCACCGACGACCACTCCAGGATGATCGTGGCCGCCAGCTCGACGGCGCACTCCTCCCCGTCGTCGTACGAGCATCGGCGGGCCACACGCCGGATCAGCGCGGGATCGAGCACCGGGATCATCGTGGCCCAGCCCTCGACGAAGTCGTCCGGAGCTTCCTGCTCCTCCTCGGCCTGCTCGTCCTCCGCCACGATGATGTGGAACACCTCGTGCAGGATGATGTGATCCTGATGCAGGGGGGTCGTTTCCTGCTGGTAGAGCACCACGTCCATCTGAGGCGTGTCGACCCACAGCCCCGACGGTCCGGGCTTCTCCAGCGGAAAGGGCCGCAGGACAATCGGCCGTCCTCGCCTCTCGCCGAGCGCCCGGCACAGCTCCTTCACGTCCAGCGGCGGCTGAACGCCGAGGTCACGAAGCTCGTGACGCAGCCGACGGTGCAGGTCTCGCTCCACCGTCCGCTTCTGCGCGGTACGCCACCGCCCCAAGCGCCGACGGCTCAGTCCGCCCTGCACAGGCACCTTGTGTTCAGCCGCGCCGCGGTCAGTTCTTCCCGGCCACATGAGTAAATCCCCTTCGCACCAGCCGTGGATTGCTCCGACACGAAGCCGGGCGACGGCCGCGCCCGTTCCGACCATGTCCAGTCCCGCTGCACGGCGCAGCCGAAAGTGATCACGGGTATCGAGGGCAGTACGTCGATCCAGGCCGCGAAGGACCTGATCCGTGAACCACAACGGGCGCGCGCCCAAGAGTCCTCAGACATCGAAGTCACTGACGCGAACGAGCAATGACACGACACAAAGCATCCCGGGCAGGCTCTGGGGACTTCATCGGACACTACGCGAAGCCGCATCAAGATCCGACTGGAAAGCACCTACCGGGTCGCAGCAGCATCGAAGCACCAAATCACACTAAATCAGCACACCTACTTGTAGATCATGCTTTTGAGCTGGCAGTTCTCACGAACGATGTGGCCATGCCAAGCGCCTCAAGAGGGGTTGCCTTCGTTACCGATCCGAGACGCTTTCATCGCGAGCAATTGCACCGAATCGGCACATCCAGCACCGAAAAGCCCCACCTCTCATAAGGGAGGAGGGGTGTGGCCAGGGCCACTTTCGGACAGTCAGGACATCACTCGCGATTAGGCTTCCAGGCATGCACGCCGAAATACACCGCAGAGGAACTGACTACCTGGAGTTCTGGAATGAGTACCACCTGTGCACTCTGACCACACTCCGCCCAGATGGCCGTCCACATGTCGTGCCTGTTGGGGTCACCGTGGACGCCGCCGCCGGCATCGCGCGGGTTATCACCCGCAAATAGAGTAGGAAAGTCGCCAACGTACAGGCGGCGCTTCCCGGCCAAGCACGCGCCGCCGTCTGCCAGGTGGACGGAGGGCGTTGGGCGACGCTGGAAGGCACGGCTGAAGTGCGCACGGACGCAGCCGCAGTGGCCGACGCTGTCGCTCGCTACGGAAAGCGATACGGGCGGACGCCAGCACCGGACCCGGAGCGGGTGGTCATCGAGATCGCGATCGACCGGGCCATGGGGCAGGCCGATGTGTCCACGCCCAAGGTCGCGAACGCCGCAGCCTAGGGATCAAGCTGCTGTCTGAGCCGTTGTAGTCGTACGCGACGCGGATGTGGCCGAGGCAGCTCACTCCATCAGGTCTGGCTGCCGCGAGTCGCCATCGGCCCAGAAGCCGCGGCCAGCACGACCCAGGCGGCTTTGTTCCCGCAGTCCGTCACATGGAACCCCCACTGCCCCTGAGCCAACTCGTTCACGATGCGCAGGCCCCGTCCACGCTCGACGAGCAACCCGCTCGCCGCCTCGGCTGGTTCGGCGCCCGGCGACGACGTGGCACCGCAATAGAGGCCCGGGGGGAGCAGAGGATCCCCATCATGGATCTCGCAGATGTACCTTCCGGCGGCCGAGCGGACGTGCACCTCGTACGGGCCGCACGCGTGGTCGTGCGCGTTCGCCACGAGCTCCGAGACGGCCAGGACGCCGTCACTGATGACGTCCCCGGACAGCCCCAGGTCCTTGAGGACACGTCGCAGAACCGCGCGGGCTTCGCCGGTCGGGTTGATGGTGTTGTCGGTCCAGCGGTACACGAGGCCGAGAGCGGCGGACGGTGCGCTGATCATCGGGCGGCGGACCTCCTGTGGGTGACGTCGGTGGCCGTCTCCCGGGGCTGCGACGTGGTCACGGAAGTGCGTCAGGTACGCCGCCGAAAGGCGTACGGCCGCAGGACGCACCCCGGCTTCGGACGCGGCCCCGGGAGCATCGTGGCTCAAGCACCGCCCACAAGGCCGGTCGCGAGTCACGCACTCAACGATGGCCGCCGGTGCCCCCGAAGCTCATGGGCGTTTATGAGCGCAGGGCGGGCGAGCAACAGGCGCTCCAGCTCCAGCGAGGCCGCCGGTGAAGAGACTCTTTGAAATCGGCCAGAGCTGTTCTTCGTTCCCCACTCGGTTGCTATCGGCAACGATGGTCGGGGTCGCCCGCTCGTGCAGTGTGCGGGCCGTGCCGTCCGGTTGATGAGCTGATCGCGGCTGCTGATGTCGGGGCGGTCGAGTCGTAGATCACGGACCCGGATTCCTGGGAACCGCGGTTCTGGTGGCCGGCTGATGGTGCTGCATCTGCCGCCCGGGCTGTCGAGCCTGGAGCGGGAGGTGATGGTGCGGGAGCTGCTGGCCCGGACGACCCCGACCTGAGACGCTGCGAAGCCCGCCACCGCTGGGTGGCGGGCTTCGTCGTGTGCCGGCTGGGGTGCCTACAGTCCGTCAGTGTTGAGGCGCCCCTGGTACTCGTACAGGAATCGGTGGGTCTGCTCGTCGGTGGCGGGGCGCTCTTCGTCGAAGCGGCTGTCCGCCCAGGAGGTCTTACCGCTGGACCGGATGTACAGCTGCCCTCCGCTGATCCTGTACGTCCGGTACTCGGTGAGGTTCTTCTGCACGCTGCTGGTCCTCAGCTCGAATCCTTCGTTCTGATCGAGCAGTTGCTGGCGGACTTCCTTCGTCAAGCGCATGATGCCCCCACGGTTGATAGCAGTGCGGGGATCATGCCATGTCCGGGACGCGGCTTCTGTTGCCGAGCCAGAGGTCCTTCACTCATTCGAGTGGATGCCTCGTCATGTCTCGCTGGCCGTCAGCGGGGTTGCCCTGACCATGGATCCCTTCGCCAATGCCGACTCCCCGTCCGCTCCTCGCCTGCCGCTGCTGACTACTGCGGAGGTCCACGCGGCGGGGACTTACCTGCAGTTGCTGCAGCCCTTGGATCTCACGCCCCGGGGTGAGACGGTCGGCCAGCTCGCGGCGGATCTGGCAAGGCGGCGGTCCTCCCGAGTGGCGCCCGTCCTCAGGGCAGCGCGCCAGGGTGGGAAATCTAAGTGAGCAGATCTGGGGAACCCTGAGCACAGGGTGGGGAATTTCAACGAGCCTCATCACCGACCCGCCGCCGACCTTCACTTCCGCTCGTCCGGTCACTGGGAGTATGGGCGCGTGAGTGCTGACGTGTTGGGACGCTGGGTACCGGACAGTCCCGAGGATGTGGCCACGGTCTTCGCCAAGGCGGACTTCCCGTGGTGGATCGCCGGTGGCTACGCGATCGAACTCGCGGTCGGCCGCGAGCTGCGCGCACACGGCGATCTCGACGTGCTCGTCCTCCGGCGTGACCAGGCCCTCGTACGTGAACTGCTGGCCGACTGGGACCTGTACGTGGCGGACCCGCCCGGCCAGGGACAGCTTCGACCGTGGAGTCCTGGAGAGGTCCTTCGGCCTCCGCTCCACGACATCTGGTGCCGCCGCACGCCGAATGCGCCCTGGTCCGTGCAGCTCATGCTGGACGAGGCTGAGGGCACCCAGTGGGTCTCGCGGCGCACCCCGGAGATCCGGCTCCCGATCAACCGACTCGGGCGGACGAGTGAGACGGGCATCCCGTATCTCGCGCCGGAGGTGCAGCTCTTCTACAAGGCCAAGGCGACCCGGGACAAGGACGAGACCGACTTCGAAGCTGTGCTGCCGCTGCTCGACGCTCCGGCACGCGCTTGGCTGGCGAACGCGATCAACGTGATCGCGCCCAACCACCCCTGGCTTCGCCGGCTCCTTCCGGTCAGCCGAACGTGAGCAGCGGCACGTCGTAGAGGTCGGGGTTCCGAGGCCGGGTCATCGTGGGCGACGTGACCTCCACGATCAGCAGTTCGCTGAGGAACTGGACCTTGGCGCTGAGGAGGTGGCTCGTCCTGCCGTCGGCCGACTGGGCCTTCAGGCCGGCGGAGACGTGGATGTGCGGGAGTATCCCGCCGGTGGCCGGGTCGTGGGCGAGGGTGCCGGCGCCGAACGCCTCGACGTTGGTGACGTACGTCTTCGCCCAGACCGGTGCGTCCGGGTCGGCGAGCTTCTCGCAGGCACCCACGATCTCGGCCTCTGCGAAGGCGCCGATGAACGAGGGGATGTAGCCCTGCCGTACGCCGTTGTCCCGGCAGAAGCTGGACAGCGCCTCGAAGAAGTCCTCCCCGTGGTCGAAGGTGACGCCGAAGGTACGGCCGACGGTCAGCTCGTGAGCACGCATGCGCGGGTGTCTCCTGAAGAGGTGGGGTCAGCGGGTGGAGGCGGTGGTGAAGGTCTCTCGGACCGCGGCCCCGTCGGCGCCCTGGGCGAGCAGGGCCTGCAGCAGGAGCCGCGCCTGGTACGGGCCGAGGTCTCCGGCGCCGATGAGCCCTCGTCCGAGGAGGTCCCTCTCGGAGCCGGGGAAGCCGTACGTGTCCGAGAGGACGGGTCCGTTGCCGATGCGGGAGGCGAGGACCACGGGGATGCGGGACGCGAGCTTGGTGAGCCCTTCGACGAGGCGCTCCGGGACGTGGCCGACGCCGAAGGCCGCGACCACGAGTCCGTCGCAGTTGCCGTCCCACAGGTCGAGCAGGGTGCCGTCGTCGCCGAAGGTGACGGTGTAGAGCCCGACGCGCGCCTCACGGCCGGGGGCGCCCACCAGCGGTCCGCGGGACGGCAGGCCGCCCACCATCCGCACCCGGTTCTCCGCGATCCGCGCGATCGGGCCGCTTGCTGGTGAGGTGAAGGCGGCGGGGCTGGTGGTGTGGGACTTGCGGACGGTGCGTGCCGAGTGGACCTCGTCGCCGAGTACGACGAGGCAGCCGGCGCCGCTGAGTCCGGGAGCGGCGGCGGCCAGGACGGCGGCGTGGAGGTTGGCCGGACCGTCGGCACCAGGCAGGGTGGGGTTCCGCATCGCGCCGGTGACGACGACCGGCTGCTCGTGGCCGTGGTAGAGGTCGAGGAGGAAGGCGGTCTCCTCGATGGTGTCGGTGCCCTGGGTGATGACGACGCCGTCGACGTCTCCGGTCTCCAGCTCCGCCGTGATCGCGGCCGCCAGTGCGGTGAGGTCCTCGAAGGTCAGGGAGGCGCCGGGCAGACGTCGGAAGTCCCGCACCTTGAGGCCGATGCCGCTCGTGGCCAGGGCGGGTACCGCGGCAAGGAGTTCGTGGGCCGAGAGCGCGGGTACGACGCCTCCGGTGGTGGGATCCGTGGTCATGGCGATCGTGCCGCCGAGGGAGAAGACCGCCACGTTCCTGACCGACTCCGTCATATCCCCTGCTCCCCTGTCCGGACGCCGCCGAGCGCGGTCTCACGAGTGGTTCACGCAGGCTATCGGGTCGGCGCCGTCCGGGTACGCGGAATGATCACCAACTGCTCGGCCACGAACCGGCAGGCAGCTTCGAGCCCTTCGAGGCCGAGCAACCGGCTGCGCGGCCGGGCCAGCCGCTCCGTACCGGCCGCCGACAACTGTGCGCACCGTCGCCCGAGCCAGGAGGCGTCGAGGCCGAGGTACTCCGCGGTCGCCGCCAGGCGCTGTCCTGCCTGATCGGCCGCCGTGGCCGAGTGCTGGCTGACGTGGCTCGTCACATCGGCGAACGTCCGCAGGGCTCCCGGCCGCGCGATGACCGCGAGGTGGGACGCGCCCTCGGTCCGTACCCATGTGGCGATGACGGCCCGGCGCCCGTGGGAGAGCGCGAAGCCGTCGGTGTGGGCGAATCCTCCGTCGTCGGTCACCCAGGTGCGGATGCCGAAGGACTCCATGAGCGCGATGGCGAGGAAGAGCAGAACGCGCTCGTACGCGGGCGAGGAGGCGACCGCCGTCTCGGGGACGCAGAACCCCCGACCGCTGGTACCACCCGGACGCCTGGGCGCCATTCGTTCCAGGTACTGGTACTTGTGCCGGAAGAACAGCCAGGTAGCGGCCTCCTCACCGCGCTGTTCCCTGGTCCAGAAGACGGGCTCGTCGCCCAGGTGGTCACGGTGGCCCAGGATGTACCGGGCAGCGGTCTCCGAGCCGATCAGCATCCGAGAGACTTCGGTCAGGCCGAGGTCGGAGGCGAGCGGCGAGCCTGGGGAAGCGGTGAGCGAAGCCAGCGAGGTGTGCAGGGTCTGGTCGTCGCCGAGCAGTGCCGCCTCGAATCCCGACATGGCCCACAGGATGCCGTAGGTCAGGTCGTCCAGTTCGTACGCGGCGGGGATGTCGACCGGGTCCGAGGCGGTGCCGCGTACACCGCTCGGTCGGCCGTCGGTGACGAACTGCCGGACCGCCCCGTCCACCGTGCGGTTCGCGACGACGAGCGCGCGCATCGGCATGGTGCGCCAGGCGTCCAGCTCCGGGCGGGAGTCGAGTCGCAGGCTGTCCCCGAGGAAGGAGGCCGCGGGGAGGGTCAGCACGGGAATCGCCGTCGTCGAGACGGACCGGCCGGCGGGTAACAGAAGCTGGCCCGGACCTTCGGGCAACGCCGCGTACCCACGCGCTCCGGTGTCCGCCATCCCCGGTCGGCCCGTGGAGTCCGGGATGTGCGGATCGGCCGTGGGCAGGAGCCCGAGCAGCTCCTCCGGGACTCCCAGCGCATCGGTCCACTGGACGAACTGCCGTCGGTCCCGGATCTGTTTGAGCCCGCGCTCCAGTCTGCTGACCTCGGCCTGGTCGATGCTGACCATCCGCGCCACGCCCGCCTGGGAGAGGCCGGTGTGCTTCCTGAACAGCTTGACGACGGTGCCGAGTTCCCATGCGGCCACGGCTCGCCTGACCGTCGGATCACGCCAGAAGGCCGGGTCGGCCCGTCGGGCGGCCGGCCCGTCCTGGCACGAGGCGCATCGTGTACCGGCGTTGAAGCGACTGAGAAGGGCACCGCAGCGTGTGCACCGCCGCTGTCCGCTGTCGACCATGGTCGGCATTCTCCCTCGCTCTGCGACCGCCCGGACACGTTCCGCTGGTGGGGCTCATAAACACTCATAGGCGTGGGCCTTCGTGGCGGCCATCGTGGTGGAGCACCACCGACCGGAGCCGCGTGCCGCGACTCCCCGGACGTGAGGATCCGACCTGTGATCTCCTTGACCCTGCCGCCACGGCCCCCCGGTTCGCCGCCGCTGGCCCATGCCTGGCAGACGCTGGCGGACGGGCTGCTGACCCAGCGGCTCCATCTCCATCTCGACGAATGGCGGGCCTCCGTCACCGAGAGGAAGACGCTGCCGGACGTGCCGGGCGCCGATGTCTCCGTGCTGGCCCAGCGCCCGTCGCCGCTGCCGGCTGGCGACGAGTCCGCAATGACACTGCTGGAGGACGCCGAGCTCGGCTTCTGGTGGGAGCTGCCCCAGCGGCACGGAGCGGAGTCGCGGAACCGGCGCGGGGAGCTTCACCGCGCCGCCGACACCGCTGCCCAGAGCATCCTCGCGGAGCAGTCCGGGGCGGCATGGTCCGACGCCGTGACCGCCGTCAGCGCCGCCGCCGCGTGGTGGGTGGGCTTCTTCGCGGTGATCCGCCACCGCGGGGTGCACCACATCACGCTGGAGCCGCACCCGGGCTCGCTCCATGAGCAGGCCCTGGGCAACGCAGTGGGCGTCGTGGCCCACGGCATGGCCACGCGGGTGCTGGAGGCAGCGCTGCGTGACTCCGACGACGACCCGGCCCTCCGCGCCGCGTACTGCCGGGCCATCGAGGCCGGCATCTGCGTCGAGCCCGAGCTGCCCCGTCTCATCGACGAGTTGGCGGAGCTGCGGCTGGTGGACCTGGTGTCCACCACGGCCCGCTGGCGGGGCCGCTTCACCAAGTACGCCGGCGGCACGGGAGCGGGGCAGGTCGAATGAACCACCGCTATCCGTTCATCGTCATCGAGGGGCTCGACGGCACCGGCAAGACGACGCTGCGCAAGGGCCTGTTCCGGCTCTGGGAGGGGCTCTACAGCGTCCCCCCGCTGTGCATGCTCACGACCAACTTCCTCGCCGCCGACCAGGCCGCCGCCATCGTCACGGGCAAGTACCAGCCGAACGCCGGGAACCGTGACGCCTACCTGTCCGCGATCGCGACGGACAAGCGGGCCACGCTGGATCGTCTCGTGCTCCCCCAGCGGACGGCCCGGCCCGTGATCGCGGATCGCTGGCTCCTCAGCGAGCTGGCCTTCTTCGCCGTGAAGCACGATATGAGGGCGTCGGAGACGTACGAGACGCTGGCCGCGCAGCTCGCCGTGGCCCCCGATCTCACGCTCGTCCTGGACCTGGAGACCGACGCCTCGATGAGCCGGGCGCAGGCCCGCCAGGGTGACGCCGTCCGGGCCGACTGGGACGTGCACGACGTCCAGAGCCGGGTTCGCGAGACCTACGAGGCCGTGGTCACGAAGCCCGACGAGTTCCCGCTCCTCGGCGACGTGGTCCGCTTGGACGCCCGCCGGCCCCGGTCCGAGGTGCTGCTCACCGCCTGGGACGTACTGCGAGAACGGCAGCTGGTGCCGTCGCTCGCCGCCCCCACGGAAAGAGGAGAGACCCATGGCTGACGGCACGAAGGCGACGCGTCTGCGCGAGGCCCTCGGCGACAGCGAGCGGAAGCACCCGCTCCTGGCGATCGGTGCGGTGAACGCGCTCGCCGCGCACGTCGCGGCGGAAGCGGGCTTCGACGCCCTGTGGGTGAGCGGCCTGGAGGTTTCCGCGGCCTCCGGGCTGCCGGACGCCAACGTCCTGGGCCCCCGGGACCTGTCCGACGTGGTCGCCGCGCTCGGCCGTGTCACCGAACTGCCCGTCGTCGTGGACATCGACAACGCGGGCGGCTCGGGGCGCACAGCGGAGCGGTTCGCGTCCGACCTAATGCGTGCCGGAGCCGCGGCGGTGTGTGTCGAGGACAGCGCGTACCCGAAGTGCAACAGCTTCGCGGCCCACCGGGCTCAGAGTCTCGCCGACCGGGATCTGCTGTGCGAGCAGGTGGGGCGCATACGGAAGATCGCCGGTGACGGCCTCGTGGTCGTGGCCCGCACCGAGGCCCTGATCGCCGGTGAGGACATGGCCACGGCGATCGCCCGTGCCGAGGCGTACGCCGAGGCCGGAGCGGATGCGGTACTCATCCACTCCAAGGACGCGACCGGTGAGCAGGCGCGAGCCATCGGGCGAGCGTGGAATCACGGCGTGCCGCTGGTCAGCGTGCCCACGGCGTTCCCCGACCTGAGCGCCGCCGAACTCGGCGAGGCCGGCTTCCACCTCTGCATCTACGCGAACCAGCTCAGCCGTGCCGCCCTCGCGGGTATGCGCGCCGCCGCCCGTCAGTTCCGGCGCGGAGGGAGCTTCCGCTCCACCGTCGCGGGGTCTCTGGCGGAGGTCGGTGACCTGATGCGCGTCGGCGAGCCGGAGGCGCTGTCGTGCGTCTGACACCCGAGCTGCCTCGGATCAGTGTCTCCGTGAAGGCGGCGATCGTGCGCGACGGCGCCGTCCTGCTGCTGTCGTACGACGACGAGACTGGGTTCCACTACAACCTTCCCGGCGGCAAAGCCCAGGTCGGCGAGGATCTG
This sequence comes from Streptomyces sp. HUAS CB01, assembly GCF_030406905.1. Lineage (NCBI taxonomy): Bacteria > Bacillati > Actinomycetota > Actinomycetes > Kitasatosporales > Streptomycetaceae > Streptomyces > Streptomyces chengbuensis. The sequence goes on from NZ_CP129137.1 coordinate 2,250,251, forward strand.
CGCCAGGCCGTGAACCGCAAGGTCGCACAGGAGACCGGCCTCCAGGTCGTGGCCCGGCGTCTGCTGTGCGTCGTCGAGTACGTCCCCGAGTCGTGGCAGAGCGAGTTCGGGGACGTGCAGAAGGTTCAGTTCAACTTCCTCGCCGAGCAAGTGGACGACGCCGAGCCGTGCATGCCGGAACCGCCGGACCCCATCCAGGTGGGCTTCGAGTGGGTTCCGCTGGAACGTCTGGGCGACGTGTACCTGCTGCCCCGGATCAACAGCCCATTGTCGGCGGCGTTGAGCGGGGAGCTCGCCGACCCCTTCGTGGACAGGTGGTGACCTTCATGGATCCGATGCTGAAGGATCTGCGGGAGTGGCTGCTGCGGGAGCACGCTGGGACGGTCTGTGCCGACCGGCTCCGCGTGATCGCCGACGAGCTCGCCGACCTGACCGCCCGCGGTCTGCCCGGAGCCGTGGTGGAACTCGGCTGCTACAGGGGCGCGATGGCCATCTGGATCCGTAGCGTGCTCGACTCGCTGGGCGACCGCGACCGCGAGATCCATGTCTACGACTCCTTCCAGGGCATGCCCGCGCCCGGCTCCGAGGACTCGGACCATCTGGCGGCGGGCGAGCTCCGGTCGTCCCCGGACGACGTGCGCGCCACGCACGCGGCCTGGGGCAGGCCGGCGCCGGTCATCCATCCGGGATGGTTCGACGAGACCCTTCCCGAGGAGCTGCCCGGCGAGATCGCGTTCGCCTACCTGGACGGCGACTTCTACGACTCGACCCTCACGGGACTCACGCACTGCATCACCCGCCTGGTGCCGACGGGCGTGCTGCTCGTCGACGACTACGCGGACACGGCCGTCAATCCGCGGGCCTGGGACGGGCTCCCGGGGGTGAAGCGCGCCTGCGACGCGTACTTCGGCACGCCTTCGCCCGTGACCGTCGTCGTCGGCGAGGGCGATCTCGCCTTCGGCCGGTACGAGAAGCCGGAGTCCCTCGGATGAGCGCAGTCCTCGTGGTGCGCGGAGCGGCGGATGCGGGTGCGATCCGCCGCGCGCTGCCCGGCGTTCTTGTTCACGACTTACTGGACCTAAACTCGCCTCTGGCCTCCGACACGGCCGTGGTCGTCCTGCGTTCCGGCGTCCGACTCGGCGAGCGGGAGCTCGACGCGCTCCCCCGCCTACGGCACGTCGTACGGACCGGCTCCGGCATCGACCACATCGACGTGAACGCCCTCCGGCACCGTGGCATCACGCTGCACCGCAACGCCGAGGCCGGCGCGGACGCCGTGGGCGAGTGGGTCCTCGCCGCTGCCCTCGCCCTGGCCCGACGGATCCCCTTGGGGCAGCACGCGCTCCTGCTCGGCCGGCACGAGAAGCAGGCGTGCATGGGAGCGTCACTCGGCACCCTGGCCGCAGGTATCTGGGGCGCGGGCCCGGTGGGGCTGGCCGCCGACTGGGCCCTGGCCCCCTTCCTGGGTCGGACGGCCTTCGCCGCGTGGCCATCGAACCCTCCCGGTCTGCGGGAGCTGTCGCCGACAGCCCTCATGGAGCAGTCGCAGGTACACGTGATCGCTCTGCCGCTGCGTCCCACGACCGAACAGCTCATCGGCGAGGACTTCCTCGCACGCGTCGCTCCGCAGCGGCCTCTACTCATCTGCGCAGGGCGGCTGGAGACCCTCGACGTCGCCGCCTGCCTGCGGGCGCTGGCGGATGGGAGGCTCTCGGGCCTCGCCCTCGACCCAGTCGAGCGGGAGCACCTGCCGCTCCTCACTGACTCCACGACGCCGCTCAACCTCCTGGCCTCACCTCACATAGGTGCCCAGCGGTCCGACGTGCGCGGCGCGCTCGACATATGGGCCATAGATCTCCTCAGGGAGATCACCGCCGACGACAAAATCCTGATCGAAGGAGGCCCCCGGTGAACCCATCGGCACGACTGCGCCGGGAGATCGCCGACAGAGTCGCCCAGGCGCTGCTCGCGTCCGGCGAGGCTCGTGAGGTCTGGCTGGAGGGAGCCCTCGCCTGCGGATTCGCCCACGCGGCGAGCGATATCGATCTGCGTGGCATCGTGGACGGCGCCCTACCGGCATGGGAGTCACGCATCGTGGACGGCGTCCGTGTCGACCTCCAGGCGGAGGCGCCGCAGCGGGCGGAGGAACTCCGCCACCTGCTCCGCTCCTTCGACGTCCACCGCGACGACCTCGGATCGTTCCGCCGGGTACGCGCCTCGATGCGCGACCTCATGTGTCTGCGCACCGCTCTCTCGTACGACTCCGGACGCTGGGATCCGGTGCTCGATCCCGGGGAGCGCCACGGCTACCGACTCTGGGCGGTCGCCGACCAGGCCGAAGTCGCGGCGAGTCTCGCAGAGGACCTGACCGGCCTCGTCGAGGACGGCCTGGCCGAACCCGCCGGCGTCGTGTGCCGGAAGCTGGAGATCTGCCTCACCGCGCTCGAGTGCGCGGCGGCTGGTCATCCGGTCCTGGGCGACAAGTGGCTGCCGCTGCTTGCCGGCGCTCCGTTCCGTCCGTCGATCGACCCGGCCCGCGCGGAAACGTGGGAGTGGTTCCGTCCGGTTCAGCGACGCGTGACCAGAGCGCTCCTGGGCTGCTGGCCCGTCGACGACCCGCTGCAGAAGCCTCCCAACCTGGTTGCCCCTGATGCCGGCTGGCTGCCCCAGCGGTACGCCGACGGGTGGTTCCTTCGCCGCGGCGACGTCCACATCCCCATCACCGGCGGACAGCTTCTCGGGTGGCTGTCCACCGTCTCCACCGATGGCGCGTAGACCGCGCCTCTCCTCCTCGGGAGTCCTCTGATGTCCGTCACCCGCACCGCACCCACCGACCTGGAGAGTCTCTACGCCCCGCTGCTGAGCACCGGTCCGGACACCGCGGTCTCCGTCATCCTGAAGCTCCGGGGGGAGACCTGCGACATCGACTGCCTGTACTGCTTCGAGAAGCGCAAGGAGTCACCGGGCGGCACCCGGATCAGCGCGGCACAGGTCCACCGCCTCGGTTCGATCTTCTCCGGGCGTCCGCTCAGCGTCGAACTCCATGGCGGGGAGCCCCTGACCGCTGGCCGGGAACGGATCGCGGAGATCCTGGACGCGCTCTCCGCACAGCCGAACGTCATCCGCGTGAGCCTCCAGACCAACGGCCTTCAGCTCGACGACGCCTGGCTGGATCTCTTCGAGCGGCACTGCCCGGAGCTGGAGATCGGTGTCTCCCTCGACGGCGACGCGCTCGGGAACTCGTGGCGCGTCGGTTACGACGGCCGCCCCACGTATCCCCGAGTGGTCGAAGCCCTGGAACTCCTCGGCCGTCGCGAACGCGACGTCGGCATCATCTGCGCCGTCACCCCGTACGTCCTCGGCCGGGCCTCGGACGTCATGAAGCACCTCGCCTCCTTTCCCGCCGTGAAGACGGTCAGCCTGGTGCCGTGCTTCGACGCGGCGGTCACCCGGTCGACCACTGTGGCCGGAACCCGTGTGCCGACCAGCCGGGAACTCCAGCGAAGGGCCATCGGCCCCACCGGCCCGGCCTGGGCCGTCACGCCGCGTCAGTACGCCGACTTCGTGCTGGAGGCCGCCCACCACTGGGTCGCCGACGGCCTGTTCCGCCGCGTCAAGCTGGAGCCCGTCGTCTCAGTCATCCGCCGTCTGAAGGGTCTGCGGAGCCGCTCCTGTCACTTCTCCGACTTGAAGTGCGACCACGTCCTCACCCTCTATCCCGATGACCGCCTGGGAAGCTGTGACGAGTTGCCCTGGCCGCAGGCCGGCCTCGCCGCGCTCGGCGACGTACACGCCGAGGCGGACGTGGCCAGCGCCCAGGGCGGCTCTCCCTTGCTTCACCAGGCACGCTCCCTGGTCACGAAGTGCACGACCTGCGACTACCGCGACACCTGCGGCGCAGGCTGCCCGGCGGTCCGCCTCCGCTTCGCCGCCGCGGGCGACGAGGACGCGTACTGCGACCACCGCATACGCCTGATCGACGGCGTCGCCGCCCTCCTCGCCCAGCCAGACCTCCCGCCCGGTGCGTCATGTTCCCGGTTGCGCTGGCGTCCCGTCCGCCCCAACAACATGCACCACGTCTCCGCCTTCCTGGCCCGCTGGGACGACCCCACTGCTCCCCGCTCACCCGCGCGTCTGCAGGTCAGCGCCAACGGGAACATCAACACGGTCGGCCTCCCCGGCGTGCACGAGGCAGACGATCTCGACCCCCACCATCCTCAGTGGTACGAGGGCATCGAGCCCGGCATCCGCCCGATCGTCGACGCGCTCACCTCAGGCTGGAACACCGTCACCTATGACAGCTGCCAGGGCCACGCCTACGCCGACCTCCCCGGAGACGAGCCCCGGTTCCTCTCGGTCGGCATCCTGCCGCGCGACCGCGCCGAGTACGCGCGTACAGCGGTGCGCCTGTGCCGTGCCGCCAGCCGAGCCGAGTCCTCCCTGCCCGGGGCGTGTTCGCTGGTCCTCGGTCGCAGCGAACTCACGTGCCGCACCACCGGCCGGATCTATCCGACGCTCGACCTGCATCTCGTGCCCGCTGCCGGTACCACGTCGGCCGAGTACTTCGAGGACCTCGCCCAAGCGGTGCACGTACTCACGGTGGCCCTGGCCGAAGCCGCCTCTGCCCCGCCCTCCACCCCGTGCGCGTGCGGAGGCGAGCAGTGATCCACATCGCCGAGACTCTGTCCATCCGTACTGTGGAGGGCTTCCTCAAGCCGGACGAGATCGAGCGACTCAACCTCGTCATGGACGACACGCTCGGCTCCCTCGGGCGCGACCGGTACGGAACGGCCCGCCGCACCACCATCCACGAGATCCCTGGGCACTCCCCCGCCGAGGCGCAGGACGTCTACGAGCCGGCCGGCCGGATCGAGATGGCCGACATCCCGTACGAGGCCACCGACCTCCTCGACCAGGCCCTGAAGCTCCACATGGCCTCGATCACGCGCGCGCTGCCGTCGGTCACCGGCCACCGGCCGTGGATCTACCTCGAATACGGCGCCGACCAGTACATCACCGCACATGCCGACGGTATCGCCCCCGATCCCCTCACCCGTCCCCGCCAGATCGCCGCCGCGACGGTCACACTCACGGACGTCCACGACACGGGTGGCGCGTTCTACGTGGAGACCACGGGCAGCGACGCCGTCTGGACCGCCGACGAGGCGCCAATCGGATCGGGTTACGCCCCGGGAATGCGCTTCGCACACGAGGGGACGGACATGTCCTCCCCCTGGTTCCGCACAATGCCCCGCACCCGATGGAGCGTCGCACCCGCTCCCGGCACGCTCGTGGTCTTCGGCAGCCAGCTCGTCCACGGCACCGAACCTGTCCGCGCCGGCCGCGTTCGCAAGTTCCTCACGCTCTTCGTCTCCGAGTAGGAGGCTTCGCCACCATGACCGGCCCCCGCGGCCCGCCCCGCAACCATCCCTCCCCCAACCCACAGCCCCGACCAGAGGAGAGAGCAGTGGCAGAAGACAACACGTTCGACGAGTTCCTGGAGGCAGTCGCGTCCCTGCGCGACAGCGACCCCGTGCGCACCACCGCGCACACCTCCAACGCGGCCACCGAGACCTGGCTGGCCACCACGGTGCAGCACGACGCCGCTGAGCCCACCACCGAGTCCTGACCCGCCACGGGGCCGGGCCCGTCCCGGTCCGGCCCCGTCCACTCTCGGAGCCCCAGATGAGCGCTCTCTCCCCGGAAGCCCTGGTCGCCCTCGACGGTATCGCCGACCACCAGCGCCAACGGACCAACCGCATCGCCTCCGTGCTCGGCAACCGCCTCGGCTCGTCCGCTCTCGACTACTCCGTGACCCACCACCTACTCGAAGGCGCCGAACACGCGGCGCGCGCCCGGGACGCGGACCGCCTCGCCTGGTACCGCCGTACGACGGTGCGAGACCTGACCCACCTGTCGGCCGGCCCGCACATCGTGCTCACCCCGCGCCCCGCGGACCTGCTCCGCTCGGAGATCTCCGAAACCGCGTACTACCTCGTAGGCCCCGACACCAGCCCTGCCCCACCCGAGGCACTTGGCCTCGTTCGTGCCGCCCTCGCCGCCGCGACCGAGCACGGCTTCGGCTCCCTGCTCACCCAGCACGCCCCCGTCGTCTGCCTGCTCAACCGTCGCCGACTCGACGAGACGCTCCACAGCTGGGCCCTCACCCGCCTCCCCGGCACCGTCTTCACCGATTACACCGCCCACCCCGAGGTCCTGGCCCGCGACCTGATCCACGAGGCCGCCCACAACTGGCTCAACGACGCCTTGGCCGCGCACGACGTGAGCCTCCCCGCCGACGTCACCTTCTTCTCCCCCTGGCGGGAAACTCCTCGCCCCGTATACGGCTTCCTTCACGCCTGCTGGGCCTTCTCTCTCACCGTGCTGTACGCACGGCAGGCCCGCCGCAGCGCCACGGGCGCCGTGGTCTCCTTCCTTGAAGCCCACGTGCGCCAGCAGGAGAGCCAGTTCGCCTCCGCACTCGATTCGCTGGCCGAGGCACTCTCATACGTCTCCGCTGACGCACTCCGCGATCGCGTCAGCCGTGCCGTAGACAAGGCCGTCGGATCGGCGTAACCCCAGGGGTCATCCGAGCTCTCCCATCCCCGACGGCGCGCGCGATAACAAGGGTGCGAATCCATACCATCGGGCCAGTTGTCCGACGCAGGAGCGGATAGGCGCCATGAGCCGTTTGATCGAGGCGTACGCGCCTGCCCTGCTGCGTTGGTTCCGTCTCCTGTGGGCGGTTGAGCCCTGGAACCGGGCGACCAGTGGGGAGGCACGGGACTTCACGTTGTGGCTGCAGCAGAACAAGTTCCACCGTCGCAGACCTCGACCTGGCCGGGCGGGGACGGTGAACGCCCGGACCAGAAGGCGGTGCCCAGGAGTGGGCACCACACCGGCCACGATCAACCAGACGCTGTCGGTCGTAAGCGAGTTCTACCGGTCCACGGGATCGGCAGCAGCCATTCGACTCCGCACCACGCCCACGATGCTCGTCAGCCCAAGATGCGGATGCGGATGCGGACATGTTCATGAGAAGTTCCCCGCTGCCTGGCTATGCACATGTCCTCGGCGTGCGGCTCGGCCCAGACGGCTTGACGAGCAGAACATGCCTCCGCGGGCGATGCTGGAGGTACAGCTTGCGATGCACGACACGAAGGGCTACGGCCATGACCGTCGAGCTGTCCGAGTTCTATAGGCAAAGAAACCGCGAGGAATCCCCCGCTAAAGATCCCAGGGATCGGCGTGACGCCTTCGAGCGTGACCGCGATCGACTTCTCTACTCTTCGGCATTCCGACGGCTCGCAGGAGTGGCGCAAGTCGCGGCTGTTCGCGAGCAGCACCTGCTACACAATCGACTCACGCACAGTTTGAAAGTAGGCCAGATAGGTCGACGCCTGGCCCAGCGGCTACTCGATGAGAACGCCGAGTTTCACGGAGGGCTATCCCTGGATAGCAGACGATGCCTCCCCGACATCGTCGAGTCAGCAGGATTGGCTCACGACATCGGGCATCCTCCTTTCGGTCACGCCGTAGAAGAGGTGATGGAAAGGAGAATGTCTGCGTTTGGCGGATTCGAAGGAAACGCACAGTCGTTCCGCGTCGTCACTAAGCTCGCAGTCCGCGCCGAAGAATACGACGGACTCGATCTCACTCGGGCGACCCTTAACGCAATACTAAAGTATCCACGCTACGTGACCGCTGTCCACGAGGGGGATCCCCCGCAGTGGCATGATCGCACTCACGGAGAAAAGTGGGGAGTTTATCGCAGCGAGAAGTCTGATTTCGAATTCGCCCGGAGTCACCCAGAAGGCGGCGACGAGCCCCCGTGCGGCTGCGGCCAGGTACGGAGTGCCGCCGCTGTGCTCATGGACTGGGCGGACGACATCTCCTACGTCACCCACGATGTGTACGACTATTTCCGCGCCGGACTGATGCCGCTCGACGCCCTCAGCGATCGAGAGGAAAAGTTCTTCGAATACGCCGCATCGAACCTGAAATGGCCGGAAAGTCAGTGGCCAGACTTCCAGGCCGCATACGGCGCCATCAAGGATGACATGCCGAAAACGGCCTGGGGCGAGACAAGAGCGGATCGCGTCCAATTGTACAAAATACTGAACAAGCTGATCACGCGCTTCATGAACGCCGTCGAAGTCACCTCCCCCTCCACGGTAACCGTGGGGGATAAGGAGCAGCGTCAAGCAGAGGTCCTAAAGCAACTAACATTCTTTCATGTAATCGAAAGACCGAAGCTCGCCCTTGCCCAAGAAGGGCAGAAGAAGATCGTCGGGAAACTGTTTGACGGGCTGCTGAAGGTCTACGACCCAAAGGCTGGGCGCATGGGTTCAGGAAAGTGGCCAATATTGCTGCAGGAATTCCATGCGCGGCTGATGCGAGAGTGTGACTCAGGTGGATACCTGTGGGCCGACGAAGAAAGGGTCAGTCGTGCGGTGTGTGACTACATTTGCTTGCTAACCGAGGATCAGGCGGTGGACTTGTACTCCCGGATGACAGGACTGAGCGTCTCCCAGGGTTCCATTTTCGGTTCATGGTTCGACTGAACCCTACGCGCCGGGCGCTTCCGCACCCGACTCGCCGAGCCACGGGCTGTCCGTCGCCGAGTTCGTCTACTCCGTCGTCATGGCCTGGGGACTCGGTCGCCGCCGACGTCGAGCTCGGCGGCGTGGACCAGCTGCTGAACCTCCAGATGTGCCGCAAGGTCATGACGGTCTCGGAGCAGACCTCCGAGGTCGTCATCACCACCCCGATCGTCGAGGCCACCGCCGGCTCACGGGCACCAAGATGAGCAGGGGCAATTACGTGGACCTGACAGCCTCGCCGGGGCGAGGTCTACGGCTGGCTGATGTCCATCCCCGACCACCTGACCGAGCAGTACCTCAGCTGCTCACCGAGTTGACGGACGACGAGATCCGCGTGATCACAGTGTGGACGATCACGTAATTCCCGGGGGCTGGGATCACGGGGATCCCGAGCTCCCCGGGTGATGGTCCGCGTCAGAGGCGGGGTTCGAGTCGGACGAGCCGCACTGGCTCTGCGTCGAGCAGGGATTCGTCGATCACCTCAATGGCGACCTCGTCGTTCCCGCCCTTCGGCAGGTGAAGCGTGATCAGGTAGTCGCGGAGAGCCTCTCGGATCCGCTGCGGGAGCGTCGCGAAGTCAGGGATCTCCGCCGGGTCCGCCGACAGACGCAGGTGCGCCTCGCGGGGCGCATCGATGCCGGTGACCGACACGTCGACCACGCCGTGAAGACCGGCCTCCATGAGGGCCTTTCGGGCGGAGTCGCGCAGCGCGGTGGCGGCCAGGAACTGCAGGACCTGGTCGCGTCCGAAGGCGGGCGCGACGGCCCGGGCGATCTCCTTCGCGGAGACTCCCTTGCGGGACGCGCTCGTCATGGCGGCGACGAGGAGCCTGCGCTCGCCGAGGAAGTTGTCCCGGATAGCCGTCAGGTCGGTGATCGTGTCCTTGGTGTCCATGAACACCAGGATGTGGCCTGAATTCAGGACGGTCAAGTTCCAGGGCGTCCTGAATTCAGTCCATCGCTACTTTGCTGTGGGCTTCTTCTCGGGTCTGTCCGCTGGGGTGCGGGGCCGCTTGTTGGGCCGGTAGCTGGGCCCGTTCATGATGACTTGGTGGCTGGTGTTGATCAGCCGGTCCAGCAGAGACTCGGCGACGACCGGATTGGGGAACAGCGGATACCAGTCCGAGGGCGCTCGGTTGCTGGTGATGATCAGTGAGCGTCCCTGGCGTTCGGAGACGAGTTCGTAGAGGTCGTCCGCTTGCGGCGCGGTCATCTGCCTCATGGCGAAGTCGTCGAGGATGAGGACGTCGGGCCGGATCAGCTCGCGCAGGCGCTTCTCCCAGGTGCGGTCCGCGTGGCCGCCGGCGAGCTCAGCCAGGATCCGGCTGGTCTTGGCGAAGCGGACGTTGGCGCCCTGGCGGACCGCGAGGTGGCCGAGGGCCTGAGCGATATGCGTTTTTCCTACTCCGACCGGGCCAAACAAGATCACCGACTCGCCGGCATGGAGCCAGCGCAGGGCGGACAGGTCTCGGATCTGGGCCGCGGGCAGCTTGGAGGACGCCGAGAAGTCGAACTCCTCCAGCGTGACCTGCTGCTCGAACTTCGCGCGCTGGAGGCGCCGTTGGAAGGCGACGGTCTCGCGGCGGGTGATCTCGTCCTGACACAGCACCTGCAGGAAGTCCAGGTGGCCCAGTTCCCCGCCATGGGCCTGGGAGAGCCGGGCGTCCAGGGTCTCCAGCATCCCTGACAGCCGCAGGGCCTTCAGTGACTCGCGCAGAGCGTTGCTCGTGGGGTTCATCGGGCGTCCTCCCGCGCGTCGTGGACCTGGTCGTCGAGTTCGGCGTCGTTCGCGTCGGTCGTCGTGTCGGCGGCGAACAGCCGGGCCGGGCCGTGCAGGAAGGCGGCGGCACCCGCGTCGCCGGTCTCCGGCTCGGGATCGGTCTCAGTGCCGGCGACCAGGATGCCCTTGACCGTCCGATACGAAGGGTCGCCGACGGCGATCGCTTTCGCGCAGGCCGCCTCCAGTCTGTGGTCCCCGTACTTCTTCCGCAGGCCGAGGACCCCTTGGGCGGCCCGGAGCCGATAGAGCGCGTTGACCTCCAGGAGCCCGTCGATCAGCTCTCGGCAGGCGTCGCCGACCTCGGATGCCTGGGTGCGGCACCAGACCGGGGTCCGCATCTGGAACGCGATCTTCTCCGGCGGGTAGTCGTTCTTGTCGGTGCGTTTGCCCTGTTCGAGTGCGGCATGCGTCTTGACCAGTTCCCCGTCCAGGAACACCTGCACCATCGTCGCGGTCGAGCGGACGTCAACACGCCGGCCGATCAGCTTCCACGGCACCGAATACAAGGTGCGGCCGGCCTTGATGTGGATGTCGGGGCCGACCGTGGCGGTCGACCAGCGCGCGAGGGTGAACCGGGACTGCGGCAGCGGCAGCAGCATCTGGGCCTCGACCGCTTCGAACACCGAGACCGGCGAGGCACCGCCCAACGGCCGGCACTCGCGGCGGCCGGCCACGTTCCGGGCCCATTCCACAGCCTCGGCCTGCATGTGTTCGAGTGAGACGAACTCCCGCCCGGCCCACCAGGAGTCCCTGATGTAGGGCATCTGGCGCTCAACCCGCGGCTTGTCCTTCGGTTTGACAGCGCGAGCCGGGTCCACCAACGTCCCGTAGTGCGCGGCCAGTTCGGCGTAGGCACGATTGATCTTCGGGTCGTAGAGGTCGGGTTTGTCGACGCCGGTTTTCAAGTTGTCCGGCACCAGCCGCCGCGGGACACCGCCGAAGAAGTCGAACGCTGCGACGTGGGCCTCGGTCCAGGCGTGCTGGTCCATGCTCAGCACCGGGCGCACGAACATGTGCCGCGAGCAGGGCAGCACCATGACGAACGCCCAGACGCGGTGGCGTTTGCCCGTGCGGGGATTGATCCACTGCCCGAGGAACCCGTAGTCGATCTGGGCCTCGGAACCCGGCTCGACCTCCTCTCGCAGCACCGTGACGCGCGCCCGGTCGGCCTGTTCGGGCATCGTGGCCCGGACCCAGCGCCGGAAGGTGGCCACCGACACCGTCAGACCGCGCTCGTCGCGAAGCCGCTGGTGGATCGTGGACATGTTGACCGTGCCCAGCAGGTCCTTGACGAAGTCGCGGTGCGGATCGATCTCGCCCCAGGTGATCTGCCGCAGCCTGCGGTCGGTCATCTCCGGGAACCAGCCCTTGATGAGCTTGGACCAGTCCTCCTCGGCCATCGGCGGGCCGCCCGGCACGATTCCGGACCGCTCGGCCGGCCGCAGGTACTTCCTCACCGTCTTCGGGTCCACCCCCAGCGACGTCGCGACCTCGGTCTTGGACCGTCCCGCGTACCAGTGGACGAAGATCTCGGTGATGTCGACCACGACGAATGTCCTCCTTGCCATCCGGCTGCCCATCGGCCCGTCAGAAACCGCTGGAGGCGTCAGGGATGGTGATCGCCGTACTTCGCGACCCTGTCCCCGTTGACCCGAGGCCGTGCTACCCATCGGGATCAAGAACGTGCCGATGAAGACAAGAACCAGCCCCCAAACCACCCGCGAGAGCGCACTCAACCTCGGGAACCGGAGAACCCGTGTATGCCGCCCACTGCGGCGGGACGAACGACAAGGGGGTGGGGAATTATTTGATCGCGATCATGAAATCGGCGGGAAAAACTTGATCGCCGACACCAAGCGCATGGAGGAGGGAAACGCGCATCTGATGACGGTCGAGCGCATCCTGGCCGGCGAGTGCGCTCCACGGCGTGGACGCTGCTGCCGCCCGCGCGGAGTTCACGGCGCGCTTCTCAAGCGCTCCTTCGGGGACACTCAGAACCTCCGCGTCATCTTCCTGAAGGACCACGCCGAGGACACGCTCAGGGCGCTGGTCAGCCGCACGCTGGACTTCGCGCCAAGCATCTCCGCCGTGCGCCTCGTGGCTCAGCAGAACGGTCTCCGCCTCATCCGCGAATCAGACGGAGACCAGCAGACCACGCAGCTCTCAGAGCCTTCCGTTCAGCAGACGCTCGACGCGGTCGCGAGCGAGGTCGGGGTACTCGACGGCGCGGAGCTGTACCTCAAGGTCGGCCGCAAGGTCGCCCGCATCGACGTCTGAAACTGGGACCCGGTGCCTACCCACCTGTGTGGGGAGGCACCGTTCTGGTTGGGAGACCGAATCGCTGGGGGTCACGGCCATCACACCGGGGTTCCCATTACCCCCGCCCCCGTGGCGCCACACAGGTACGTTCGGTGAAGAACCAGACCCCTTTGGAGCAGGTGGCACCCAGAACCCGTCCCTTCTCCCGAAGCCAGGGATAGCGGCCTTGTAGCTCCGCGAAGTTGTCGTTCGTCACGATCGTCGCGCCGGATTCGTCCGCGATGACCGCCACAAGGGCATCGCCCTTGCCCTCGGTACCGGCTGGCGGCTGGATGATGTCCCCCTTGCTGAGGGCGGCCTCCACGGCCTCACGTTCTGCGTCCGCGACCTTGTGCCGAAAGCTGGCGTCGACCACGACATGAATGTCGGCCTCTGGGTACTTCTTGGCCAGCGCCACCCGCGCGACCTGAAGCTGAGAGAAACTCGGGTGATCGTCTTCTTCGTAGACCCCCGGGCGGACCGGTGAATGACCGATCCAGGCGAGATTGGAGCCGTCGACGACCAGAGTGTGCGGGCCGCCGTCGAGAGGCACCGGCCGCGCCTTCGGAGGCATGGGAACAGGGCGGGCGCCTGCCGCCGAGGCGGCCGTCCTGAGGGGGTCGGGATTCGAGTTGCCCTTCAGCAGGCGGTCCAGCTCTTCTCGGACCTCGGGCGTGGGGCCACCCGAACCGAAGCTCTCGACCTCTTGGTCAACCACGACCTCGCCTGTGTGCTCCAGGGTGGCCTTGACGTGGAGCAGGCCATTGGAGTCGTACGTGTACTCCAGGTCGAAGCGGGACTCGTCACGGACCCGCGGCGTGGGGTACGTGAGGGTGAGCTCCGTGAGCTGCACGTTGTCGCGGTGGGTGAGCTCCTTGTCCGGGTCGCCCTCCCAGATCTCAACGGACAGCTTCCGCGCGTGGTCCTTCTGCGGCGTGTAGCTCTTGCGTTCCTTCCAGGGCAACGGCGAGTTCCTGGGGATGATCTGGCTGAACCTCTTGCGTCCCGAGGAGTCCTTGACCATCGTGCCGAGCGCGTGGCTGGTGGCGACCTGGATGACTCCCTCGGTCTCACCGGCGAGCACCGCCGCCGCGATCGACGCGCCGCGCGCGACCGCTGTCATCGGGTCGCACAGTTCGGTGGGCACGGGCTCCATCTGGAGTGCTTCGGCTACCGCGGCCCGCACGCTGGGGATCTGGCTCGTACCGCCGATCATGAGGATGTCGTCCACGTCGAGCGGGGCCATGTGCAGATCCTTCAGGCACTGCTCCACAGGCCCCAGGGCGCGGTCGACGAGGTCGCCGATCGCCTCCTCCAGCTCACCCTGGTGGATCTCAACGCCGACGCCGTCGGGGGTGATCACCGTGACGGACGGCTGTGAGGAGAGCAGGATCTTGTTCCGCTCCACGTCCAGGCGGAACTGCCGCTCCTGCGCCGGAGTCCAGGCTCTGCGCGCGGGCGCTCGTTCGAGAACGAGTTCACGCAGCCGCCGGTCGATCTCCAGACCGCCAAGCTCCGTCACACCACGTGACGCGCGCTCCTCGAAGAACCCGTCCGAGTAGTCGAGCACGGTCACGTCGATGGTGCCGCCGCCCCAGTCGAAGACCAGGATCTGGGAGTCCTCGCGAAAGTCGTGGACGTACGAGATGGCGGCTGCTGTTGGTTCGTTCAGCAGGGCCTGGACCTCGATGCCAGCGAACCGCGCCGCTGCCCTGGTCCGGTACCGGGCGGCGCCCGTCGCGTTGGCGGGCACCGTGATGACGGCGCGATCGATGTCGGTGAGGTTGTGCTGGGCGCCGTCGCGCATGGCGGTGAAGACACCCGCCGCGACGGTGGTCGCCGCGAAACGCCTGCCCTGGATGGTCACGTACTCGTCGCTCTTGAGGAGCCTCTTGCAGGCTTCGGCCGCTTCCTCGGAGCGGAGCTTGGCCTCCCAGCCGAACAGAGGGCCGCGCCGAAGCGAGCTGACACCCACGACCGAGGGAAAAAGCTGCTCGAACCCTGGCCGCCGCCAGTCGGCGTCGATGTGGTGGGCATCGAGCGGCAACACCTCGGCATCGCTGCCCTGCCACTGGGCCACGACGGAGTTGGTCGTACCGAAGTCAATTCCCGTCGAGGTCACTTGGCATCGTCTCCCCGCACATCCACCGCACTGGCCCCGTCACGCCCCGGCAGGGTCCTCCGGGTTGGAATGCGGCGGAGCTGACCGGCCAGCAACAACTTGTCCGTCGCCTGGTCCACGTAGGCCGGCCGGACCAGCTCGAAGCCCTCGCCTTCGCCCTCGACGACGACGAAGAGCTCCTGCTCGTCGGCCTCCTCGACCACACGGACCCCCATGTCAATGAGGGAGGCGCGCACCGCCCGGCGGATGGCCTTCGCTCCCTGTTCGGGCGTGCTCGCGAGGACGTCGGTCTCGACCAGCCGCGCGATGTGCTCGTCCCGCGTCCGGAATGCCTCGAGCACGCCCTGACGCAGCGCCGCGTTGACAGTGGCAGGGGTGGGGCGGGCGTCCTGCGGAAGCTGCGCGATGAGCTCCGCAGCCCGTTCGGTGAAACGGGCGAGGAGCTGCGCCGGGTGGAGGAGTTCTTCCGGCCTGAGGGTGCGCAGCTTCATGTCCGCCGCGAACTCCCTTTTCTCCTTGCGTCGAATGTGCCCCGTGGGCTTCTTGGCCTGTCCGGCCGCGTTCGGGCTGCTGTTGCCGCGTGCGGACTTGCTGCTCATGAAGTCGTCCTGTGGTCGTGATCGGGGCGCCGGGGCGCGGTCAGCAGGGTGGGTAGAAGGTCGGCGATCGCGCGGTCGCGTACCGTCGCAAGGTCCGCGTCGGTCCGGTGCGTGGTCCGGCGTGGCATTGCGGCGGTCTGCGGCGTCAGGGACCTCGGTCTCACCGTAGGCAGTCGCAGGGACGCGGGATCCAGCGGCAGTACGAAGAAGTCCGACCAGTCCTCGGTCCGCTCGGCCTGCTCGATCCGGCGCATCGCCCAGTTGGCCTGTGCCGCCAGGTCGAGGTCATCCCGGTCGGCCTTTCTACGTTCGCGCCACTGGTGTTTCCAATGCTCACTCTTGTGCGGCAGTCCAAGCTCCAAATAGGGATTGGCGGGCTGATCCCGGTCGTTGCGCTTGGTCCCCCGCCGACGGTCCAGCAGAGCCAGGTTCTCCTCGACTCGCCGGTCGGTTCGGGCGACGCGCGCCAGCGAGACGTAGGCAAGGTCGAGATTGTCATCGAGCAGGGCGAGGTAGGCGAACATGTTCCACGCCTCGGCCGCGTGCTCGGCTGACGCGCCTTCATGATCGACGAGCTTGTCGACCTGCGCCTGAGCTTTCTTCCTCTCGCCCTGGCAGATGAGATCGTAGGCGTGCCGCAGCGCCACGAGGGCGTAGAAGGGCCCGCGCGCCGGATTCACCGCGGCCCTCGGCTCCCACAGTGCGCACATCAGCCGCCACAGCCCGCGGTCGGCGGGGATGTCCGGGTCCCAGGAGCCCGTCATAGCGCCATCCCGCACCTTGCGCAGGCGAAGTACCAGCTCGCGAGGCAGCAGCCCGTCGAGTTCCTTGAGGACGTCCGTCTCACCATCCGCGACACGCAGGAGCAGGTCGTAGAGGCTGCCCGGCGCCGGCTGGACCGGCTCGCCCGCCAGGAACGCCTCCCGCTCGCCGGGCTCGTCCCAGCCGAGCGAGCGGGCCAGGGCGGCATCCACCTTCTCTGGTGCGAGCCTGGCGAGCAGGTAGCTCTGTTCGGCGGAGTCCACCCGCAGGGTCCACGGCTTGTGACCGCGATCCAATACACCTGTCTCGATCAGGTCGTCGATGACGCCGAGGGGTGCCCAGGGGACGATTGCCCCCAAGTGGTGCGCGGTCAGCTCGCCAAGGCTCCTCCGGGCAAGGGCCTGCTGAAGCGCGAAGGCCCCAGAAGGGTCTTCCCCGGGGCGGGGAAGGTCGTCCGATCCTAGGTCGGCCGTCGGGACCGCTCCCATGATGACCGCTAGGCGGCGCTCACCGGCCAGGGAGAGCCAAGGCAGGCCTACTTCGTGGACGGCGGAGAGCACGGCTGCGGTCCGCGCGACGCCCCTGCCCGGATCGGTGACTTCGAGCAGGGCCTTGACCGCGGGTAGGAGTTGAGGCGTCGGCTGTCCGTCCAGACATGCACGAATGGTGTCGGCGCCCCACCGCAGGTTTTCGTCCTCGGCGTCCATGGACTCCAACAGCCCGCGCAACACATCCTCGACACGCGCCACCGCCTCCGCACCGAAGACCCCGGCCTTACGCCACTTGCGCAACGCGAATCCGTCGACCACGCCCCCGGGACCGGTGATCCCCGCGGAGCGGCGGGCAGACCGCCGCTCCCGCCACGCCTCGACCATCTCAGCCCGCGTCATCGATCCCGTGATCGGCGGTACCCCCGCTCCGAATCCGCCGCCGAGCCGATCGGCCGAAGCGTCCTCGTTCCCCATGCGCCCCGCTCGTCTCCCGCGTTCGAAACTTGCGTCGTATTTTGACAGGTCTGCTTGCGCTGGCGGCAGGGCCCTCGCTAGGACACGATGTGCCGCGCTCCCGGCCCCGCCCAGGTCCCGTCGGCGCGCCAGGCGAGGAGCACACTGAAAGCGCCATCGACCGCGTCGGCCACCCATGCCTCCGCCGGTTCGCCGCCCAACACGACGACGAGGAACTCCGCCTGACCCTCCGTACGCAGGTGGGACACCTCCATAAGGTGGAGCACTGACTCCCGTATGGACGGGTACGTACTGTCCTCACTGCCCAGCACGTCGAAGAGCACGGTGCCGTCAGCCCGCGTGCACCAGGCGTCCACAAGGGTGCTCTCCCCGACCTCCGACGCGCTGTCGTAGAGGTCGGCGAGCAGGCGGTGCCGGAGCGCTTCGTGAGATCGGTCAGACCGCGCCGCCAACGCACGGGCGGCCACCAGGCGTTCCAAGCCGCTGCCTGCCTCGGCTGGCTGCTCTTCCTCCGCCCGCTCCTCTTCGCCAAGTTGGGGTGTCGGGTCGGTTGTAGACATGGTCGCCCTTCGGGGCTCGGGAAGGGAGTTGGGGAAGGCCGGCAGTCCGCGGTAGTCCGTACCGGGTTCGCGCACGGTGAGCAGGGAGCGGCCATCGGGCGAGAGCCGCCACTGGAAGCGGCTGCCTCCGACGATGACACAGGTCTCGAACAGCTCGATATCCGCGGTCCGCAGATCATCGGCAAGCGCTCCACGCATCGCACGTACGAAGGCTTCATCGGCCATACCGCGAATCTGCCCCACCCGCTCGTATCCGGCGCAGGCCGAGGCGGTGGCGTGCAACGCTCCTGCGTCGAGCAGGCGGACCGGTTCCTCGGCACCGAGCGGTGGTCCGCTCTCCCGCACCGGCGCGGTCAGCGCCGATCTCCGCGCGGCCCGGGCGTCCTTGCCCGCCCGGGACGCGACGCCCACCTCGAACTGCGCGAAGCTCCGTTCCGCGTGCACCGCGTCGTAGCCCGTGATCGTGTCGGCCTCGGGACTGAGCACGATGCGGAATCCCGCGAGGTCTAGCACCCAGGTGCCGTCCGCGGCGCGCAGGTGCCGGGCCCGCTCGACGAACGAGGCCAGCATGGCGTGCAATTCCACCGCCGCTTCGCGTAGGCCGCCCCGGTGCCGTACGACAAAGGCCCCGCACGCCCCCGAGCTGACCCGCACGGCGGCACGCTGCCGCGCATCGAGGTTGAGACGGCCCTGGTCCTGCGCACCGACGATTGGAGCAAGCCGCCGGGGCTGGGCCACGACCACCGGTTCAGCCGTGCGGAAGCCTCCGCAGGGGGCCGTCCTGCACCACTTGTCTGGGTGGTGAGTGGAATGGGTGCACGGAGTCCCGTCAGCGAAGTACCGGCTGCACAGGCTCGCCGCAGGATCCGCGACCGAGCCCTCCGCGTCACGAGGGGACGGCGAAGGAACGGATGCGGCAGTGGGCGCGGGAAGGCGGTCCGGGCCTCCGATCTGCGGGGGCAGGGGCAGGGCGTGGACGACGGTCAGCGACTGGGTACACCGCGTCAGCGCGACATACAAATGCCTCAGGCCTACAGCCTCGTCTGTGACGATCCCGGCAGGCTCCACCACGACGACGTGGTCGAACTCGAGTCCCTTCGCCTCAGCCGGGGTGAGGACGGCAAGGTTCCCGAGACTCTCCGAACCGAGGGCGCGCGCGATGTCGCTGGCCCACTCACCGCCCGGCGGCACGATCACGCCGATCGAGCGTTCATCCGCTCCGGCAGGCGCGCTCGCCCGTAGCCGTGCCACGGCCTCGGCGGCCAGAGTGCCTACCTCCACCCCCTGGATCACGGCGACGTCCGTGCCCGTGTCGCGCACCGAGTCGGGCACTGTCACGCCGGGCGCGCAGTGCTCGCCCAGCTGGGCCACGAAGGCCATGACCTCTCCCGGTACGCGGAACCCCGTGAGCAGCTGGGTGACCCGCCATCCGCCCTGGCCCGCGAGCACCTTCCCGAGCCCGTCC
Source organism: Streptomyces sp. HUAS CB01 (assembly GCF_030406905.1). Lineage (NCBI taxonomy): Bacteria > Bacillati > Actinomycetota > Actinomycetes > Kitasatosporales > Streptomycetaceae > Streptomyces > Streptomyces chengbuensis. The sequence continues at coordinate 2,269,404 of NZ_CP129137.1, forward strand.
CAGTCCTGGTGGAGGTAGGGCCCGGTCGACTGCGCGAGGTCGCCGAGCACCGTCATCGAACCGCTGGGGCAGCGCCGTGCCAGGGCCCTGGCCTCCATCCGCGTGACGTCCTGTGCTTCGTCGATGACCAGGTGCCCGTACACCTTCTGGGGGCGTCCACCCAGTACGTACTCCAGCTCATCAAGAAGGACCAGGTCTTCGCGGCTCAGTTCCGTCCGCGAGCGCGCCGTACGGCTCCTTGGCCCGGCTCCCGGGCGGGGTGCAGTGAGCAGATCCTGTTCGGCGGCCGACAGAATGCCCTCAGCGGCCCGGCTGAGGGTGGCCCCGCCGGAGAACAGGCCCCGCAGAATGTCCTGGGCCGCAAGGCTGGGGCAGATCCGCTTGAGGAGGCGTACGACGGGGCGGGCCCTGGCCGTCTCGGCCAGGTAGTCGATGTCGGCAGGGCCTGGCAGAAGCCCGACGTAGACATCGGTCAGGTGCTGCGTGATCCGCTGTGTGCAGCGCTCCCGGCGCACCTGGTACGGACTGTCGCCGGCCAGTGCCGCAGCAGCGATCTCCGCTATCTCCTCAACAGGGACAACGACTTCGCGGCGGTTCAGCTCGAAGGTGAAGACCGGTCCGCCCACGAGTGCGGTCAGCCGTTCCACCGAGCTCGTCGTCTCGCAGTCGACGGCCCTGCGCAGCACCGCAGCCATCCTCGGATCGGTCTTCACCACGGCGATCCGACGGGGATCTCGGGGCGACGCTGCCGCCGACCAGAGCGCGGGAAGTTCGAGCATCGACACGTCGTCGCTGCCGAGTTCGGACAGGGTGACGCCCACGTAGTCGAGGAATCCCCGATTGGGGCCGATGACGAGGATTTCCTTGGCGTTCCGGTGCTTGTTGTCCAGCAGCCAGGTCACGCGGTGCAGGCCGACCGCCGTCTTGCCCGTGCCCGGACCGCCCTGGATCACGAGCACGCCCGCAGGCTCCTCCGCCACGAGCCGGAGCTGTTCCCGCTGGATGGTCTCGACGATGTCGTGCATCGAGCCGTCGCGCGCACGGTCCATCTCGTCGAGGAGCGGATCACGCCACGCCGGTTCCTCGGTGGCTGTGGCCGGCACGTCGGTGGCAAGCGGTGCCGCCGGTATCTCTGGTACCGCCGGTGGTCCCGCTTCCGATCCATGGAGATCGAGATAGCGCTTGACCACCTGCTGATCACAGATGATCTGGCGCAACAGCCGCACCTGTCCCGGATCCCGTTCGCTGGTCAGCCGCCAGTTCACCGCGGCCTGCGAACTCCAGGAGACCACGACAGGATTCCGCTGCTCGTCGCGCACCACGCGCCGCCCAACGTAGAACGTCTCGCGGCCCTCACCCTCGTCGACATCGGCCCTCATGAAGACGAGGGACTTGCCTCCGATGTCGAGGGACGCCAGCTCCCGCTCCCAGGTCCGCCGGGCGTCGATGGAGTCCTTGCCGCTGGCCGCGACGTCGAGGCCGCTCAGCTCCGACGCTTCCTGCCGGGCCCGTTCCAGGCAGGAATACGCGTAGTCGACCGCACGCTGTTCAGCAGCAAGCACGGCTGCGCGTCGGGTGCGCTTCGACATCCTCGCTCTTCCCCCTCCTTCCGCATGCAACGCAACGGGCCAGCGAGCACGGCGGATGTTCCTACTGTAAGTGCGCGTTGATCGTTGCTCGGCGCTGCTGCAGGAGAATTAGCCCTCTGGGCGCATCTCCACGACAGCGGGCTCCCCCCGTACGGTGCGCAGCGGTCACCCTGCCGAGGAGCGTCAGAGGCTGGACGCTCTCCTCCTGAACGTCGAGGGTGAAGTCCCCGGCTCCGGTATCGAAGCGCATGAACGTTCACGACCGGGCCCCTTCCGGCCCCTTCCCTGTCCACCGCAGACCACGTTCCACCTCGCGGCAGTTTCAAAAGCCGCGGGGGTCGAGCAACAGCGTCACGCTCCATCGATCCGAACCAGCTCAGAGGCTTCGCCCGCGCCTCCGCGCCAGGGACTTTTCAGGGACTTTCAGTGCTGTCCGAGGGACTTCCGAGGGACTTTCCGCCGCCTAACGCGGCAAGCTCCTGAAAGATCGGAAAGGACCTCCGATGCAGGTCAGAGGCCCTTTCCGAGGCAAAGCCGCAGGTGGCGGCAGACGAGCCGGGCTGTACGCCGGGTTCTGTCGCCCGGTGACCTCGCGGTCGCCGGGGAGACGGCCATCCATCTAGGACCGGTGTTGCCACCGGCCTCCTGCGGTCTACCCGCGGACTCGGGCGGGCAGCCCTCGATCGTCCGCGCAGGGCCACCGTTCCTTTCGGGCGGCGGCCCCTCTTGACCTTGCTCCAGGTGGGGTTTACCGAGCCGCCTGAGTCACCTCAGGCGCTGGTGGTCTCTTACACCACCGTTTCACCCTTACCGGGGACCGAGGTCCCCGGCGGTCTGTTCTCTGTGGCACTGTCCCGCGGGTCACCCCGGGTGGGCGTTACCCACCACCTTGCCCTGTGGAGCCCGGACGTTCCTCGGGAGGCCCCCTGAGGGTCCTCACGCGGCCGTCCGCCCGGCTCGTCTGCCGTGACGACCATGCTACCCGGCGCGTCCGGGCCCCTGGGCCACCCGTCCCCGCCGCCGGCCGGGACAAGCCCCGGCTGGCACCGGCCGGCCCCGCTCGACGCCGGCCGGCCCCGCCCGACGCCACGGGTCCGACGCCTCGGGGCGGCCCCGAGAGCCCGGCGTCCGGTGTCCCGCGTCCGGCCTCCTGCATCCGCTTGACCTTGCCGCAGCGTCAGGGTTTCTACTGAAGCCATGCGGATCGGAGAGATCGCCGCACTCGTCGGGGTCACCCCGCGTGCCGTGCGGCACTACCACCATCAGGGCCTGCTGCCCGAGCCCACCCGGCGGGCCAACGGCTACCGGGACTACTCGGTGCGCGACGCCGTGCTGCTCGCGCGCATCCGGCGGCTGACCGAGCTCGGGCTCGGCCTCAACGAGGTCGGGGACGTGCTCGCCGACGACGCGGGCCGGGAGCTCGTGGAGGTCCTGGAGGAGCTGGACGACGATCTCGCCAGGCAGCAGGAGCTGCTCTCCGAGCGGCGCGAACGGCTCGGCGTCCTGCTGGAGCAGGCGCGCTCCGGGCGGCTGCCCGCCGAGGGTCCGGTGTCGCCCGAGCTGACGGCGCTGTTCGGCAGTCTCGCCGAGGAGACCGCGGGGCGCCCCGAGTCCGCGACCGCCGCGAAGGACCGCGAGGTGCTCGCCCTGCTGGACACCGTCGTCCCGGCCGGGGAGCGGGACCGCCTGCTCGGCGCGATGCGGAGGATGACCGAGGCTCCGGGCGCGGTGGAGCGCGCGTACGAGGTCTACGGGCTGCTCGACGCGCTCACGGACGCCGACGCCGGCGATCCTCGCGTCGAGGAGGCGGCCCGGGCGCTGGCCGACTGCATGCCCGACGAGGTCGTGGAAGGGCTCACGGAGGACGGCGCACCGGCTGGCGGGGGCGGGAGCACGTTCATGGACGCCTTCTTCGCCGAGTTCCCGCCGGCCCAGGCCGAGGCCGTACGCCGCGCGCTGCGCCTGGTCGCGGAGCGGGCCCGGTGACGCGGGTGAAGCGCCTCCTCAGAGGCGTCGCCTGGCTCGTCCTGCCCGCTGAACTGGCGCTCGTGGTCTGTCTGATGGCGGGGCTCCGGCCGCCCGCGCCGGTGATGGCCGCCGCCGAGGCGGCCGTCCTGCTCCTGCTGCTGGCCGAGGCCGCCGTGTTCCTCAGGCTGTGGCGCGGGGAGGGGCTGACACCGCGCGAGGCCGTCGGCGAACTGGTGCCGGAGCCGGTGCTCCGGCTGGCCGGGCACGAACTGCGGCTCATGTGGAGCCTGTTGCTCTGGGCGGCCCGGCGACGCGCCGGGGTCGGGCCGGGCGACCAGGTCTTCGGGCACGCCCGTGACCAGGCCGCGCTCCTCTTCGGCTTCGGCTTCGTCTGCGTCGTCGAGACCGTCGGGATGTCGTACCTGCTCGGTCCCTGGCCGGTGCTGCACGCCGTGGTGCTGGTCCTCGACGTCTACACCGTCCTGTTCGTCGTCGGTCTGCACGCGGCGTCGGTGACCCGGCCGCACACGCTGTCCGAGGACGCGCTGCGGCTGCGCCAGGCCGCCCACGTCGATCTGCGGATCCCCCTGGAGCGGATCGCGTCCGCCTCCTACGAGCTGATGTTCACGCACGACAAGAAGGAGGACGGCGTGCTCGACCTGCCCGTCGGTTCGCAGACGTCGCTCACCCTCACGCTGACGGAACCCGTCGTGTCGGTGGGACTGCTGGGCAGGACGCGCGAGGTGCACACGGTGCGCTGCCACGCCGACGACGCCCGTTCGATGCTGCGGGCGGTCACGCGGGCGCGAACCGCACTTTCGCCGCCCCCGGGTCGGCCAGCGTGAGCCGTACCCGCAGTGCCTCGCCGAGCGGGAGTTCCGACCCGTCGCCGTCGACCGGGGCGACGACCGCGGGCTCGTCCAACTGGACCGTGCCGACGTCCGGTTCGCGCTCCCGCACGTCGACCACGAACCCGTCGAAGACATCGCCGATCCGGCCCGTCAGCAGCGCCGCCTCGACGGTGTCGACGCTTTGGCGCTCGACGTTGTTCGCGCGACGCGTCCCCTCGGCCATCTCCTTCGGTACGACGTCCAGGGACTCCCGTACCCACTCCGGGGGCTCCCGGCCCTCCACGGCGGCCAGGCACAGCTCGCCCGTGTACCGGTCGACGAGCCTGCGCAGCGGTGCGGTGCAGTGCGTGTACACGTCGGCGACGGCGGCGTGCACGGACGGTTCGGGCAGCTGCCCGCCGCTGAACGCGCTGTAGCCCGCGCCGCGCAGCAGCGTCGTGCACTCCTGGAGGAACGCGGCGTGGCGGCGGTTCGACGGGTCGAGCGACCGGACGACCCGGGCGTAGGGGACATGGTGCGGCCAGGGGATGCGCAGGGCCCGGGCCGTCCTGCGCAGCCGGGCGACGGCTCCGCCCGGCGCGGTCGGCAGGGTCCGCAGGATGCCGGTCCCCGCGGTCACCATCAGCCCGGCCGCTGCCATGCCGGTGAGCAGGGAGATCTGGGCGTTCCAGCGCTCCACGGGGTACGGGGCGCGGAACTCCAGTGCGTACGAGTGGTCCTGGGCGACGATCTCCTGCTCGGGCAGGTTGAGCGAGATCCCGCCCCGCTCCACTTCCAGCTCCTCGCGCAGCAGCCCGATCTCCTTGAGCAGGGCCACCGGCTCCTCCGCCGCGCCCGAGTCGATCTGCCGCTGTACCCCTGCGTAGTCCAGCTTGGCGCGGCTGCGGACCAGGGCCCGCCGTACGCCGGTGGCGACGGTCCGGCCGTCCGCGTCCAGGTCGATGGTCCACAGCAGCGCGGGCGCGGTCTGCCCGGGCAGCAGACTCGCCGCACCCTCGGAGAGCACCAGCGGGTGCAGCGGCACCTTCTCGTCCGGGAAGTACAGCGTCTGCGTCCGCCGGTGCGCCTCGGCGTCGAGCGCGCCGCCCGGCGGTACGAACGCGGCCATGTCGGCGATGGCGTAGCGCACCCGGTAGCCGCCGCCCGGCCGCCGTTCGAGATGCATCGCCTGGTCCAGGTCGGCGGAGGCCGGCGGGTCGACGGTGAAGAACGGGACGCCGGTCTCGTCCCGTTCCGGAAGCCGCGGGTCGCGGGCCGTCCGCTCCGCCTCGACCAGCACCTTGACGGGGAACCTCACGGGTACGCCGAGCCGGAGGCGCAGCGCGCACAGGCAGGCCAGCAGCGGGTCGTCGGCCGCGCAGGTCACATGCATACGACGGCGTGGCATGTGCCGAGCGTATGGCGGCGGCGACGGGGGTGCGACCGGGGCGCGGAGCGCTGCCCGGTCCCGCCCGTGTCTGCCTGCCCGCCCGTCTCGCCCGTCCGCCTGCCCGCCCGTCTCGCCCGTCCGCCTGCCGCGGGCCCCGGGCGGTGGGGCGGGCCACGCCCGGGTGCCGCAGGATCGGCCCGGGCGGCGGGTCGTTGCGGCCGACTACGCTGGCGACGCGGGGCCGCACCCCCCATTTCCGTACGTACGCAGAGGAGAACGTCGTGCTCGTGCTGTTGCCGCCGTCCGAGGGCAAGGCCGCTTCGGGGCGCGGGGCGCCGCTCAAGCCGGAGACGCTGTCGCTGCCCGCCCTGGCCGCGGCGCGCACAGCGGTGCTCGACGAGCTCGTGGAACTGTGCCGGGGCGACGAGGAGAAGGCCCGCGACGTACTGGGGCTCAGCGAGGGCCTGCGCGACGAGGTCGCGAAGAACGCGGGGCTGCGCACGGCCGGGGCGCGTCCGGCGGGCGAGATCTACACCGGGGTGCTGTACGACGCGCTCGGGCTGGCCACCCTCGACGCCTCCGCGCGGCGGCGGGCGCGCAAGTCGTTGCTGGTGTTCTCCGGGCTCTGGGGTGCGGTCCGCGTCGACGACCGGATCCCCTCGTACCGCTGCTCGATGGGGGTGAAGCTCCCCGGGCTCGGGGCGCTGGGCGCGCACTGGCGGGCGCCGATGGCGTCCGCGCTGCCCGAGGCGGCGGGGGACGGGCTGGTCCTGGACCTGCGGTCGTCGGCCTACGCGGCGGCGTGGCGCCCCAAGGGCGAGGTCGCGGGCCGGACGGCGACCGTGCGGGTGCTGCATTCGCAGCTCGTCGACGGCGTCGAGAAGCGTTCCGTGGTCTCCCACTTCAACAAGGCGACCAAGGGCCGCATCGTACGCAGTCTGCTGGAGGCCGGTACCGCGCCGAAGGACCCGGGCGAGCTGGTGGAAGCGCTGCGAGACATCGGGTACACGGTCGAGGCGGAGGCTCCGGGCAGGCCGGGGAAGGCATGGGCGCTCGACGTGGTGGTGACCGAGATCCACTGACGAGTCGGGGCGCATTGCACTGAGTGCAACGCTCGTTGCACGGGGCGTTGGGCGCGGGCAGGATGACGGCATGACCTCCGTGCTCGACCTGGCCCCCGTCGTCCCCGTCGTCGTCCTGGACGACGCCGCCGACGCCGTACCGCTCGCCCGCGCGCTCGTGTCGGGCGGACTGCCCGCGATCGAGGTGACCCTGCGGACGCCGGCCGCGCTCGACGCGATCCGCGCGATCGCGGAGGAGGTGCCGGGGGCGGTCGTCGGCGCGGGCACGGTCATCACGCCGGGGGCCGTGGCCGACGCGGCCGCGGCCGGGGCGCGCTTCCTGGTCAGCCCCGGCTGGACGGACGCGCTGCTGGACGCGATGGTGTCGTCGGGCCTGCCGTACCTGCCGGGCGTCTCGACGGCGTCGGAGGTCGTGGGGCTGCTCGAGCGCGGCGTGCACGAGATGAAGTTCTTCCCCGCGGAGGCCTCCGGCGGCACGCCCTACCTCACGTCCCTCGCGGGCCCGCTCCCCCAGGCCCGCTTCTGCCCCACGGGCGGCATCACGCGCGCGTCCGCCGGCTCGTACCTGACGCTGCCCAACGTGGGCTGCGTCGGGGGAACGTGGATGCTGCCGCCGGACGCGGTCGCCACACGTGACTGGCACCGCGTCGAGACCCTGGCCCGCGAGGCGTCGGCGCTGCGCCCGCGGAAGGCGTGACCCCTTCCCGAGGCGCGGTACGCCGGCGGGCGCGGGCTGCGTGATCACCTCCGCCTTCCCGCCGCGCGGGCCTGCGTTCGCACCGCGCCTGCCGGCGCCGGGCCTGCGTTCGCACCGCCCGCGCGTTCGCCGTCGCGCGCGCCTTCCCGCCGCGCGGGCTGCGTGATCACCTCCGCCTTTTCCCGCCGCGCGGGCCTGAGTTCGCACCGCGCCGGCCGGCGCCGGGCCTACGTTCGCACCGCCCGCGCGTTCGCCGTCGCGCGCGCCTTCGCGCCGCGCGGGCGCTCCCGCCGCGCCTGCCGGTGTCGGGCCTGCGTTCGCACCGCGCTGGCCGCCGCCGGGCCTGTCCGCCAGGCCGGCCGGCGCCGGACTTGCCCGCGTTGCACGGACGGGCGCGTCTCGCGGGCGTGAGCGGGGCGCGTTCGGGCGCCGCGCATCTCGTGTGAGTGTCCCGGTCTCGCCCCGGTGAGTGCGCCGGCACCTCCCGCACCCCGCGGCACCAGGGGCGCCCGACGCCGAACCCCCGCAGGGTCAGCGCAGGTGGGCCGTGTCGTTCAGCAGGCGCAGTGACGCGTTGCCGTCCGCGTAGTACGCCACCGCCGACACCGACGCCGCCGAGAGCTCCATCCGGAACAGGGATTCCGGGGGCGCGCCGATGGCCAGCCGGACCAGGGTCTTGATCGGGGTGACGTGGGTGACGACGAGCACCGTGCGCCCCTGGTACTCCCGCACCAGCCGGTCCCGCGTCGCCGCGACCCGACGCGCCACCGTCGCGAAGCTCTCGCCGCCGCCCGTGGGCGCCGCCTTCGGGGAGGCGAGCCAGGCGTCGAGGTCGTCGCCGTACCGCTCCCGGACCTCGGCGAACGTCAGGCCCTCCCAGGCACCGAAGTCCGTCTCGCGCAGCCCCTCGTCGACGTGGACGTCGAGCCCGAGGCGGGCGGCGACCGCCTCCGCGGTCTGCCGGCAGCGCTTGAGCGGGGAGGAGACGATCGCCTGGATCGTGCCGCGGGCGGCCAGTGCCGCGGCCACGGCCTCGGCCTGGCGGCGGCCGACCTCGGACAGTTCGTGGTCGCCGCTGCCGGAGAACCGCTTCTCCGGGGTCAGCGCCGTCTCGCCGTGCCGCAGCAGGACGAACGTCGCGGGCGGCCCGAGGTCCGGGCCCCAGCCGGCGCCCTCCACCTCGGTGGTCTTGGGCAGCGTCGCCTGTGCGGCCGCCGCACCGTCCGACGCACGGGAACCGCCTGCCTCGGACAGGCCCGCGTTCCCTGCCCGTGAGGCCAGCGCCGCCCGTGCCTTCGCCGCGCCCGCCGCCGCGTCGCCGACGACCCGGGCGGCCCGGACGTCCTCGGCGGAGGACGCGAGCGCCGCCGAAGAGGCCGAGGGCTCCCACTGCGCGCCACGGCGTCCCGCGTCCATGGCCTCGTTGGCCAGCCGGTCCGCGTGCTTGTTGCGCTCGCGCGGGATCCACTCGTACGTGACCTGACCGGGCGGGAGGATCCGCGCGGCCTCCGCCGCCAGCGGCTTCATGTCCGGGTGCTTGATCTTCCAGCGGCCCGACATCTGCTCGACGACGAGCTTGGAGTCCATGCGGGCGCGGACCCGGGCCTCGGGGTCGAGTTCCCTCGCCGCCTTCAGACCGGCGATGAGCCCCCGGTACTCGGCGACGTTGTTCGTGGCGACGCCGATGTACTCGGCCCGTTCCACGAGCGGTTCCCCGCTCGCCGCGTCGCGGACGACCGCCCCGTACCCCGCCGGGCCCGGGTTGCCCCGGGAACCCCCGTCGGCCTCGACGACCAGCTCGCGCATCAGAGACCGGACTCCGAGGTGCGGACCAGGATGCGGCGGCAGTTCTCGCAGCGCACGACCGTGTCGGGGGCGGCGGCGCGGACCTCGTTCACCTCGGTGATGTTGAGCTCGATGTGGCAGCCCTCGCAGCGGCGCTGGTACAGCCGGGCCGCGCCGACGCCGCCCTGCTGCTCGCGGAGCTTCTCGTACAGCTTCATCAGGTCCGCGGGTACCGAGCCGGCGACGACCTCGCGCTCCTTGCCGACCGACGCGGACTCGCCGTCGAGCTGCTCGTACGCCGCGTCCCGGCGGGCCGTGGCGTCGTCGACCTTGGCCTGGACGGAGGAGACGCGCTCGGTGAGTTCGGCGACGCGTTCCTGCGCCGACTCGCGGCGCTCCATGACCTCGAGGACGACGTCCTCCAGGTCGCCCTGGCGCTTGGCGAGCGAGACGATCTCCTTCTGGAGGTTCTCGAGGTCCTTGGGCGAGGTGATGGCGCCGGAGTCGAGGCGCTGCTGGTCCCGCACGGAGCGCTGGCGGACCTGGTCGACGTCCTGCTCGGCCTTGGTCTGCTCGCGGGCGCAGTCGCTCTCCTCCGTCTGCGCGGCGACGAGCAGGTCGCGCAGCTGCGCGAGGTCCTTGTTGAGCGACTCCAGTTCGGCGTGCTCGGGCAGCGACTTGCGCTTGTGCGCGATCTGCGACAGACGGACGTCGAGTGCCTGGACGTCGAGGAGTCGGATCTGGTCGGCGGGCGCGGCGTTCAGTTGGGGGCTCCAGAGGTGTGGTGGGAGGACCAGGGGTCGGTGACCGTCTTCGAGACATGGACCCGCAGGTTCCAGCCGTGGCGGTCGGAGATCTCGTCGAGCTGGGCGGCGGCCTGTTCGCACCAGGGCCATTCGGTGGCCCAGTGGGCGGCGTCGACCAGACCGAGGGGTGCCTGCTGAACGGCCTCGGAGACGGGGTGGTGCCGCAGGTCGGCGGTGAGGAACGCGTCGACGCCGGCGGCCCGGGCGGCACCGAAGAGACTGTCTCCGGAGCCGCCGCTGACGGCGACGCGGCGGACGGTCGCCTCCGGGTCTCCCGCGACGCGGATGCCCTGGGCGGTGGCGGGCAGCCGCGCGGCTGCCCGGGCCGCGAACTCGCGCAGCGTCTCGGGGCGGTCGAGTTCGCAGATCCGGCCCAGGCCGTTCTCGGGCACGAGCGGACCGGTGACGCGGAGGTCGAGTGCGCCGGCGAGGGCGTCGGAGACGCCGGGGTCGGCGGTGTCGGCGTTGGTGTGCGCGACGTGCAGGGCGATGTCGTGCTTGATGAGGGTGTGGACGACCCGCCCCTTGAAGTGGGAGGCGGCGACGGTCGTGGTCCCCCGCAGATAGAGCGGGTGGTGGGTGACGATCAGGTCCGCGCCGAGTGCGACGGCCTCCTCGGCGATCTCCAGGACGGGATCGACGGCGAAGAGGACGCGGGTGATCCCGGCGTCGGGCTCACCGCAGACCGTGCCGACGGCGTCCCATTCCTCGGCCCGCTCGGGGGGCCAGAGGGCGTCGAGCTCGGCGATGACTTCAGACAGACGGGGCACGGAGGCAAGGCTACCTGCCCTCCGTGCCCCGCCGTCCGGCGCCGGGTGCCCCGGGGACCTACTTGACCAGGTAGCCCCTGAGGTCGGCGAGGACCTCCTCGGCGGCGGTGACGCCGAGCCCGAGGTACCAGGTCTCGTCCGGGACGTCCTGGGCCTGCCCGCCCTTGACCGCCTTCAGGTTCTTCCAGAGCGGGTTGGACCGGGCGGTCTCGCGCTTGGTCTTCGCCGGGTCGCCGTAGACGCCGGTGAAGATCCAGTCGGCGTCGGCCTCGTCGATCTTCTCCGGGCTGATCTCCGTGGCCAGATCGTCGATCTGCTGGTTCGCGGGCCGCGGCAGCCCGGCGTCCTCGAGGATGGTGCCGATGAAGGAGGCCTTGGCGTACAGACGGATCCGGTCCGGCATGTAGCGGACCATCGAGACGGTCGGCTTGTCCGCGCCGATGTCGGTGCCGAGCCGTGCGGCGTTCTTCTCGTACGCGCCGAGCTTGGCCTCGGCGACCGCCGTGCGGTCCAGGGCGGCGGCGTTGAGGCGGTAGTTCTCCTTCCAGGTGAAGCCCGGGCGGATGGAGAAGACGGTCGGAGCGATCTGCGAGAGCTCCTTGTACTTGTCGGCGGCGCGGAGCCGGCTGCCGAGGATCAGGTCGGGCTTGAGCTGCGCGATGGCCTCGAGGTTGAGGTTGTTGATGGTGCCGACGCTCGTGGGGCTGCCGGCGTCCTTCCTCAGGTACGAGGGGATGCCGTCGTCACCCTCGGCCGGGGCGTAGCCGACGGGCTCGACGCCGAGCGAAACAACGTTGTCAAGCTCACCGACGTCGAGGACGACGACGCGCTTGGGGGCGGCCTTCAGTTCGGTGGTGCCCATGGCGTGGGTGAGCGTGCGCGGGAACTCGCCGGCCTTGGCGTCCGTGCCCATCGCCGCGGTCTTCGCCGCCGCGTCGCCGAAGTCCTTGCCGCCCTGCGCGACGGACTTCTTGCCGCCGTCGTCGGCCTTGGTCCTGTCGGCGCCGTCGCCGCTGCCGTTTCCGCAGGCCGCGAGGGTGAGCGCGGCGACGAGGGAGACGGCGGCGACGGTGCCGCGGCGGCGTGGGGACATCGGTGCTCCTGCGGTGGCGAGTAGGCGCGAAAGGGGGACACAAGCGGACCGGGACGGTCCGACTTAGGCGGGCCTTACCTTAACCGCCGGCCTCGGCAGCACAACGGCCACCCCTCCCTCAGGCAAATCCGGATTCGGCCATCCATATGTGTGAAGTGAACCGGCTCGCGGGGTTCGGCTGGAAGTACGAAAACTAGCTTCGATGGCCGGAGGTGACCATCCGATGACAGCGTGTGCCATCGAGGAAGCCGCGGAGCACGAGGCCGTACGGCCCGCCCCGCGGGCGGCGCTCACGGTCGGCGCGGGCGGCAGCTACGCCGCGCGCCTCGCGGGGCGCGGAGACGCCCTGTTCGCCGAGCGGTGGACGCTCGACGGTCCGGAGCCGTACGCGGTGCCGCTGCCGCTCGGCCAGCCCGAGGAGCAGGACACGGAGGTGGCCCCGCTCGCCGACGGCCGGGTGCTGGTCCACCGGCGGGTGGCGGGGCTCCGCTCGTTCTCGCTGCTCTATCCCACGGGTCCGGGCACGGGCGAACTGCCGCTGGGTTCCGTGGAGTCGGCGGAGCTGCGACTGCTCCCGCCCGCGCCGGACGGCACCTGCGCCTTTGCGCTGGCGCCCGGCGAGAGTTCCACGGCCGTGTGGCTGGTGGCGGGCGGGGCGTTCGGGCCCGAGCGGGTGGCGGAGGTGCCCGGCCGCTGTTCGGGAGGGGTGTGGCTGGACCGCACGGGCCGGATGCTGGCACTGGACCGCGAGCAGGACGGAATCACCAAGGCCGTGGTGGTCGACCTGGAGCGGGGCGGCGAGGTGACGCCGCTGCTGCAGATCACGGAGGACAGCAACGACCGGCTCCTGCTCGCCGACGCGGAGAGCGGGCTGCTGATGATCCGCTCGGACGCGGCGGGCCACGACCGGCTGGGCTGGGGGGTGCTCGGGAGCCTGCGGCCGGTTCGGTTCCCGGAGTGCCTGCGGCTGCCCGACGCGGCGGTGACGCCGTTCGCGATCCAGCCGGGGCGCGTGCTGATACCGGAGAGCTGCGCGGTGGCGCTGCGGATCGACGCCGCGGCCGGCACCTGGGTGGGGATCTGGCGACCCGCCGGCCGACGGCTGCATCAACTCCGGGCTCCGGAGGGATGGTTGGCCGGTTCGGGACTGTGGACCCGGGAAGGGGTGCTGCAACTGCCGTGCACGACGAAGGCGGTGGCGTGCGCGGTGGCCCGGCTCGAGCCGCCCGAGGACCCGCTTCCACCACCGCCCACCACAGAACCGGCACAACCGGAACGCGCAGGTGGGGAACCGTACGGGGACGCGGGAAGTCCTGCCATGTGCAGACCCGTGCCCTTGCAGCAGGCGCCTCTCATGGGGCGTGCGGCACGTGGTTAGACTCTGCGGCCGGGGGCTACGCAGCCGCACCGTCCGGATGCCGACGGTGACGGCTCCCCCGGTGACACCACATCAGCGATGGAACAACGGGGTGACTTTCCCACATGTCTGAGGCCCGAACCGACACGACCCAGGCGCGTCCGCAGGGAGCGGCCGCGAACCAGGCCGAGCCCGTCGGCGCCGGCAAGCACCGGGGCGGCGCCGCTGCTGCGGAGGACACGACGTCTCCGGCGCACGGCCGCCACCGCCGCCCGTCGAAGGACGAGGCGGCATAGCAGGTGCCGCGAGGCGCATCGGGAGTGTGAGGGCCGCCACGGAAGCTCCGCGGCGGCCCTCACGCGCGTCCGCGTCTTCGGCCAGGGGGCGGCCGGTCGGGCCCGACGCGGCGGCCGTTCGAGCCATGCCGGCCGGGGCGGCCGCGCCTGCCGCGTCGGCGGCTCCAGCGGTTGCAGCGGTTGCAGCGGCTTCCAGCCGTTTCCGGCGGCGGCTTCGGCGGCGGCGGCTCCGACAGGTTGGGCGACCTCCGCGGCGGCTCCCACGAGATGGGCGACTTCCGCAGCGCCGGTGAACGGCGCCCGCGCGGGCCTACGCCCGCTTCAGCGACAGCACCTCCGTCGCCGCGAACGTCTCGTCCGGCGCCCGGTCCGCGTAGTACGGGCCGAGGACGCCGTCCAACTCCTCGTACGAGAAAGTCTCCTTGGCCGAGTCGAACTGCGCCGCGACCCTCGGGCGGTCGACCACCGCGACCATCCCGCCGTGGACGACGAGGAGCTGACCGGTGATGCGGGACGCGGCCGGTGAGGCGAGGTAGCCGACGAGCGGGGCGACGTGCTCCGGGGCGAGCGGGTCGAGTTCACCGGGCGTCGGTTCGCCGAACCCGGCGAAGACGTCCTCGGTCATGCGTGTACGGGCGCGGGGGCAGATCGCGTTCGCGGTGACCCCGTACTTCCGCATCGCCAGTGCCGTCGAGGTGGTCAGACCGACGATGCCGCCCTTGGCCGCGGCGTAGTTGGGCTGGCCCGCCGAGCCGGCGAGGAACGCCTCGGAGGAGGTGTTGACGATCCGGCCGTACACCGGTCCGCCCGACGCCTTGGAGCGTTCGCGCCAGTGCGCCGAGGCGAAGTGGGTGGTGTTGAAGTGGCCCTTGAGATGGACCCGGATCACCGAGTCCCACTCGGCCTCGCTCATGGAGAAGACCATCCGGTCCCGCAGGATGCCCGCGTTGTTCACCAGGATGTCGAGCGTGCCGTACGTGCCCGTGGCGAGCGCGACGAGGTCCCGGGCGGCCTCGAAGTCCGCGACGTCGCCCGTGTGGGCGACCGCCCGGCCGCCCGCCGCCCGGATCTCCTCCGCGACCTGCTCGGCGGGCGCGGCGGACGCCTCGCCCGAGCCGTCGCGGCCCGGCTGCCCGTAGTCGTTGACGACGACCGCCGCGCCGAGCCGGGCGAGTTCGAGCGCCTCGGCCCGGCCGAGGCCGCGGCCCGCCCCGGTGACGATCGCGGACAGGCCCTGGAGTGGGAGTGACATCAGATCCCCTCAGATCTCGATGCAGGTGCGCAGCGCCTCGCCCGTACGCATCTGGTCCAGGGCCTCGTTGATCTCCGCGAGCTGCACCCGGTGGGTGATGAGCGATTCCAGGTCGATCCGGCCGGCGCGCCAGAGCGCGATGGCCCGTTCGTAGGAGCGGAGCACGTCGCCGCCGCCGTACATCGACGGCAGGATGCGCTTCTCGTCGAAGAACAGCTCGAACATGTTGAGCTGGAGGAAGTCGTCCATCGCGCCGGCGCCGACGACGCACAGCGTCCCGCCGCGCCGGGTCGCCTCGTAGGCCGTCCTCGCGGTCGCCGACTTGCCGACGACCTCGAAGACGTAGTCGAAGCCCTCGCCGCCGGTGATCCGCTGCTTGGCGTCGCCGAGCGCGTCCGGCGCGACGGCCTCGGTGGCGCCGAAGGCCAGCGCCGCCTCGCGCCGTGAGGCCACCGGGTCGACGGCGACGATCTGCGCCGCGCCCTGCACCCGGGCGCCCTGGATCGTGGAGATGCCGACGCCGCCGCAGCCGATCACGGCGACCGACGAGCCGGCCTCCACCCGGGCGGTGTTGATGGCCGCGCCGAGGCCGGTGGTGACACCGCAGCCGATGAGCGCCGCGATCTCGTACGGGACGTCGTCGGGGATCGGCACGGCGCAGCCGGCGTCGACGACGACCTCCTCCACGAAGGTGCCGGTCCCGGCGAAGCCGAAGACGTCGCCGCCGGGGCGCCTGAAGTTGGGCGTGCCGGCGTTCATGAACCCGGCGAGGCAGAGCTGGGTCTGACCGCGCCGGCAGGCCGGGCAGCTCCCGCAGGCGGGCAGCCAGCACATCAGCACCCGGTCGCCCTGCTTGACGGCGGTCACGCCGTCGCCGGCGTCGAGCACCTCCCCCGCGCCCTCGTGGCCGGGGATGAACGGCGCCGGCTGCGGCAGCACGCCGCTCATCGCGGAGACGTCCGAGTGGCACAGGCCGGTCGCCCTGACCCGGATCCTCACCTTGCCGGGGCCGAAGCCCACCGCCTCGACGTCGTCGAGGACGTCGAGCTTGTCCTGGCCGATCTCGTGCAGTACGGCAGCGCGCATGGTGCGCCCCCTTCGGGAGTCGGGCTTCGGGTTCGGGCTTCGCTGTTCACGGGCTCGGGGTGCGCGGAGGGTCGGGCGTGGTCGACGGATCAGGAACGGCCGACCACGGTCAGGGGTGGTCGACGGGTCGAGACGGGCGCGACGGGTCGGGTGCGGTCGCCGGATCAGGTGTGGTCGACGACGGTGTCCGAGAGCACGGGTGCGTCGTCCCGCTCCACGGCCGTCACCGTTGCCCCGACGCGCCCCTCCCCGGCCCACATGCGGATGCGCAGGGTCTCCCCGGGGAACACCACCCCGGCGAAGCGCGTGCCGTACGAGCGGACCCGCGTGACGTCCCCGCCGAGAACCGTGTCGACGATCGCCTTGAGCGTCATGCCGTAGGTGCACAGGCCGTGCAGGATGGGCCGGTCGAAGCCGGCGAGCTTCGCGAACTCCGGGTCGGCGTGCAGCGGGTTCCAGTCGCCGGAGAGCCGGTAGAGCAGCGCCTGGTCCTCGCGTACGGGCCGTTCGACGGTCCGGTCCGGTCCGCGGTCCGGCTGCCCGCCGCCGGCGGAGGGGCCGCGCTCACCGCCGAAGCCGCCCTCTCCCCGGACGAAGATCTGCGCGTCGCTCGTCCACAGGGGCCCGTCCCCGTCGGCGGCTTCGGTGCGCAGGACGAGGACCGCGGCCTTGCCCTTGTCGTGGACGGCCGCGACGCGAGAGGTGCTGGTGGCCCGGCCCCGGACGGGAAGGGGGCGGTGGAGGGTGATCGACTGGCCGCCGTGCAGCACGGCGGCGAGGTCGACGTCGATGCCGGGGGCGGAGAGCCCGCCGACGACCCCCATGCCCGCTCCCGCGACGGTGGCGAAGCTGGGCAGCACGTGCAGGCGGGACTCGAGGGTGTAGCGCAGTTCGTCGGGATCGGTTGCGGGGACGCCGGCGCCGAGCCCGAGGTGGTAGAGCTGGATGTCCTTGTGGTCCCAGCTGATCTCGGTGCTGCGGGGCTCCGCGGCGATCGCCTTGGCGGCATCGATGGGCATGGGGATGCTGCTCCTTGGTTCCTTGGCTCCCGGGGGAGTGGAAGACCTCGGTGCGGCCGTCCGCACCGTCGGCCGCACCGAGGCCGTACGGGGCCGGCCGCTCCACGAGGCTGTTCTAGAACGCGTTCTAGGCCGGTTGGCCCCTATGTATAACGCACGCCCCATCACTTGTGAAGGCTACTGACGCAACGTCAGATAGGTGTGTCCGGCCGCTCGCAGGGGCCTGCGGGCCGCCGTCCGGGGACCTCGGGCGACCCCTTCGGCGTACCCGCGGAGCCCCTCCGGGCCCCGTCCGCGCGGAGCCCGCGCCGGATCGCCATCGGAACCCGAATGACCACGCCCGGCGCTCGGCGGGCACTTCGGCCATATCCTGATGCGATGGACGAAATGCCCCACGAACGACGGTCCGGCACATCCATGAGGGTTCTGCTCGCGGAGGACCAGGGAATGAGCGGCGGCCTCGCGCTGCTGCTCGGCATGGAAACGGACATCGAGGTCGTGGCGCAGGTGGCCGCGGGTGACGCGATCGTCGACTCGGCGCTCGTCACCCGGCCCGACGTGGCGCTGCTGGACATCGAACTGCCCGGCCTCAGCGGGCTGGACGCGGCGGCGCTCCTCCGGGACGAGGTGCCGGACTGCCGGGTGCTGATCCTGACGACGTTCGCGCGCCCCGGCGCGCTGCGGCGGGCGATGGAGGCCGGGGCGGCGGGATTCCTCGTCAAGGACGGCCCGGTGGAGGAACTGGCGGACGCGATCCGCCGGGTGCTGCGCGGGGAGACGGTCGTCGACCCGGCACTGGCGGCGGCCGAGGCGGGTGCGACGGGCAGGTCAGGCGCGCCCGGCGAAGCCGGCGCGTCGGGCGCCGAGCCGGGTCCGCCGGCCCCGCGGGAGCGGGGTGTGCGCGGCTGGCCCTGAGGGCCCGCGCCAAGCCTGAACCGTGCCGGGGCTGGTTCCGCAACGGGCCCGAACCGGCGAACGGCCCGTGCGGCGTGCGCCTCGCGCCCGCCGCGCGCCGCCCGTGTTCAGGCCCGGCGCACACGGTCCTTCGGCAGCCACAGCAGCATCATCAGCACACCGCCCAGCAGGATGCCCGTCCCGGTCCGGAAGGCCAGGGCGTACCCGGCCGTCAGCGCCTCGGGGGTCGTCGACCCGCCGGTACGTGCCGCCGCCACCGTGGCGAGCACGGAGAGACCGAGCGCCCCGCCCATCACCCGTGAGGTGTTGATCAGGCCGGAGACGAGGCCCGCGTCACCCGGCGCGGCGCCCGAGGTGGCCAGGGAGGCCAGCGGTGTGCCCGCCAGGCCCCCGCCCGCCATCATCACGATGCCCGGGAGCATGATCGCGGTCACGTACGAGCCGTGTGCGTCCATCGTGGACTGCCATCCGAACCCGGCCGCGGACACCAGCACCCCGAGCACGGCGACGTGGCGCGCACCCGCGACGCGCATCAGCCGCGGGGCGAGCTTGGAGCCGAGGACGACCGCGAGCGAGCTGGGCATGAGGGCGAGCCCGGCGGCCAGGGGGCTGTAGTGCAGCACGTTCTGGGCGTAGAGCGTCATGAAGTACCACATGCAGAACATCGCCGCGCCACAGCTGAACATCGCGGCGTTCGCCGCCGACACCGCCCGCATCCGGAACACCTTCAGGGGCATCAGGGGCGTCCTCGTCCGGGCCTCGACCGCGACGAACACACCGAGCAGCACCAGTCCGGCACTCAGCGGCAGCAGGGTCGCGGGAGCGGTCCAGCCGTCCTGCTCGGTCTGCACGATGCCGTACGCGAGCGTGGCGAGCCCCGCCGTGACGAGCACGGCGCCCGGCAGGTCCAGCCGGCGCCGCTCCCCCGCGCGGCTCTCGGTGAGCCACCACGCGCCGAGGGCGACGACGGCCGCCCCGATGGGCACGTTGATCAGCAGCGTCCAGCGCCACGACAGGGTCTCGGTGAGCACCCCGCCGACGAGCCCGCCCGCCGCCCCGCCGCCCGCGCCGACGGCGGTCCAGGTGGCGATGGCCCGGGCACGGGCGGGGCCCTCCGGGACGGCCGAGGTGAGCAGCGTCAGTGTCGAGGGGGCGAGGACGGCCGCGCCCAGGCCCTGGCCGGCGCGCGCGGCGAGCAGCTGCCAGCCCTCCTGCGCGAACCCGCCCGCCAGCGACGCGACGGTGAACACCCCGAGCCCCAGCAGGAACATCCGCTTGCGGCCGTAGAGATCCCCGGCACGTCCGCCGAGCAGCATGAAGCCGGCGAGGACGATCGAGTACGCGTTGACGACCCACTGCAGCCCGGCGCTGCTCAGTCCCAGATCGGCCCGCATCGACGGCAGCGCGGTGTTGACGACGGACACGTCCAGCACGACGAGGAACTGCCCTGCGCAGGCCGCCAGCACCACGGCCCACATGCGCTGCCCGGTACGGTCGGTGCGCCCCGCGGTCGCTATGGCGGGGTCGGAGGTGCCGGACGGAGCTCGGTGGGCGTGGGTCATGAGCGTCATGCTCCCAGGCACCTGTTCATCCGTACATCCTGATTTCGACGGACGAGACCAGGGACTCCGGTCCTAGGACGTGGTGAAGTCCCTTCCGCCCTGCGGGCGGACGGAGCTGCTTGCGCGACACACCCCGGGCCGTGGCTGCCCGAGGGCGCCATCGGGGGCGTACGACGAGGGCCGGGGTGCCGTCGCGGGAGCGCTCAGGCGAGCCGGGCCAGGTCGATGCTCGCGCCGGGCGCGGGAGCCTTCGCGGACACGGGCCGGTTCCAGTCGGTGAAGGTCGTCGTGACGGTGTTGCGGTCCGTGTTCCTCTGCACGAACCTGACCGGGCCGGACGTGCCCGGGCCGGACGTGCCCCCGCCGCCGGCCGTACTGATCACCACCGACCCGGCCCTGCCGCTGACCGTCTCGGCCCGCTCGCCTTCGAGAGTGACCGGCTCGGCCCAGACGAAGGGGCCCTTGCCCACTTCCTCCGCGAGCGCCCGGTGAATGCCGTCGAGGTCGCACAGGGCGGCCATGTCGCGCAGCTGCGCGTGCTCGGTGCCGCCGCGCAGATAGCGGTTCTCGAAGGCCGGGGGCAGCTCGGCACCGTCGCCGAGCTGCGTCCTCCAGAAGCGGTCGTCCGGCTTGAGCCAGAGGGTCTTCCCGATCTTGATGATGTCGGCGGTGCCGTCCACGGAGGTGATCCGGCCCGCGCACCGGCCACCGCGGTCCATGGTGAGGTCGATGTCCGTCGCCTCGGGGCCGGTCTGCTCCATCCGCACGCGTACGGACGACGCCTTCCGCACGCCGTCCACGGCTTCGGAGGAGATCTCGTCGGGACGCGTGTCCCGTTGCGGCTCACCGGCGCAGGCCGACGTGCCGAGGAGGAGCACCGCGAGGATCGCCGCGGCCGCGCCGCCGTACCTGAGTGGGTGCGTTCGTGACATGACCCCGAGCTTCGTCTCCCCGTTCATGTCCACCCATCCTGCTGGGACGTGCGGAGGAGCGGCAACAGGCGCCGGACGAATGACACGATGCTGCACCCCTGCTTCCGCTTGCGGACGTTGTCGCAGGCCGAGGGCGTTCTCCGTGGTGCCATCGATTCCGTACCAACACCCAGGAGCACGGGGGAGAGTGTGGCGAGCGACCCGGACGTGGTGATTGTCGGCACCGGGCCCAACGGTCTGGCGGCCGGGGTGACGATGGCCCGGGCGGGGCTGCGGGTCGATCTGTACGAGCAGGCGCGGAGCATCGGCGGCGGACTGCGCGGCGAAGCGCTGTTCGACTCGGACATCACCCACGACATCTGCGCGGCCGTGCATCCCATGGCCGTCGCCTCCCCCTTCCTGCGCGCCTTCGATCTGGCCGCGCGCGGCGTCGAGGCACTGGTGCCCGACGTCAGCTACGCCCATCCGCTGGACGGCGGAAGGGCCGCGCTGGCCCATCGCGGCCTGGAGGCGACGTGCGCCGGGCTCGGGCCCGACGGCCCGCGCTGGCGGCGGTTGATGGAGCCGCTGCTGGAGCACAGCGCCGGGGTGGTCGACATGGTCCTGTCGCCGCAACGGGCGGTGCCCGGTGACCTCGCGGCCGCTTCCGCCTTCGCGCGGCGCGCGCTCGTGCACGGAACCCGGCTGGCCGCGGCCGGCTTTCGCACCGAGGAGGCCCGCGCCCTGCTGACCGGGGTGGCGGCGCACGCGGTGGGGCCGCTGCCGAGCCTGGCGTCGGGCGCGGTGGCGCTGCTGCTCGGGCACCTGGCCCACAGTGGCGGGTGGCCCGTGCTCCGCGGCGGCAGTGCCCGCATGGCCGAGGCACTGGCCGATGACATCCGGGCGCACGGCGGGGTGTTCCACACCGGTCGGTGCATCACCGACCTGCGCGAACTCGGCAGCCCCAAGGCCGTGTTGCTGGACCTGGCGCCCAGGGGCCTCGCGCGTGTCGCACCGGGGCTGCCGGCCGGGTACCGGCGCCGCCTGGCCCGATTCCGGTACGGTCCCGGCGCCGCCAAGGCCGACTTCCTCGTCAGCGGCCCCGTCCCGTGGGCCGATCCCGCCGTCGGCAGGGCCGGTACCGTGCATCTGGGCGGCACCCAGGCGGAGATGTGGCGCCAGGAGACCCGTACCGCCCGGGGCACGGCCACGGACGAGCCGTTCGTGCTGGTCGTCGACCCGGCGGTCGCCGACCCCGGGCGGGCCGTACCGGGCAAGCGGCCGGTGTGGGCGTACGCCCACGTGCCGAACGGGGACCGCCGCGACGCCGTCGAGCTGGTCCGCGCGCGCATCGAGCGGTACGCGCCCGGCTTCTCCGACACCGTCCTCGCGCAGCGCGGTATCAGCGCTCACGAGTACGAGGACCACAACCCGAACTACGTGGGCGGCGACATCGGCGCCGGAGCGATGACGCTGGTCCAGAGCGTGCTGCGCCCCACCGCGCGCCTCGACCCTTACACCACCCCGCTGCGTGGCGTGTATCTGTGCTCGGCGTCCACTCCGCCCGGCCCCGGGGTGCACGGGATGTCCGGCTATCTGGCGGCCCGTTCGGCGCTGCGCCGGGAATTCGGCATCCGTAAGGCACCGCCACTGGGACCGGAATCGGCCCCGCCGGCGGCACCAAAAGGAAGGGCCGCCACCTGAGCGGCTGCCGCCTGACGAAAGGTGACATGAAGCTGCCAGTCACTTCCACTTGCTGAAGCGCTCGCACCTGGAACGAGGACCGCAGCGATGGAATGATTTCTCATGTCGGTGGTTCCCGGCCGGTTCCGGAGACACGAGTAATCGAGGATCCTGCGCCGGCGGGAATTCACCCGTTCCAAGAAAGTGAAACAGGGGAGAGAAATGAAGAAGGGCATCGCGGCGGCCGCGCTCGTACTGGGCGGGGCTGCCATGGTGGTGACCACCCAGGCCTCGGCCCAGGCCCAGCCGGCCGTGCCGTCCACCCCGGTGGTGCAGCAGGCCGCCGCCGTCAACGCCGAACCGGCCATGAAGCCGGCCGCCATCGGCGGTCTGGTGAAGGTGGCGGGCAAGGCCGTGGGCAAGGCCGCCACCAAGGCCGGCAAGGCCGCGAAGAGCGCTGCCGAGAAGGGCTACGTCCACGCCAAGGCCGCGGGCAGCACCAAGGCCATCCGCAACTCGGTCGGCAACATGGTCCGCATCGCCAGCCTCGGCGCGTCTCCGGCCAAGACCGGCGCCGCGCAGGTCGAGTCCGTCGAATCGATCTTCGACAAGTGACGGACCACTCTGTGGCCAGGAGGGCGGCGCTGCTGGTCGGCGCTGCCCTTCTGGGCGTGTACTTCGCACTGGCCGCCTTTTCCCAGGCACCGCTCAGCCCGGCCAAGATCCGATACGGTGACAAGGCCAACACCGTGCTCAGCCCCTATTTCACGCAGGACTGGTTGCTCTTCGCCCCCGAACCGCTGGCCGACGACCGCGGCATTCTCGCCCGGGCCTCCTGTCCCGACGGAACTCGAACTCCTTTCTACGACGTGACGAATCCCTATATCGAGCGCACACAGAAGGACAGGTTCTTTCCCTCGCGCATGTCCCGGCTGGTCTCCGGCGGAATGCAGTCCATGGAGAACACGGACCCGTTCCTGAACCGGGTGCGCCAGCAGGAGGCGGAGCGCGACAAGCCCGTCCTGCCTCCCCTCCCCTTCGAGGAGCGCAGCCGGGAGAGTGCCGTGCGGTTCCTGGCCCGCTACTCCCTCACGCAGATGCCGGGCGCGTGCGACGGCAAGCCCGAGAAGGTCCAGGTGCGGTTGTACGTGCACGAGTTCCGCCCGTGGTCCAAGCGCAACGACCCCGAGGCGAAGGAACCGGTCCACGCCGAGGACCTGAACTGGCTCAAGGTGGGTGACCTGCGATGAAGGGGACGAAGGACCGGCTCGCCGGCTTCACCGCGCGGCTGGACCGCCTGAGCGGCTCCCCCGCCGCCGTTGCGGGGGTGTCCGGGACACGGGCCCTGATCGGGTTCATCGGCTTCATGTTCTACGCCAGCAACTACGGCGAGCGCGACTACCTGTTCGGCCCGGACGGCGTGTACCTGTGGCAGGACTTCATCGACGGCGTGCAGGAGAACGGCACGTTCAGCCTGTATGCGCTCAGCACGTCGGGGGCGTGGTTCGAACTCGTCTTCCACCTGGGCATGATCGCCGCGCTGGCGGTCACCTTCGGGGTCGGCGGCCGACTGGTCCTCGCCGTGCACTGGGTGTTCCTGTGGTCGGTGTACCAGCGCATACCGCTGATCCTCGACGGGGGCGACAACCTCGCCTACATCGTGCTGCCCATGCTGCTGCTGACCAACTGCTACGACCGGTTCTCCTTCTCCACCGGTCTGGTGCGGCGCTGGGCCGGCCGCGTACCGGGCGTGGTGCGCGCGCTGTCGCCCGCGCTGCACAACCTGGGCGTCGCCGCCGTCGCCGGCCAGATCTGCCTGGTCTACGTCGTCAGCGGCCTCTACAAGGTCCAGGGCAGGATGTGGCAGGACGGCACGGCCCTCTTCTACGTGCTGCGCATCCCCGAGTTCGAGTGGCCGGGGGTCTCCCGGCTGCTCTACGAGAACGACATGCTGGTCATGGCGGGCACCTACGGTGCCACCCTCTTCATGGTCTACTTCCCGCTCGGCGTCCTGGTGCCCAGCCTGCGGCCCTGGGCCGCGCTGGGTTCCATCGGTCTGCACCTGTCCATCGCGCTCCTGATGGGGCTGACCAGTTTCGCGCTGACCATGGTGGCCTGCGACCTGATCTTCCTCAACAAGGGGGTCGAGGCAGGTCTGCGGCGCGCCCGGGCAACCGGCCGGCGGCTGGACCGCGTCCTACGGGACCGGAAGATGTGGCCGGAAAGGGACGCCCCACCCGTCGCGGCCGAACACACCGGCAACACTGGGGTCTTGACGCGTACCGCCGAGAAGATGGGTTCGATCAGTGGCAGCACAGAGCAGGCCGACCACAACGCCGCACGGACAGCCTGACGAGTCACCGGACGAGGGCAGGATGGTCGGGCTCTTCTGGATGGACCGGGACGGGTGCTGGCTCGGCGCCCCGGCCGGTGCGGAGGGAGCCGGCGTACGCCTGACCGACGAAGGGCTGACGCCCGTCGGCGCACCGGCGGCCGGCACGCTGGGCTGGGCCGGGATCGAGCGCGTCAGCGTGCCGGACGCCCCCGCCCGCTCGGGCCTCCGGCGGGGCCTGCGCACCGCGATCGACGTGGCGACGAGCATGGCGGGCTTCGGCGGCCCGGACAGCGGGCACCAGATGACGGTGTGCGTGACCCACGCCGACGGGCAGAGCGAGTTCGCCGTTCTCTCGGCCGCCGCACCGGCCTACACCGAGCGTGAGGTCGAGCTCTCCCACCGGGTTCTGGCCCGGTTCGTCGCCGGCGAGCTGCGCCCGTCGGTGCTCATGGACTGGTGGCGGTCCGCCGGTTCCCGCTCCGGCCCGAAGCCGCAGGAGCGGGAGGCCGTCCTGGAGCGGCTGCTGACCCCGGCGGGACCGTGAGTCCGCTGCTGCCCCGGCGCGCCGTACCGGAATGCGTGCTGCGCCCGGGACGTGAGCCCGTCACGTCGCACGGCCACGCCGCGGACGTGTTCGTCGAGATCGGCTCGCTCACGAAGGTGCTCACCGGAACGGCCCTGACGCGCATGGCCGCTGCCGGGCTCCTGGACGTGGACGACCCGGTGGAGCGGTGGCTGCCGGCAACGCCGGCGTCCGGCATCACCCTGCGGCACCTGATGGAACACACCTCCGGACTGCCCCGCACGCCCCCGGGGGTGAAGGGCCTCAGCCGCGACCCGTACGCCGCTTTCACCCCACAGGCGCTCGGCGAGACGCTCCCCCGGCTCGACCGCCTCGCGACGAGCCCCGCCGGCCGGCGGCAGGAGTACTCGAACTTCGGGTACGCCGTCCTGGGAGCGGCTCTCGCCGCCGCCGCGCAGCGGCCGTACCCGGAACTGCTGCGGCAGCACGTCCTGGAGCCGCTGGGCGTCGCCGACGAGGTGGCCGTCGCCCCGCCGGCCGACCGCGCCCTGCGGGCGAAGGGCCGCTTCGGCGGCCACCGGGCCGCCTGGACGATGAGCGGCGCCATCCTGCCGGCCGGTGGTCTGTGGGCCACCCCCCGCTCCCTGGGCGCAGTGGTGAGCGGTCTGCTGGTGGAGCAGAGGCTCGGCGGTCCCTCTCCCGCGTGGCAGACGGCGGGCCGACTGCTGTGGCACAACGGGGCCACGCGGGACGCTTCCGTCTTCGCCGGGGCGTTCCCCGACACCGGGGACTGGGTGCTCGTGCACCGCCTCGGCGGCTCACCGGACGAGACCGACCGGCTCGGCGTCGAACTCCTCGCCGAGGCGCGGCCGGAGGAGCCGGCGACGGAGCGGAGTACGCCCTGAAGCGTGTCGCGCAAGCCCCCTCCTGACCCGCCCCGCGGGCGGACGGAGCTACTTCCGCAACACGCTGTGGGCGGGCGGCCCCGGGGAGCCGGCCGGCCCCGGAGCGCACAGGTGCTCTCCGGGGCCGGTCCGCATCAGATCCAGCCGCGCTCGCGCGCGATCAGGGCCGCCTGTGCCCGGTTGCCCGCGTCGAGGACAGCCAGCAGATCGGCGATGCGCCGACGGTAGGTCCGCACCGAGACGCCCATGGCCCGTGCTCCGATCTCGTCCTTGCTGACCTGGCACATCAGCGTGAGGATCTGCCGCTCGCCGTCCGTGGGAGCCGAGGGCACGGCCGGGCGTTCGAGGTCGGCGGGCTTCCGGGCGCCGTCCCAGATCCGGTCGAACAGGGCGCAGACGCTCTTGACCACACCGCCTTCCTGGACCACCAGGACGTCGTGCGCGGCGTCCGCGGCGTCCTCGGGCACCACCGCGATCCGTCCGTCGTACACGAGCATGTGCTCGTCGAGCCGGTCCACCACCCCGACCACCGCCCCGTGCCGGGCGAGGCTCCTGATCCGGGACAACGCCGGTCCCTGGCGCAACGCCTCGCTCGCCACGACGGTGCGCACGCGCACCCCGCGCCGCAGGGCGCGCAGGAGCGCCGGATGCCCCTGGTCGGCGTACGGCTGGACGGACAGGATCTCCCTGCGGGCGAGCAGGGTCAGACGGTCGACCCGCTCGCGCACGGCCACGGTGTCCCGCAACCGCTCGATGCTCTGCGCCGGGAAGGCGCCCGGCTCCTGTGCGGCCCGCAGTTCCCCCACCAGCCGGCGGGACTGGGTGATGCCCCGCAGTTCCTGGTGCAGTTGCTGGAGACGCAGATCGGTCAGCCGGTCGATGGCGGCCTCCGGGGCGATCGCGAAGACCTCGTTCCCCTCGGTGACCTCCAGCAGGCCCAACTGGCACAGCCGCTCCACCGCGCCGTCCACCGCCGAGCGGGACATGCCCCCGATCTCCGCCTGGGCCACTGCCTCGCCGGGGTGATGCAGGAAGTACTGATAGAGGTCACCTTCTTGCGCCGAGAGCCCAAGAATTGACATATCGACTTTGTACAAGGATTCCCCCATGTTGAAAAACTTCAGTCGAGGAGCGCTCGCGCCCGACGCGCGGTGGTCAACCCGCGCAAGATGTGTCGGTGCCGCGCAGCGCCCACCGAAGAATCTACCGATGGTTCTGCTTCTGTCAGCACGCGGTGACGATGATCACTGGCCTCTTCGCCCATTGCACACCCCGGCGCCACGAACACCGTGCGATCTTTTCGGAAACCCCTCAACTGGCTTCGCCGGGCCATGACTTGGAAGAGGGCGAGGCAACGGGACGAAGATCGCGCTCGTGGGCGCCACCACGGGCCTCGCGCTCGCGCCGTGCCGGTGGGACCGGTCCCGGTCCGGCACGCCGGTGCCCCTCTCCTCAGCCCTTCCGCAGCACCGTCACCACCGCGGCCCCGCCCAGCCCGATGTTGTGCGCGAGCCCCGTGCGCGCGCCCTGGACCTGGCGCGGCCCCGCCTCGCCACGCAGCTGCCAGGTGAGTTCCGCGACCTGGGCGAGGCCCGTCGCGCCCAGGGGGTGGCCCTTGGAGATGAGGCCGCCCGAGGGGTTGACCACCCAGCGGCCCCCGTACGTCGTCGCCCCGGACTCGGCGAGCTTGCCCGCCTCGCCCTCGGGGCACATGCCCAGCGCCTCGTACGTCAGCAGCTCGTTGATCGAGAAGCAGTCGTGGAGCTCGATGACGTCGACGTCCTCGATCCCGAGGCCGGACGCCTGGAACGCCCCGTGCGCCGCGGCCCGGGACATGGGCGTGCCGACGACGTCGACGCAGGAACCCGAGGCGAAGGAGTCCGCGGTGTCGGTGGCCATCGCCTGCCCGGCGATCTCGACGGCCTTGTCGTGGAGGCCGTGTTCGACGAGGAACCGCTCGGAGACGACGACGGCCGCGGCGGCCCCGTCGGAGGTGGGCGAGCACTGGAGTCGGGTGAGCGGAGGATGGACCGGCTTGTCGGCGAGGATCTCGTCCACCTCGTACACCTCGCGGAACTGGGCGTACGGGTTGGCCGCCGAGTGCCGGTGGTTCTTGGCGGCGACCGCCGCGAGCTGCCGCTCGGTGGTGCCGTGGCGCTCCATGTGCTCGCGGGCCGCGTTGCCGAAGATCTGGGCGGTGGGCGGTGTCCGGTCGAAGCCGTGGGCGGCGGCCATGATCCCGTAGTGCCGGGCCACGGGTGAAGTGGCGAAGTCCCCGCCGTCCGCTCCCCCGCCGAGCGCTCCCTTCTTCATCTGCTCGAAGCCCAGCGCCAGTACGCAGTCGCTCAGCCCGCCCGAGACGAACTGCCGCGCCATCATCAGGGCGGTGGAGCCGGTGGCGCAGTTGTTGTTGACGTTGTAGACGGGGACGCCGGTGAGGCCGAGTTCGTACACCGCGCACTGCCCGGCCGTGGAGGGCTGGAAGCAGAACCCCACCGGGACCTGCTGGACGAGCTCGTACGGGATGCCGGCGTCGGCGAGGGCCGCGGTGGCGGCCTCCTTCGCCATGTCCGGGTACCGCCAGTCCTTCGACTCGGGCTTCTCGAACTTCGTCATGCCGACGCCGACGATGTAGCTCTTCACCGGGAGGACTCCTTCGGTCTCGGGGCGATCAGGGGCGGGGCGATCAAGGGCAGGACGACCACGGGCGGGGGGATCGAGGGGGCGGTCGGGGGCGGGGCGACAGTCCCCGGGCTGTCGGTCCCCCGCCTGTCGGTCCCCGGGCTGTCAGTCCCGGGCTGTCAGTCCCGGGGCAGTCCGAGCAGGCGCTCGGCGACGACGTTGAGCTGGACCTGGGTGGTGCCGCCCGCGATCGTCAGACAGCGGGACATCAGCACTTCGTGCACGGCCCGTTCGCCCGGCCCCTCGCGCACCGCGCCTTCCGGGCCCAGCAGTTCGAGAGCCAGTTCGGCGACCTTCTGCCGGTGCACGGTCTGGACGAGTTTGCGCACCGAAGCGCCCGGCCCCGGCTCCATGCCGTCGACCTGCAGGAGGGTGGTCCGCAGCCCGATGCAGCCGAGCGCCTGGGCCTCGGCGGCAAGGGCGCCGATCCGGACGCGGCAGGCGTCGTCGAGGCCGTCGCTCCGTGCGATGAGCTCCTCGAGCCCCGTGCCGAAGGTCAACTGGTCTGCCATGTGCACGCGTTCGTTGCCGAGGGTGTTGCGGGCGACGCGCCAGCCGTCGTTCACCTCGCCGACGACGGCGTCGGCGGGCAGCACAGCGCCGTCGAACCAGACCTCGTTGAACAGCGCCTCGCCGGTGATCTCCCGCAGCGGCCTGATGTCGATGCCGGCGGTGGCCTTCATGTCGACGAGGAAGTACGTGAGGCCCTTGTGCCTCGGCGCCTCGGGGTCGGTACGGGCGAGGAGGATGCCGTGGTCGGCGCTCTGCGCGGCGCTGGTCCACACCTTCTGGCCGGTGATCCGCCAGCGGCCGTCGGGCAGGCGCTCGGCGCGGGTGCGCAGGCTCGCCAGGTCGGAGCCGGCCGCGGGCTCGCTGAAGAGCTGGCACCAGCGGAGATCGCCGCGCAGGGTCGGCAGCACATAGCGGGCCCGCTGCTCGTCGGTGCCGTGGGCGATGAGGGACGGCACCACCCAGGTGGCGATGCCCAGGTCCCCGATGCCGACCCCGGCGGCCCGCAGCTCCTCCTGGACGGCGAGTTGCCGCAGCGGACCGGCGCCGAGGCCGTACGGGGGAGGGAGGTGCGGAGCGGCGTGGCCGGTGGGGGCGAGTACGCGGCGGGCGGCGGGCGGCTCCAGTCCTCGGGCGGGGGCGATGGCCTCCCGGGCCTGCGCCTTGAACGACGCCGCCTCCGGCGGGAGTTCGAGGCGCAGTTCGCGGCGTGCGCCGTCGGCGGCGAACCGTACCGCGCGCAGCCGGTGTGCGTCGCCCGGCCCGAGGAGCTGCCGGGCGACGAGGGCCCGGCGCAGATGGAGGTGGGCGTCGTGTTCCCAGGTGAACCCGATGCCGCCGAGGATCTGGATGCAGTCCTTGGCACAGCTGTACGCGGCGTCGAGGGCGGTCGCCGCGGCGAGCGCGGCGGCGAGGCCGGCTCCGGCGCTGGCGCTGGCGCCGGAGCCTCCGCGGGGGCTCACCTCGAGCCCTCCGCCGACGCCTCGCTCGGCGGCGCGGGCGGCGTCCCAGGTGAGGGCGCGGGCCTGCTCGACGCGGACGAGCATGTCCGCGCACAGGTGCTTGACGGCCTGGAAGCGCCCGATGGGCCGCCCGAACTGCTCGCGGACCTTCGCGTACTCGGTGGCGGTGTGCAGCGCCCACCCGGCCGTTCCGCAGGCCTCGGCGGCGAAGAGCACGGCCGCGAGGTCCGCCACGAGCCCGGGTGGGGCGTCGAGGACGCGGTCCGCGGGGACGGTGACCCCGTGCGCGGCGACCTCGGCGATGGGCCGGGTCGGGTCGGCGCTCTCCTGTACCCGTACGGCGAGGTCCCCGGCGTCCACGGCGAGCAGGACCGGGCCGGGGCTCGCGGCGAGGACGAGCAGATCCGCATCGGCACCGCCGAGCACCGGCGGCGCGGTGCCGTCGAGGAGGCGGTCTCCCCCGGCGGCGGCCGACACGGTGAGGCCACCGGCGCCGAGCGCCACGGCGCCGATGCGGCGGCCGTCGGCGAGCGCGGCGGCCAGGTCCGGACGCCCCGCGCGTTCCAGTACGGCGGAGGCGAGCACGTTCGGCAGGTACGGACCCGGCAGCGCGGCCCGGCCGGCCTCCTCCAGCACGACCGCGAGATCGAGCAGGGTGCCGCCCCCGCCGCCGCACTCCTCCGGCAGATGCACGCCGTGCAGGCCCTGTTGGGCGGCCCCGTCCCAGTAGCCGGGCCTGCCCCGGTCCGCGGACCCGGGCGCGTCGAGCAGCTTGCGCACGGCCTCGGGCGGTACGGCGCGCGCGAGCCAGCGGCGCACGGACTCCGCGAGGGCACGCTGTTCGTGAGTGATCGCGATGCTTCCGCTCCCCATGGAGCCGGAGAGTAGAACACGTTCCAATCTGACGGAAGGTCAGGTGCCGGACGGAATCGGCGCGCGGCCGGAGGACGTCACGCGGCGGCCGGTG
Source organism: Streptomyces sp. HUAS CB01 (assembly GCF_030406905.1). NCBI lineage: Bacteria > Bacillati > Actinomycetota > Actinomycetes > Kitasatosporales > Streptomycetaceae > Streptomyces > Streptomyces chengbuensis. The sequence continues at coordinate 2,300,379 of NZ_CP129137.1, forward strand.
CGGATTCCGCCGGACCGGGACGTGGTCGGCAGGGTTGAGCTGGGTCATCTGCCGGTCCGTGAGGCCCCGGTACCGCTCGCACAGCCGGCGTGACCGCTTCCCGGCCCTGTCACCGGAGTACTGCGGCGAGAGCCGCGGTCACGACGGCGATGAGCGTCAGGGAGGAGGCGAACGCGGTCGCAGCCCGCAGGATCGCGGCCGGATGCGCAGCCCCGTCCAGGCGGGCGAGCTTGCCCGCTCCGACGGCGACCAGAACGGCGAGGAGGAGGGCCACGGCGGCGGCGAGCAGGACGGTGGCGGGACCCGACACGACGGCTCCTGATGCGTTGGGGTTTCAGGCTGATGCGTCGAAGATCCCGGAAGCGGTGTTCAGCGGGGTTCGGGCGGTCGAAGAAGAACACCGGCGAACAGGCGCCAAAACCGACGGCGCCCAAGGAGCGGCAGGGGTCAGAGGTACGGCGGGAAGTGGTCGGACAGCCGGCTCTCGAACTCCGGGCCGCGTCGCGTCCAGCACGGCCGGTGCGTTGCCGCCCGGGCGGGCGAGGGCCCGGAGCCGGAGGAGCGGGTCCGCCGGCGCCCTCAGAGCATGCGCCAAGGAGACGAGCGTGGCTTCGCTCGGTACGGTCGCCCCGTTGAGTGCCTGGCTCGTCGTGGTGCGACCGAGCCGGGCGCGCCGGGCAAGTCCTCCTACGCTGAAGCCCCGTTCCACCCGCAGTCGCCGCAGCAGGCGCTTCAGGTCCTCCAGCTCCTCTCCGGAAGCCGGTTGCCGCCCTCCCCCCGTCGAAGGGGCCACACCGGCCGGTTCCGCGGTCCCGGCCTCGCCGGAGAGCACGGCCTGGTCCGTCTCCATGTCCGTCCGTCCGTCCACACCGACAGCCTGCACGACGGAGCCCGCCGCCGGGGGCCGATGCGCACGCCCGGCGGAGAATCGCGCGGAGCCGGACGCGGACCCGACAGCCCACCGGCCGGGCGGCAACGCGGTCGCGTTCCCGGTGGGCGGAGCAGCGCGGGCGGGCCCGGAGCCGTCCCGGCGGGGCCCACGGGCGCGCCGGTGCGAGCGGCGCCACCGGCACGGCGGCCCCACCGCTGCCGAGAGGGCCGGAGACGGCCGGAGAGGGCACGCGGGTTTCAGACGGGGAACGAGAACGCCCGGCCGCCACCCTCCTTGACCGCCTCCACCGCCGCCTGGTGCACGGCCCGGCCCGCGTCCTCGTCGTCGGCGGGTACGGGGCTGCCCTGCACCGCGTACCAGTCGGTCGCCCCGGTGTGCTGCACGGTCACCTGCGCCAGGCCGTCGATCCACGTGGTGTGCACGGTCACGTCTCCCGTGATCGGACCACCCTCCGTGGTCATGACCCCGCCGGTGCCGGCGATGATCCCCTGAGTGGTCCACGTCGCCCAGGTGTCCATGGCGCCTCCGCAGCAGTCGTCGTCCCGGGCGATCGCCGGGCAGCTCTCGTGCGTCTGTCCATCGTGTCCCCAATCCGGCCGGAGCACCCGTCGGCGCCCGGTCGCCGTCCGCGGGGCCCGTTCAGCCGGCCGGGGCGCCGCCCGTGGCGCGGAGCGGCGCGCGCCCTCCCGTACGCAGGAAGCGCGCCACGATCACGACCGGTCCGCCCACGAACTCGGCCGCGGTGAACTGCCGGCCCAGGAGCAGCGCCAGGATCACACCGAGCTCCACGACGAGATTGGTCGAGGCGATCTCGAAGGCCATGGCGGCGGTGAGGTTCGCGCCCTTGCGGAACAGCGACCGCGCCAGCGCGACGGCGGCGTACGAGCACGACGACGAGGCCGCGCCGAGTCCGGCCGCCACCGACAGGCTGCGGGGGCCGTCGTCGCCCGGCAGCGAGACCGCGGTGGCCCTCCGGACGACCGCCTGCACGACGGCGGACAGCGCGAAGCCCGGGATCACGGCCCACAGGATCTCCCAGGCCGTGGATCCGGCGAGGGACAGGGCGTGCAGTACGGCGTGGAGCACGGCATCCATGCCGGTCAGCCTGGCGGCACGGGCGGTCGGTGCGGCGCGCTGACCCGTCGGCGGGGCGCGCCCCGCCCGGACGGCGGCCCGCCCGGGCCCCCTACGATGTGACCGCCGAGTAGCCCCGTGCCGCCCGCGCCGCCCCGCCCGCCCCGCCCAGCCCCGCCGCCGGAGGAACCCATGGCCCCCGCCGCCCCCAAGCCGGAGATCCTCGCCGCGTTCGAGGCCGCCAAGGGCTTCATGCCCGCCGGGGAGGGCCTCGCCCTGTACGCGGCCGCCGTGGCGGCAGGGGAGCTCGGGCTGCCGCTGCTGGAGGTCGGGACGTACTGCGGGCGGTCGACGATCCTGCTCGCGGACGCCGCCCGCGAGGCGGGCACCGTCGCGGTCACCGTCGACCACCACCGGGGCAGCGAGGAGCAGCAGCCGGGCTGGGACTACCACGACCCGGAGCTGGTGGATCCCGAGGTGGGGCGGATGGACACCCTCCCCGCCTTCCGCCGCACCCTGCACGCGGCCGGACTGGAGGACCACGTGATCGCCGTCGTGGGGCGGTCGCCGCAGGTGGCCAAGGTGTGGGGCCGCGAGGTGGGTCTGGTCTTCATCGACGGCGGGCACACCGACGAGCACGCCACGAACGACTACGAGGGCTGGGCGCCGCACGTGGCCGAGGGCGGTCTGCTGGTCGTCCACGACGTGTTCCCGGACCCGGTGGACGAGTGGACGGGCCAGGCGCCCTACCGGATCTACCTCAGGGCGCTCGCCTCCGGCGCCTTCACCGAGGTGTCGGCGACCGGCTCGCTGCGGGTACTGCGGCGCACTGGCGACGGAATCTGAGGTACCGCACCCGTCATCCCCTAGCATCGCGACGTGCCGTACGACCTGAACCAGCCGCCATCCGGCCAGCACCGGCCCCGCCGTCTCCCGCCCCTGGCCCGGGGCGGGGCGTTCCTCACGATCGCCGCGCTGACGGCGGTGACGCTCTCCGGGTGCGGCGGTTCGAGCGGCCCCGGCGCCGCCCCCGTACCCGGCGGGCCGGAGGCGACGGGAGCCACGGCGTCCGCGGCTCCGTCCGCTTCCGCCCCCACGGCCGGCGGCCCCAGGACACCCGGGGAGTCGGGCACTCCGGGGACACCGTCGGACGCCAAGCCCTCCACTCCCGCCAGGGGCCCGCTCGCCGGGAAGGTCGTCGTGATCGACCCGGGGCACAACCCGGGGAACTTCCGCCACGCCCGCGAGATCAACCGGCTCGTGGACATCGGGACGAACCGTAAGGAGTGCGACACCACGGGCACGGCCACCAACGACGGTTACACCGAGGCCGCATTCACCCTCGATGTTTCACACCGTCTTCGCACCCTGCTGGAGAAGCAGGGCGCAACGGTGCGATTCACCCAGGACGACGACCGGCCGTTCGGTCCCTGCGTGGACGAGCGGGCCCGGATCGGCAACGAGGCCGCCGCCGACGCCGCGGTCTCGATCCACGCCGACGGCTCGGGCAGCGGCAACCGCGGCTTCCATGTGATCCACCCCGCCCTGGTCGAGCGCGGCGCCGCCGACACCAAGGCAATCGTCGGCCCGTCCCGGGAACTGGCCGAGCGCATCGCCGGGAAGTTCGTGCGGGCCACGGGCAGCGCACCCTCCAACTACGTGGGCGGCGGCACCGGGTTGGACGAGCGCGGGGACCTCGGGGGACTGAATCTGTCGACCGTTCCCAAGGTGTTCATCGAATGCGGGAACATGCGTGACGCGAAGGACGCGGCCCTGCTGACGAGTTCGCAGTGGCGTCAGAAGGCGGCGCAGGGGATCGCCGAAGGCATCGGCAGCTACCTGCTGGGGTAGACCGGGCATCGGACCTACCGGCCGGGGCGGACGGGACGGGCGATAGATTCGTCTCCGCCGGGGACGGGGGCCGCACACCGGCTTCCACCGGCACCCGTACGATGGGGCCACCCCCGAGCTTCCGCGCCGTGCACCGCCGACCGGCGGCACCGACGACCGCCACGACGAGACGCAACCGACTAAGGACTACACGTGAACATCCGCTCCCTCACTCGAGGCGATGGCGTGGTGATCGGAGCAGCGGTGGTGCTGTTCATCGCCTCGTTCCTCGACTTCGTCAGCGTCGACTGCCCGCGCGGCATCGACTGCTCCTCGGCGGACCTGCCGAACGCCTGGGACTCGCTGGGCACGGTGATGTCCATCTACCTCGCCGGGATCATCGCCGCGGGGCTGATCATCGTCGGCCGCGCCATGCCGGGGCGCAAGGTCCTCGGCCTGGACATCGCGCAGTTCGGCGTCGCCCTGAGCGTCTTCGCCCTCTGGACCATGTTCTGGACGATCATCGACATCACGGGCGACGCGGGCGCCGGCGCGATCCTCGGCCTGCTCGGCACCCTGCTGCTGGCCGCGGGCGCGATCGCCACTCCGCTCGTCCCCGCCCTCAAGGCCCCCCTGGTCGGCGCGCCCAAGCCGCAGACCCCGCAGCCCTACGGCGCCCAGCCGCAGGGCGGTTACGGCTACCCCGGCGCCCAGCAGCAGCCCTACGGCGGCCAGCCCGGGCAGCAGCAGCCGTACGGGGGCCAGCAGCCCGGCCCCGCGCAGGGGCAGCCGCAGGGCGGCCCGGCCCCGGAGTTCTCGCCGTTCTGGTTCGCGGTGCCGGTGGCCCGGCCGCTGTACGCGGAGGACGGCTCCCCGACGCCGATCGCCGAACTGGCGCCCGGCACCTGGTACCTCGCGGTCGACCAGCGCGGCCCCGCCCTGGTGGCGCAGACGCAGGACGGCCGGCGCGGCGTCCTGCAGGACACCACGGGCATCCAGCGCGGCTGACCCCGTCCCGCCCGGCGCACAGCGCGGCCCCTCGCCCTTCCGGGCGGGGGGCTGTTGCCGTACAGTCGCCCCTGCACAGCGAACTGACGGAGCGTCAGAACGCCGGAGAGGGGGCTGGGGTCATGCGGCTCGGACTCGCACTCGGCTACTGGGGGCGCGGTCCTGACCCCGCGCAGACCGAACTCGCCGTGGAGGCGGAGCGACTCGGCTACGACTCCGTGTGGACGGCGGAGGCATGGGGCTCGGACGCGTTCACGCCGCTCACCTGGATCGCCGCGCGCACGAAGCGGATCCGGCTCGGCACGGCGGTGGCGCAGATGGCGGCCCGTACGCCCACCGCCACCGCCATGCACGCGCTCACGCTCGACCATCTCTCGGGCGGGCGGATGCTCCTGGGCCTCGGCCTGTCGGGGCCGCAGGTCGTCGAGGGCTGGTACGGGCGCCCGTTCCCGAGGAGCCCGCTGACGGCGACGCGGGAGTACGTGGACGTCATCCGTCAGGTCCTGCGCCGCGAGGGGCCCGTGGAACTCGACGGCCGCTTCCATATGCTCCCGTACACCGGGGAGGACGGCACCGGCCTCGGCAAGGCGCTCAAGCCCATCACCCACCCTCTGCGCGCCGGACTGCCGGTGCTGCTGGGCGCCGAGGGGCCGAAGAACATCGCCCAGACGACCCGGATCGCGGACGGCTGGCTGCCGCTGTACTGGTCGCCGCTGCGGACGGACGTCCACGAGGCGTCGCTCACGGGCCTTCCGCCGGGATTCATGATCGCGCCGATGGCCCGCGCCCACGTCTGCGACGACGTCGCCGAGGGGCTGCTTCCGGTCAAGGCGATGCTGGGCTTCTACATCGGCGGCATGGGCCACGCCGCGCGCAACTTCCACGCCGATCTGATGGCGCGCATGGGCTACGAGCCGGAGGCCCGGCACATCCAGCGGCTGTTCGCCGAGGGCCGTCGCGAGGAGGCGGTGCTCGCCGTCCCCGACTCCTTCGCCGACGAGATCTCGCTCGTCGGGCCGCGGGAACGCATCGCCGAACGGCTGGAGTCATGGCGCAAGGGCCCGGTCACCGACCTGCTCGTGACCGCGCCGGACCCCCGCACCCTGAGGGTCCTGGCGGAGCTGAACGGCTAGCCGGGCCCTGTCCGCACGACGGCGCCGGCGGACCCCGACCGGGCCCTGACGGCCCCCTCGGGCAGCCGCATGGCCAGGCCGTGGCCGGAAGGGTCCACCGGCCCGGCACGGCACCTCGCCGCGTCGTCGCCACACCCGAGAAATCCGGTACGAGGGCGATCCTCCGCCGTGCGAGGCACCGCACCGGACGCCGGGAAGCTCCCGGCCGACCCTTCCGGCGACGGCACGTGGCCGTGTCTGACAAGTCGCGCCCGGCTCGCGACGCCTGGCACGCGCACTCGCTACGTCGTCGGAGTCGTCCGAGTACGCCCCGTACGAGGACGACCCTCCGCCTTGCGATTGCACGCACCAGACGCCGCGAGCCCCGCCCTGCGGGCTGGACCGGCGCTATGTGCCAGACACGGCCTAGAGGCGCCCACCGGTCATCCGGGTCACCGGGCCGTGGCCGCTGCGCTCGGAGCGCCGGCCCGCGAGGTAGGAGACCGCGCCCAGGGCCGTGGCGCCGGCCGTGGCGCCCGCCGCGATGAGCTTGCGGGCCTTCAGGACCGTCCACGCGGTCGTGGCCACGGACGCCACCTGCCCGGCGGCCGAACCGGCCCCCTTGAGGGCGGTGGTGGCCACGGAGCCCGCCGCGGTCGCGGCGCGTCCGACGCCGCTGCCCGCCGACTTGGCGGCGCGTGCCGCACCGCTCCCCGCGTCCTCGGCGGCACGGCCGGTGGCCCTGCCCGCCGATTCCGCCTTCGCCGCGGTGCTCTCCGCGGCCTTCGCCGAGGACTCCTTGGCCTTGGCGGCGGTCGCCTTGGTCGCCTTGGTGGCACGGGTCGTCGTGCCGCTTCCGTTGTTGTTCGCGCTTGAGTTGGTCATGGCGTTCGAATTGCCGCTTCTGCCGGACACAAACGGGCCGGTGTCCCGCGGCCCGTGAGCCGGGCCGTGTTCGGGCGCGGAGCGCGGCCGGCCCACGAACGGGCGCGGCCCGCGGAACCGTGCCGGTCAGCCGCCGCTCAGCTGGGTGGCCGACGGTACCTTCTCCTTCACCACCGCGCCGGCGCTCCGGCCCGCGTCCTTGACCTGGTTGATGACGTTCTCGAAGGCGCCGACGTCGGCGTCGCCCACCTGTCCCTTGCGGATCTTGGAGCCGAGGCCCTTCAGGGACTCGATGCCCGCCGTGACCGGCGCGATCGCCTTCGAGAGCAACGGGTCGCCCTTGGCGTTGTCCGCCGCCGCCTTGAGCCTGTTGTACGCGAACGCGCCCGCCAGGCCGGCCTTCACGAGCGTGACCTTCCGGCCCTCCGCACCGTTCTGGAACTTCCCGGCCCGGTACGGCTTGACGATCCACTGGTAGATCGCGCCCGCCGCGAGTCCGGCGTTCGCCACGAACCGGGTCTTGGCGAACTTCTGCGCCTCCACCGTGTCCGTCGGCGTGGCCGCCGCGTCCGCCTCGTCCTCCCCGCCGCACGCCGCGGTGGCGCCGAGCAGCGCGCAGCACAGCAGCAGGGCGACGGCCGCCCGGCGCAGCCGCCGGCCCGTCCTGGTGCGTGCCCGGCGGGCGGTCGTTGCCGGAGTCGGCATGGCAGTCCTCCTGGCCTCCCCGAGCTCCTGACCTCCCCGGGTCCGGCCTCCCGGGTCCGGGCCTCCCCGGACCGCCGCTCCCCGAGGCCTCTCGCGCCAGCGTCACCCAGCATCGGCCGTTGCGCCACTCGGGCGATTCCGTCCCGGGTTTGGTTCAACGAAGAACGGCAATCCGGTTGCCATGTCTCCCCGCAGAAGTGGTAGCAACCAGGCGGCGACGATCATCATGGTGGTCGCCGATGTGATGGCCGTCATCATCGGCCTGTGGATCCTGATGTACCTGCTGGACGCGAACCGCGCCAACGACCTGGTCATCCTGATCCGGGACGTGGCCGGCTGGCTCGCCGGCTGGTCGCACGATCTGTTCACGTTCGACGAGGCGTGGGCGCGGGTCGTGGCGGGCTACGGCCTCGCCGCGGTCGTGTACCTCTTCGTCGGACACGCCGTGGCGGGCCGGCTGCGCCGCCACAGCTGACCCCCTCCCCCGCGCGGTCGTCGCACCGACGCACCTGGGCCGGGTCCGACAGACAGCCACGCCCTCCGGGCGGACGGCGCCATCTGTCGGACACCGCCTACCGGCAGCACTCCGGTTCGAGGCCGCGCGGAAGCCGCTCCCCGCCGAACACCGCGGTGGTCGCCTCGTCGCCCCCCAGGGCGGCCACCGCGAGCAGCAGCGAACCCGCCGTCCAGGTGGTGAGTTCCTCCGGCCACACGGCGCGGTTGCCCTCGAAGACGTAACCCGTCCAGTACATGCCGCCGTCGGCGCGCAGGTGCTTGATGGACTGCAGGATCTCCAGCGCCCGGTCGGACTCCCCCACCGCCCAGAGCGCCAGGGCCAGTTCGCAGCTCTCGCCGCCCGTCACCCACGGGTTGGGCAGTACGCACCGCACCCCGAGCCCGGGGACCACGAACGCGTCCCAGCGCGCGTCGATCCTGGCCTTCGCCTCGTCGCCGGTGAGGGCGCCGCCGAGGACCGGGTAGTACCAGTCCATCGAGTACTGCGACTTGTCGAGGAAGCGGTCCTGGTGCCGGCGGATCGCGTGCCCGAGGGCTCCGGTCGCCAACTCCCAGTCCGGCTGCGGCTCCTCGCGCTCCTCGGCGATGGCGAGGGCGCAGCGCAGCGCGTGGAAGATCGACGAACTCCCGGTCAGCAGCGCGTCGTCGACCGCCGCGCCGCCGTCCTCGGGTGCCTCGCGCTTCCAGCCGATCTGGCCGCCGGGCTGCTGGAGCCGGAGCACGAACTCGATCGCCGCGTGGACGGACGGCCACATCCGGTCCAGGAACACGTCGTCCCCGGTCGCCAGGTAGTGGTGCCAGACGCCGACGGCCAGGTAGGCGCAGAAGTTGGTCTCGCGGCTCCGGTCGGTGGGCCGGTCGGCCTCGCCGTCGTGGTACGCGGCGTACCAGGAGCCGTCGTCGTTCTGATGGCGTGCCAGCCACTCGTAGGCGCGGGCCGCCGCGGTGTGCTCGCCCGCCGCGTCCAGGGCCATCGCGGCCTCGGTGTGGTCCCACGGGTCGAGGTGGTGTCCCCGGAACCAGGGGATCGCCCCGTCCTCGCGCTGGACGGCGAGGATGCCGGCGACGGTCTCGGCGGCCTGTTCGGCGGTGAGGACCCCGGGCAGGACGAGATGCTCGGTACGCCCTTGGCGGCGCCAGGGCACGGTCACGCGTCGGCCTTCGGGAGGTGCGGCTTGGTCGCGTACACCACGAAGCTCTTGCCGACGAGCGGGTTCAGCGCCTGCTCGGCGACCCTGGTGAGCAGGGGCTTCTTCATGATGTCCCAGACCAGGAGCTTGTGGTAGGCGCGCACCGGCAGCGCCTTGTCGTTGTCGACGCCGAACGCGCACTTCAGCCACCAGTACGGCGAGTGCAGGGCGTGCGCGTGGTGGGTGCCGTACGGCTTGAGGCCCGCCTCGCGGATCCTGCCGACGAGTTCGTCGGCCTTGTAGATGCGGATGTGGCCGCCCTCGACCTCGTGGTACTCGTCGGACAGCGCCCAGCAGATCTTCTCGGGACCGTAGCGGGGCACGGTGACGGTGATCCGGCCGCCGGGCCTGAGCACGCGGACCATCTCGGCGAGGACGCCCTTGTCGTCCGGGATGTGCTCCATCACCTCGGAGATGATGACGACGTCGAACGACTCGTCGGGGAAGGGCAGGTTGAGCGCGTCGCCCTCCATCGCGGTGGCGCTCGCGCCCTCGGGCGCCTCGCCGGCCTCCTTCATCGCCGCGAACCACTTGGCGACCTCGCGGATCTCCTCGCGGTTCCGGTCGAGGGCCACGACCCTGGCTCCGCGCCGGTAGCACTCGAACGCGTGCCGGCCGGCACCGCAGCCGAGGTCCAGCACGCGGTCGCCCGGGGCGAGCGGAAAGCGGGAGAAGTCGACGGTCAGCACGAGGTCTGCCCTTCCGGGTGGGTCACGGCGCCCTCGCTGGGGGCGCGCTTTGCAGATGGTGCGGGCCCGCCGTCCGCACCCGCGGAGCGGGTCCTCGCCCGCGGTGCGGAACGCCGGGTGTTCATCGGGCACCGGCCGGGGCCGGACGTGCCGCGATGGCCTCGCGGTAGAGCTGCGCCGTGCCCTGGGCCGCGCGGGCCCAGGTGAAGCGGGACAGGACGCGGGCCCGCCCGGCCGTGCCGATACGGCGGCGCAGGTCGGCGTCCCCGAGGAGCCGGCCGAGCGCGCCGGCGAGGGCGTGGGCGTCGCCGGGCGGCACGGCGAGGCAGGTCTCGCCGTCGGGACCGGTGACCTCCGGGATGGCGCCGCCGGTCGTGGCGACCAGCGGGGTGCCGGTGGCCATCGCCTCGGCGGCCGGCAGCGAGAAACCCTCGTACAGCGACGGCACACAGGCCACCTGGGCGCCGCGCACGAGGTCCACCAGCTCCTGGTCGGAGATGCCCTTCACGAACCGCACGGCGTCCCCGAGCCCGTACCGCTCGATCATCCGGGCCACGGGTCCGTCCTCGGCGCGCTTGCCGACGACGACGAGATGGGCGTCCGGCTGCTCGGTACGGAGCTTGGCGAGCGCCTCCACGAGGTACACCAGGCCCTTGAGGGGCACGTCGGCGCTCGACGTCGTCACGATCCGGCCGGGCACCTCGGCCACCGACGGGTCCGGCGAGAAGAGATCGGTGTCGGCGCCGATGTGCACGACCCGGACCCGCTCCGGGCGGACGCCGAGGTGCTCGACGATCTCCTGCTCGGAGGAGCCGGAGACGGTGAGGACGTTCGGCAGCCGGCGCGCGACCCTCTTCTGCATCCGGGTGAAGCCGTACCAGCGGCGCACCGACGCCCGGCGGCGCCAGTCCTGCGCGGCGTCGAGCTCCAACTGCCGGTCGACGGTGATGGGGTGGTGGATGGTGGTGACGAGCGGCGCGCCGAGGTCGCCGAGCAGCCCGTACCCGAGGGTCTGGTTGTCGTGGACGACGTCGAACTCGCCCCGGCGCGCCAGCAGATGGCGCCGTGCGCGCAGCGAGAACGTCAGCGGCTCCGGGAAGCCCCCGGTCCACATCGTGGCGACCTCGACCCCGTCGATCCAGTCGCGGTACTCGTCGCGCCCGGGCGTGCGGAAGGGGTCGGGCTGCCGGTACAGGTCGAGGCTGGGCAGCTCGGTGAGCGGCACGCCCTCGTCGAGGACGGGGAAGGGCTGGGCGCCGATCACCTCGACGCGGTGACCGAGGCGGGCGAGCTCCCGCGACAGATGGCGTACGTAGACGCCCTGGCCCCCGCAGAACGGGTTGCCCTTGTAGGTGAGGAGCGCGATGCGCAGTGGTCGGTCACCGGCACCGGACGCACCCCCACGGGGCCCGGCCGCTATGGCCTCAGCGGTCACCTACGGCCCCCTTCTCACTCCACTTTCGCCGGAGCGTAACCGCTCGCGCTAATCTAGAACAAGTTCCACACTTGATCGTTCTTGATCGCTCAAGGAGCATCGAATCTACCGGCAGGTAGCGCTGCTGTGAGGCCCGGAGCAGGTGATTCGCGCCACGGCGCGGAGCCCTGCCATGCTGGGCCCTCCGCGGCTCCCGAGGCGGGAATGCAGCACGGATCCGGACAGCGGGCCGGGAAGGGCCCCTGGAGCGGGGACGGGGACGGGGACGGAAGAGATGAGCGCGGAAGCCAGGCCGGCGGTTCCGGCGGCCCCACCCCTGACGGAGCGCCAGGAGGCCAGGCGCCGTCGCATCCTGCACGCCACCGCGCAGCTGGCGAGCCGCGGCGGTTTCGACGCCGTGCAGATGCGCGAGGTCGCCGAGGCCGCCGGGGTCGCGCTCGGCACGCTGTACCGCTACTTCCCCTCCAAGGTGCACCTGCTCGTGGCCACGATGCAGGACCAGCTCCAGCATCTGCACACCACCCTGCGCAAGCGCCCGCCGGTCGCGGACAGCGCGGCGCAGCGGGTGGCCGAGACCCTGATGCGGGCGTTCCGCGCACTGCAGCGCGAACCGCATCTGGCGGACGCGATGGTGCGGGCGCTGACGTTCGCCGACCGCAGCGTCAGCCCCGAGGTCGACACGGTCTCGCGCCAGACCACGGCGATCATCCTGGACGCGATGGGCCTGGAGAACCCGACACCCGAACAGCTCTCCGCCGTCCGGGTCATCGAGCACACCTGGCACTCGGCCCTGATCACCTGGCTGTCGGGCCGCGCCTCGATCGCCCAGGTGAAGATCGACATCGAGACGGTCTGCCGTCTGATCGACCTCACGGACCCGGAACGGCCGCCCGGCGGACGGACCGGCCGGAGCACGGACCCGCGGACCGGCCGGAGCGGGCGTCAGGAGACCGGCCGGAGCGGGCGTCAGGAGACCGGCTGAAGCGCGCTCCAGCCGCGCCCGCCGGCGACCTGCCCCGACCACACGTCGAGGATCCGTCCGGCCTCTTCCGGCGGCGCCGCGAGCGCGATCTCCTGCTCCCCCGCGTGGACGCTGTCTCCCCCGTACTCGACGGTCCCCTCGCTGCAGCATCTGCAGTGCAGGACGAAGCCCCTCTTGGGCTCGGCGCCGAAGCCCTCCTCCGCGAAAAGCCCCACCAGGGCGTGGACGTCCGCCGCCTCGGCCGCGTGCACGGTCACCACCAGGGTGGGCAGGGGTGAGGGCTCGAAGAGGACCAGTTCGTCGAAGACGGCGATCCGCTGCCCGTCGACCACCCGCTCCCCCTTCGGCTCCCCGTCGTGCACGACGACCTCGCCGAACCGCCGGCCGCCGGTGAAGGGCACGCTGACCACCTGCGCCCTGGTGGGGCAGAGCCGCCGCGCCCACACGACCTCCTGCCCGCCGTCCGTCTCCAGCCGCACACAGGCCATGCCGAAGGCGCCGTCGACGTCGATCGGTCCCTCCCCCTCCGGTACCGGGACGCCGAAACCCTCCCAGGCGTCGCGGGCCACCTCCCACTCGCGCAGGATCGTCGCCGCGATGCCGAGGTTCCAGAACGCCGGATCGCCCTCGCCCCGCGGGGCCCGGGCCGCCGCCTCGCGGCCGAGCGCGTAGGCCTTCGGCCAGTCCCGCAGGAACTTGTACGCGAGGGCCGCGTCGTACCACCACGCGCCGCCGGCCTTCTCGTCCGGGAAGTGGGCGAGCACCTGCTCGTACGTCTCCGCGCACCGCCGCCACTCCTCGGCCCCGAAGGCCTCCCTGGCGCGTTCGAGCAGCCGCCTGGCCTCTGCTTTCTCCATGTTCCCCACCCTGATCGCGGTACCGGACCGCTGGAGGCTACTCCTCGGGCGGGAACACCGCCTCACCACTCCCCGGCAGCCGGATCGAGATCGCCTCGACCGGGCAGCCCTCCGCCGCCGCGAGGATGTCCTCGTTCGCGTCGGTCTCCGGCTCGGTGGGGTGCGACTGGCGCGCCGCGTCCAGCTTGAAGCCGTCCGGCGCGCTGCTGACACACATCCCCGAACCGATGCACACACCCCGGTCGACCTCGACCTGCCAGCGGTCACCCATCAGCTCTCGCTCCCGTATCCGGACGGCAAATGCACCATTTTGTGCTCAAAGTACTCACCGTATCCCTCGGGACCGAACTCCCGCCCCAGCCCGGAGTTCTTGTATCCGCCGAACGGGCCAAGCATGTCGAGGCTGAACGTGTTGACGTTGTACGTGCCGGTCCTGACGCGTCCCGCGAAGTCGATGCCGTGTTCGACGTCGGCCGTCCAGACGCTGCCGCTGAGGCCGTACTCGGAGTCGTTCGCGATCGCGGCGGCCTCGTTCTCGTCGCCGTACGGCAGCAGGCAGACGACGGGGCCGAAGATCTCCTCGCGCGCGATCCGCATCGCGTTGTCGACGCCGCCGAAGAGCGTCGGCTCGACGTACCAGCCGCGGTCGAGGCCGGCCGGACGGCCGCCGCCGGCGAGGACCTTGGCACCTTCCTCCTGGCCGATCGCGATGTAGTCGAGCGACCTCTGCTGCTGGCGGCGGGCGACGAGCGGGCCCACCTGGGTCGCCGGGTCCAGCGGGTCGCCGGTCACCAGCGCCCCGGCCGCCGCGGCGAAGGCGTCGGCGTACTCGTCGTAGCGGGCGCGCGGGACGAGGATGCGGGTCTGGGCCACACAGGCCTGGCCGTTGTTCATCCAGGCCGCCGGGACGATGCCCTGGACGGCCGCGTCCGGGTCCGCGTCCGGCAGGATCACCGCGGCGGACTTGCCGCCGAGTTCCAGGGTGACGCGGGTGAGGTTGCGGGCGGCGACCTCCATCACCCGCCTGCCGGCCGCGACCGAACCGGTGAAGGAGACCTTGTCGACGCCGGGGTGCCCGACGAGGTACTCGCTGACCTCGCGGTCGGCGGGGAGGATCGACAGCACGCCCTCGGGCAGACCCGCCTCACGCACGATGTCGGCCAGGATGTAGGCGTCGAGCGGGGATTCGGGCGAGGGCTTCAGGACCACGGCGCAGCCGGCGAGCAGGGCGGGCGCGAGCTTGGCCGCGGCGACGAACTGCGGGACGTTCCACGGGGCGACGGCCGCGACCACGCCGACCGGTTCGCGCCGGACGAGGAGCGGGCCGAGGACCCCGCCGCGCCGCTCCTCGTAGGTGAAGTCGCGGGCGACGGTGATGGCCGCGTCCCAGACCATCATGGCGCCGAGCGCCTGGGCCAGGACGCTCCAGGAGTAGGGCGACCCGTTCTGCGAGCTGATCGAGCGGGCGATCTCCTCGTGCCGTACGGCGATCGCGTCCTTGATCCTGCCGACGACCTCGATGCGCTCCTCGAGCGGCGTCCTCGGCCAGGGACCGCGGTCGAAGGCGGCCCGTGCGGCTGCCACGGCACGGTCCACGTCGGCCTGCGAGGCGTGCGGGACGCGCCCGATGACCTGCTCGGTGTGCGGCGAGACGACCTCGATGGTGTCCGTGCCGAGGGGATCGACCAGCTCCCCGCCGATGAAGAGTTTTCCGTGCTCGACCAGTTCGGTCATGACGACTGCCTCCCGCGACCCCGGCTCTCCGAGCCCTCCAACTTTCCTGACGGTGTTTCAGAAATGCCAACCGAATGAACAGATACCAGTTCCCGCCGGAGGAGTCCACGGCCGGAACCCGCCCCCGGGAAGGAGGCGCGCGGACACGGATCCGATCCCGGAGGCGACCTCGGACGCGGACCGACACCACCGGCCGCGACCCCGCACACCGCCGAACCCTTTGCAATAAGGTCGACTTGGGCGACCATTGGAACGGGTTCTCGTTCCTGGGCCCGGCCGCGAGGATGGGGAGCCGATGACGCGGGTGACGGAGCACGGCGGCGGTGTGTGGTCCCTCAAGGTCCCCATCCCGGACAACCCCCTGGGCCACACCCTGGTCCACGTCCTCGACACCGGCCGCGGGCCCGTCCTCGTCGACACCGGATGGGACGACCCCGCGTCCTGGACGGAGCTCTCGGACGGCCTCGCCGAGCTCGGCCTCGCGCCGGCCGACGTCCACGGCGTACTCGTCACCCACCACCACCCCGACCACCACGGGCTGTCCGGCAGGGTCCGCGAGGCGTCCGGCGCGTGGATCGCGATGCACGCGGCGGACATCGCCGTCGTCCGCCGCACGCGGGAGGCCCGGCCCGGGGCCTGGCTCGACTACCTGGCCGGGAAGCTCGCCGCCGTCGGCGCACCGGAGGAGCACCTCGCCCCGCTGCTCGCGGCCCGCGAGAGCGGCCGGGCGCGGACCCTTCCCGGGCTGCGGGCGGCCCTCCCCGACCGCGAGATCGCACCCGGCGAGCTGCTGGACCTCGCCGGGCGGCGACTGCGGGCCGTCTGGACTCCCGGCCACACGCCCGGCCATGTGTGCCTGCACCTGGAGGAGGACCATCCGGCGAACCTCCCCGGCCGGGGCCGCCTGTTCTCCGGCGACCATCTGCTCCCCGGCATCAGCCCCCACATCGGCCTGTACGAGGATCCCGACGACTCCACGGTCACCGACCCCCTCGGCGACTACCTGGACTCCCTGGAACGCGTGGGCCGTCTCGGCGCCGCCGAGGTGCTCCCGGCGCACCAGCACCCCTTCACCGACGCCACGGCCCGGGTCCGGGAGCTCCTCGCCCACCACGAGGAGCGGCTGACCGGGCTGCTGTCCCTCCTCGCCGCACCGCTCACCCCCTGGCGGCTGGCCGAGCGCATGGAGTGGAACCGGCCGTGGGACGAGATCCCCTACGGCTCCCGCACCATCGCCGTCTCGGAGGCCGAGGCCCATCTGCGGCGCCTGGTGAAGCTGGGCCGCGTGGAGGCGGTGCCGGGCAGCGACCCGGTGGCGTACGTCGCGGTGGGCTGAGCCGGCGGGGTGCGGGCGACGGCGGGCCCGGACCGCACCGGGGCCCAGGTGAACCGGACTCTCACGCCGGGGATGACGGACCCGCCGGGATCCGCACGGACCGGACCCGTCGCGGAAGCCGCCGGGCTGAACCGAGCCACGCCCGAGCCGGAGCGCCACCCCGGTACCGCCGGGTCCCGCCAAGATCCACCGCGAGGCACGGTGGGCACGGCCGCCGGGGCTCATGCCGCACCCGGCCGCCCGTCCCGAGGGACGGGGATTACGGGCCGGTAGAGTGTGCGAGTCGTCATCACACCCGTACGGGGGGAAGCCGGTGCGAATCCGGCGCTGACCCGCAGCCGTGAGCCGCCGTCGCAGGCGGTGAGTCGGAATGCCCCGTACCGGCCGTGACCGGCTCGTGCCATCGGGACCGGCCCGCTGGCAGGCACCGTCGAGGAATACGGGGCCGGAGCCTGGTACCTCAGCGTGCCTGTGCCCGGCTCCCCGCAGGAGAGGCCCAGCCCGCCATGTCCGTTCGCCGCAGCGCAGCAGCGCTCGCCGCCGCTTCCGCCGTGCTCTGCGCGGCCGCTGCCCCCGCGGCGACGGCCGCCCCCACGCCCTCCCCCTCGGCCGCGCTCCCGGCCGGGCTGTACGGCACGAAGGACCCGACCTACGACGGTGTGTGGCGGCAGTCGCTGGCGCTGCTCGCCCAGGACGTCGTCAAGACCGTGCCCGCCGAGCAGGCCGTCGACTGGCTCACCGGGCAGCAGTGCGACAACGGCGGCTTCGCCTCCTACCGTGCCGACGCGTCCCGGCCGTGCGACGCGAAGACGATGCTGGACACCAACGCCACCGCCGCCGCGGTGCAGGCCCTGCGTGCCCTCGGCGGCCACGGGGACGCCGTGGACAAGGGCCTCGAGTGGCTGAAGTCGGTGCAGAACGAGGACGGCGGCTGGAGCTACAACCCCGGCATGCCCTCCGACGCGAACTCCACGTCCGTCGTGATCGGCGCCTTCGCCGCGGCGAAGGCGCGGCCCGGCGAGGTGAAGTCGAAGAGCGGCAGGAGCCCGTTCGACGCGCTGGTCACGTTCGCCGTGCCGTGCGCGGACAAGACCGGCGGCGGCGCGTTCGCCTACCAGCCCGACAAGACCGGCAAGCTGCTCGCCAACGGCGACGCCACCGCGGCCGCCGTGCTCGCCGGGCTGGGCCGCGGACTGGTCGTCTCCGGCCCGGAGCCGGACGGTTCCCCCGCCGCCTGCGACTCCCCGGCGAAGGCCACCCCCGAGCAGTCGGCCCGCAACGGCGCCGCGTACCTGGCCAGGACGCTGGCGAAGACCGGCCACCTGGACTCGCCGCCGATGCCCGGCGCCACCGACCCGGCGCCGCTGCCCGACTTCGGCAACACCGCGGACGCGGTCCTCGCGCTCTCCGCCGCCGGGCACGGCGACAAGGCGGACAAGTCGGTCCAGTGGCTGGAGAAGAACTCCGCCGCCTGGGCGAAGGACGGCGGCCCGGCCGCGTACGCGCAGCTGATCCTCGCCGCGCACGCCCACGGCGACGACCCGCGGGACTTCGGCGGCGCCGACCTCGTCCGGCAGCTGAACGCGACCGGTCCCGCGCCGGTCTCCACCACCGCGCCGCCCGCCCCGAGGGCGCAGGGCGAGGCCGGCGAGGAGCACAAGGGCGGCGACAGCGCCGGCATCTGGTGGATCGTCGGGGCCGGTCTCGCCGCCGGAGCCGGCATCGGCATCCTGATCAGCGGCCGCAGGAAGAACAAGCAGCAGTGATACGCAGGCGGCTGACCGCGCTCCTCCTCGTGCTCGGCGCCGTGCTGACGGTGCCGGGCACGGCGGGACAGGCCCACGCGGCCGGTTACCGGTACTGGTCGTTCTGGCAGTCCGGCGGCGCGGCCTGGGCCTACGCCACCCAGGGGCCGGCGACGGCGAGGCCCGCCGACGGCACGGTGGACGGATACCGCTTCTCCGTCAGTTCCGACTCGCAGGACTCGGCGAAGCCGCGTACCGCTCCCTCCTTCTCGGAGCTGTGCGCGGACACGCCCGCGAAGCCCGGCACCAAGCGGGTCGGCGTCGTGGTCGACTTCGGCACCGGGGCGGACGCCCCGTCCGGTGAACGGCCCCCGTCCACGCCGGCGTCCGGCTGTGCCGTGGTCCCCTCGGACGCGACCAGCGCGGAGGCCCTGGCGGCGGTGGCCAAGCCCCTCCGCTACAACGCGGACGCGCTGCTGTGCGCGATCTCCGGATATCCGAGGACGGGCTGCGGCGAGCAGGTCTCGGCCGGGGACCCGGCGCCCGACGAGCCCGGCGCGTCCTCGCCGTCGGCCGGGAAGACCGCCGGGACGGCCGGGCGGGCGGGCGACGAGGGCCCCTCTCTCGGGCTCTTCGCCGGTATCGCCGCCGTCCTCGCGCTGGGCGGGGCGGCTTTCCGGCAGTCGCGTCGCCGCGGATGACCGGTCCGCCTGTGCCCGCGCCGCCGGACGGTCCCGAGCAGCCGGCCGGACTCCGGCTGCTCGGCGGCGTCCCGCGCCCCCGGCCGGCCGGCCCGGAGCCGGGCACGCACCCGGGCCCCGGAAGCGGGCGGAGCGACGGGAGCGGTGCCGTGCGCGAACGCGGTGGGAACGGACGCGCGGAAGGCGAACGCGGTGCGCGCGAAATCGGTGCGGGCCGTCCCGGGGAGACCGAACGCGGTGCGGGCCGGCCCGGGGAGGGCCGGCTCGGTGAGAGCGGGCGCCGTGGGTTCGGCCGTGCCCCGCGGCAGCGCCGGCCGCTCGGCGGGGCCCTGCGCGCTCCGCGCGCCGCCCGGAGCAACGCGCTGCACGCCGGCGCCTGGTGGGTCTGGGCGCTCGGCCTCGCCACCGCCGCCTCACGGACGACCAACCCCCTCCTCCTCGGGATGCTGGTGGGCGTCGCCGGGTACGTCGTGGCGGCCCGGCGCACCGACGCGCCCTGGGCCCGTTCGTACGGCGCCTTCGTCAAGCTGGGCCTCGCCGTGATCGCCGTCCGGCTGGTGTTCTCCGTCGCCCTCGGTTCACCCGTCCCGGGCACCCACGTCCTGGTCACGCTGCCCGAGGTGCCCCTGCCGGACTGGGCGCAGGGCGTCAGGATCGGCGGCCGGGTGACGGCGGAGCAGGTGGTGTTCGCGCTGTACGACGGGGCGAAGCTGGCGACCCTGCTGATCTGCCTCGGCGCGGCGAACGCGCTCGCGAACCCGGCCCGGCTGCTGAAGTCGCTACCGGGTGCGCTGTACGAGGCGGGGGTCGCGGTCGTCGTCGCCATGACGTTCGCACCGAACATGGTCGCCGACGTGTTCCGGCTCCGTACCGCGCGGAGGCTGCGGGGGCGGCCGACCGGCGGGGTGAAGGCCGTCCTGCAGATCGGGTTGCCGGTCCTGGAGGGGGCGCTGGAGCGGTCGGTCGCGGTCGCCGCGTCCATGGACGCGCGCGGCTACGGCCGTACCGCGCGGGTGCCGCCCGCCGTGCGGCACACCACCACCGCGCTCACCCTCGGCGGGCTGCTCGGTGTGTGCGCCGGTTCGTACGGGCTGCTCGCCGCGGAGGGCGCGGGGTACGGACTCCCCGTGCTGCTGGGCGGGTTCACGGCGGCGCTCGGCGGGCTGTGGCTCGGTGGCCGGCGCCAGGTCCGCACCCGCTACCGCCCGGACCGGTGGGGTCCGCGGGCCTGGCTGGTGGCGGGTTCCGGCGTCGTCGTGGCGGCGCTGATGATCCGCGCGGGTGCGTACGAGCCCGCCGCGCTGCATCCCGGTGTCGTACCCCTGACCGCGCCGGCCCTGCCGCTGTGGCCCGCCGCGGCCGTCCTGGTGGGCCTGCTGCCCGCGTTCGTCGCCCCCGTGCCGCCGAAGGAGCCCTCGTCATGATCCGCTTCGAGAACGTCTCGGTGACGTACGGCGACGCCGGGGGGCCGCCGACGGTCTCCGGGGTGGACCTCACCGTCCCTGAGGGCGAGCTCGTCCTGCTGGTCGGGCCCTCGGGAGTCGGCAAGTCGACACTGCTGGGGGCGGTCTCCGGGCTGGTGCCGCACTTCACGGGCGGCACGCTGCGCGGCCGGGTGACGGTCGACGGGCGCGACACCCGCACCCACAGGCCGCGCGAACTCGCCGACGTCGTCGGCACGGTGGGTCAGGATCCGCTCGCGCACTTCGTCACCGACACCGTCGAGGACGAGCTGGCGTACGGCATGGAGTCGCTGGGGCTGGCGCCCGACGTGATGCGCCGCCGGGTCGAGGAGACGCTGGACCTGCTGGGGCTGGCGGAGCTGCGCGACCGTCCCCTCTCGACCCTCTCGGGCGGGCAGCGGCAGCGGGTCGCGATCGGGTCCGTGCTGACCCCGCACCCGAAGGTGCTGGTCCTCGACGAGCCGACGTCTGCGCTCGACCCGGCCGCGGCGGAGGAGGTGCTGGCGGTGCTGCAGCGGCTCGTCCACGACCTGGGGACGACGGTCCTGATGGCCGAGCACCGGCTGGAGCGGGTGGTGCAGTACGCGGACCGGGTCGTCCTGATGCCCGCGCCCGGCGAGCCCCCGGTGGCCGGCGCCCCGGCCGACGTCATGTCGTTCTCGCCCGTCCGCCCCCCGGTCGTCACCCTCGGCCGTCTCGCGGGCTGGTCCCCCCTCCCCCTCTCCGTCCGCGACGCCCGCCGCCGCGCGGGCGCACTGCGCGAACGACTGGCGGGCGCGAGCGCGCCCGGCTCGCGCCCGCCGGGCGGTTCGGCGGGCGGGCCCGGTCACCCGCCGACGACCCGGACGTCCGCGCCGGCCGGCGCGGACGCGGCCGGGGCCGCCCCCGAACCGAGCGGCACCTCGGCACCGCAGGCACCCCCAGCCGCGGGGCCGGGCACCACAGGAGCCCGCGCGGCCGCCGGGGGCCCCGCCGAGCGGGCTCCCGGCGCGGCGGAATCGGCGCGTGACGCTGCCGGCGCCGGTCGCGTTCGCCGGGCCGCCGGGGGACGCCGAGGGCTGGGCGCCCTCTTCCCGTGGGCCGGGCGACGGCGGTCGGCGCGGGGCGGGGAGCCCGCCGCGGAGGCCCATGACCCGGCCGTGCTCGCGGAGGTCACGCGCCTCGGGGTGCGGCGCGGACGGGTCGAGGCGCTGCGGCGGGTCGATCTGGTGGTCGCGCCCGGGGAGACCGTCGCGCTCATGGGCCGTAACGGCGCCGGGAAGTCGACGCTGCTGGGCAGCCTCGTCGGCATGGTCGAACCGGCGTCGGGGACGGTCCGGGTCGGTGGGCGCACGCCGCACCGCACCCCGCCGGCCCAGCTGGTACGACGGGTCGCGCTCGTCCCCCAGGAACCCCGGGACCTGCTGTACGCCGACACGGTCGGGGCCGAGTGCGCCGCCGCGGACGCGGACGCCGGGGCCGTGCCGGGAACCTGCCGGGACCTGGTCTCCACGCTGCTCCCGGGAGTGGCGGACGACACCCATCCGCGCGATCTGTCCGAAGGGCAGCGGCTGGCGCTCGCCCTCGCGATCGTGCTGGCCGCCCGCCCTCCGCTGCTCCTGCTCGACGAGCCGACCCGCGGTCTCGACTACGCGGCGAAGTCGCGGCTCGTCACCGTGCTGCGCGGTCTCACGGCCGAGGGCCACGGCATCGTGATGGCCACCCACGACGTGGAGCTCGCCGCCGAGATCGCGGACCGTGTGGTGATCCTCGCGGGCGGCGAGGTCGTGGCGGACGGCCCGACGGCCGACGTGGTCGTCTCGTCCCCCGCCTTCGCCCCCCAGGTCGCCAAGATCCTCGCCCCCCAGCCGTGGCTCACCGTCGCCCAGGTGGAGGCCGCCCTGTGAACACCGGCGACGCACCCGGCCGCCACGACCCGCGCGAACACCCCGGCCGAACCGACCACCACGACTCACACGCGCACCCCGGCCGGCTCACGATCGCGTCCCGGAGCGCCCGGCCCGTCCGCCTCGGCCCCCGCGCCGTCACCGCCCTCGCCCTCATCAGCGCGATCGGGGTCGTCGCCTTCGGCTGGCCGCTGCTCGCCGACGGGGACGCCGCCGTCGCCGGCCACGCCCAGGACGCTCCCTGGCTGTTCGCCGCCCTGCTCCCCCTCCTCGTCGGTGTGGTGGTCGCCACCATCGCCGACGGCGGCATGGACGCGAAGGCCGTCGCCATGCTCGGGGTGCTCGCCGCGGTCGGTGCGGCGCTGCGGCCGCTCGGCGCGGGCACGGCGGGGCTGGAGCCGATGTTCTTCCTGATGGTGCTGAGCGGCCGGGTCCTGGGGCCGGGCTTCGGCTTCGTCCTCGGCTCGGTGACGATGTTCGCGTCCGCGCTGCTCACGGGCGGGGTCGGCCCGTGGATGCCGTTCCAGATGCTCTCCATGGGCTGGTTCACGATGGGCGCGGGCCTGCTGCCGGGCGCGGACCGGCTCAGGGGCCGTGCGGAGCTGCTGATGCTCGCGGGGTACGGTTTCGCCGCGGCGTTCGCGTACGGCACGGTCATGAACCTCTACGGCTGGACGCTCGTGACGGGCCTCGCCTCCGGCATCTCGTTCCGGGAGGGTGCGCCGGTGGCCGAGAACCTGGTCCGCTTCGGCGCGTACGTCCTCGCCACCTCCCTCGGCTGGGACCTGGGCCGGGCGGTCCTCACCGTCGTCCTGACCCTCGCGGTGGGCCCGACGCTGCTGAAGGCGCTCCGCCGGGCGACCCGGCGGGCCGCGTTCGAGGCCCAGGTCACATTCGACCCGGCCAAAACCTCCCCGGAGGGGTGAGGCGGCCCACAGGACTTTGGTCCCGGAACTATCGGCCTTCGTAGCCGTCGTCCGAGGACGCGGGTTCCCGGCCCACCACTCCCCACCTGCCCATAAACCGCATATGTCCGGTTTGGGACCTTCGGCCCTCGATGCCCCCTCTACGTCGTAACTACGGCGTGAGCCCGGTCACGGCACGGGGTCCCCGGGGCTGGCTACAACTGTTCCCGTCGCAAGGTGCAGCAGGGCCTGGAAGCCCGGCACACGAGCCCCGCTCGGCCCGCCCCTCGCGACCCGGTGTCCCCGAACGTTAGGTAAGCCCTTGTCCCGCTCGCTGATCACCCGCATCTCCACCCGCAGCAAGTCCCTCGCCGCCGGTACCGCCGTGCTTCTGGGTGCGGCCGGCGCGGTCATGGGGACGACGTCGACGGCCTCGGCCGCGACGCCGCAGGAGATCGCGAAGCAGATGATGCCCGCCGCGCAGTTCCAGTGCTTCGACAAGATCGTCTCGCACGAGTCGAACTGGGACCACACGGCCACCAACGCCTCCTCCGGCGCCTACGGCCTGGTCCAGGCCCTGCCGGGCGGCAAGATGTCCTCCGCCGGCGCCGACTGGAAGACCAACCCGAAGACCCAGATCAAGTGGGGTCTGGACTACATGAACGAGCGCTACGGCAGCCCGTGCGGCGCCTGGAACTTCTGGCAGGCCAACCACTGGTACTGAGCCGACCGGACGGCGGACGACGGACTGCCGCGCACAGCGGACCCGGGCCCCGGGCCGACGCACCACGCGTCGGCCCGGGGTCTTCGCCGTCCCCGTGGGACCCGGCCGTCCCGCCGGCCCACGACGCCCGGAGCGCTCAGAGCCGCTGCAGGATCGTCCCCGTGGCCAGCGCCCCACCCGCGCACATCGTCACCAGCGCGAACTCCCTGTCCGTCCGCTCCAGTTCGTGCAGCGCGGTCGTGATCAGCCGCGCACCCGTCGCCCCCACGGGGTGTCCCAGCGCGATGGCCCCGCCGTTGACGTTGACCTTCTCCAGGTCCTGGTCGAAGACCTGCGCCCAGCTCAGCACCACCGAGGCGAACGCCTCGTTGATCTCCACGAGGTCGATGTCCCTGAGCGACATGCCCGCCTTCCCCAGCACCGCCCGTGTCGCGTCGACCGGCCCGTCGAGATGGAAGTGCGGGTCCGCCCCGACGAGGGCCTGTGCGACGATCCGGGCGCGTGGCTTCAGCTTCAGCGCCCGCGCCATGCGCTTGGACGCCCACATGATCGCGGCCGCGCCGTCGGAGATCTGCGAGGAGTTCCCGGCGGTGTGGACCGCCGTCGGCATCACGGGCTTCAGCCCGCCCAGCGCCTCCATCGAGGTGTCCCGCAGGCCCTCGTCCCGGTCGACGAGCCGCCACATGCCCTGTCCGGCGTGCTGCTCCTCCTCGGTCGTGGGCACCTGGACGGCGAACGTCTCGCGCTTGAAGCGCTCCTCGGCCCAGGCGACGGCCGCCCGCTCCTGGGAGATCAGACCGAGGGAGTCGACGTTCTCGCGGGTGAGGCCGCGGTGGCGCGCGATGCGCTCGGCGGCCTCGAACTGGTTGGGCAGGTCGACGTTCCACTCGTCCGGCCAGGGCTTGCCCGGGCCGTGCTTGGAGCCGCTGCCCAGCGGTACGCGCGACATGGCCTCGACGCCGCAGCTGATGCCGACGTCGATGACCCCGGCGGCGATCATGTTGGCGGTCATGTGGGCGGCCTGCTGCGAGGAGCCGCACTGGCAGTCGACCGTCGTCGCGGCGGTCTCGTAGGGCAGCCCCATGGCGAGCCAGGCGTTGCGCGCCGGGTTCATGGACTGCTCGCCGGCGTGCGTGACGGTGCCGCCGACGATCTGCTCGACGCAGTCGGCGTGGATGCCGGTGCGGCCGAGCAGTTCCCGGTAGGTCTCGCCCAGCAGATAGGCGGGATGCAGATTGGCGAGCGCGCCACCGCGCTTGCCTATGGGTGTGCGTACGGCTTCGACGATGACGGGTTCCGCGGCCATGAGCTCGTCCTCTCCTCAGCACCGGCGCGGGGTGTCCCGGTACCCCGCACGCAAGAACCGCAAGAAGAACTAGTACGCGTTCTAGTTCTCTAGCAGTCTTATGAGGGTTACCCCAGGTACGCAAGGCTCCTGCACGCAACAGTTCCCGCCACGAGTCTTGCCAGTTGTAGAACCCGTTACTACCTTGCGGGCAATTCTGATGGGTCGTCAGAACCTTGCAGCCGCCGCACAGCTGTCCAGCCGCGAGACCTGGAGTTGCCGATGCCGTGCCCCCATCTCCCCGAAGGGTTCGACGCCACCGACCCCGACCTGCTGCAGAGCCGTGTCCCCCTCCCCGAGTTCGCCCGGTTGCGGCAGACGGCTCCCGTCTGGTGGTGCCCGCAGCCACGCGGCGTCACCGGCTTCGACGACGAGGGCTACTGGGTGGTCACCCGGCACACGGACGTCAAGTACGTGTCCACCCGCCCCGAGTTGTACTCGTCCAGCGAGAACACCGCTGTCATCCGCTTCAACGAGCACATCAGCCGCGACCAGATCGAGGCGCAGCGGCTGATCATGCTCAACATGGACCCGCCCGAGCACACGCGGGTCCGGCAGATAGTCCAGCGCGGCTTCACCCCGCGCGCCGTACGCGGACTGGAGTCGGCGCTGCGGGACCGCGCCCGGCGGATCGTCGAGGAGGCGAGGGAGGCCGCCGGGGGCAGCGCGGACGGCAGCTTCGACTTCGTCACCCGGATCGCCGTCGAACTCCCGCTGCAGGCCATCGCCGAACTCATCGGCGTACCGCAGGAGGACCGGGCGCGGATCTTCGACTGGTCGAACAAGATGGTGGCGTACGACGACCCGGAGTACGCGATCACGGAGGAGATCGGCGCCGAGGCCGCCATGGAGCTGATCGGCTACTCCATGAACCTGGCGGCCGCGCGCAAGGAGTGCCCGGCGAAGGACATCGTCACCCAGCTCGTCGCCGCCGAGGGCGAAGGCAACCTCTCCTCCGACGAGTTCGGCTTCTTCGTGCTGCTGCTCGCGGTGGCGGGCAACGAGACGACCCGCAACGCGATCAGCCACGGCATGCACGCCTTCCTCACCCACCCCGGCCAGTGGGAGCTCTACAAGCGGGAGCGGCCGGCGACCGCGGCCGAGGAGATCGTCCGCTGGGCCACGCCCGTGGTCTCCTTCCAGCGGACGGCGACCCAGGACACCGAACTCGGCGGCCAGAAGATCAGGAAGGGCGACCGGGTGGGCCTCTTCTACTCCTCCGCGAACAACGACCCCGAGGTCTTCGAGAACCCGGGGACGTTCGACATCACCCGCGACCCCAACCCGCACCTCGGTTTCGGCGGCGGAGGCCCTCACTTCTGCCTCGGCAAGTCCCTGGCCATCCAGGAGATCGACCTCATCTTCAACGCCGTCGCCGACACCCTGCCGGACCTGCGCCTGGCCGGCGACCCGCGCAGGCTGCGCGCCGCGTGGCTGAACGGGATCAAGGAACTCCGGGTGGGCGTCGGCGGCTGACGCGCGAGGCCACCGGCCGGCGCAGGCGCGCGACGCACGCGGTGAGCCCCACAGCCGCGAGGCGCGCAGACCGGTCGTCCTCCAGCCGGGGACGCACGCAGCCGTGGGAGGCGGGGTCCATCCCCTGCGCCCGCCCCCGCCTCCCACCCGGACCGCACGCCGGACACGGCCGGCCCGGCCCGGCCGGGTCCGGCCGGGTCCGCCCGAGTCGCCCTCCGGTTGCGGCGATCTTATGATGGATGATCCCTGTATCAACCACTTCACCAAAGGGGCCGTTTCACCTCGTTCGCCGAGAAATCAGAGGTGGCTGCGGATGATCCGTCTCAGAGTCGTGTCGGCGATCCTCGCCGCCCTGCTGCTCGTCGCCACGGGCCTCTCCGGCGCACAGGCGCAGACCGTGCGCCCGGAATTCGATCCCGCCGTGACGGAGGCCCTCGACAAGGCCGTCACCGACACCATGGCGAGAGCCGGGATCCCGGGTGTGATCGTCGGCGTCCGGGTCCCCGGCCGCGGCACGTACGAGAAGTCGTTCGGCGTGGCCGACAAGTCCTCCGGCACACCGATGAAGACCGATCTGCACATGCGGATCGGCAGCGTCACCAAGACCTTCACGGTCACGGGCCTGCTGCAACTCGTCGACCAGGGCAGGGTCGGGCTGGACGATCCCGTCGGCAAGTACGTCGAGGGCGTCCCCGGCGGCAACCGGATCACCCTGCGCCAGCTCGCCGACATGCGCAGCGGCCTGTTCAACTACACCGAGGACGACAAGTGGGAGAAGACCCTCGAGGCCGACCCCCAGCAGACGTTCACACCTCGGCAGTTGCTCGCGTACGCGTTCGCGCACCCGCCGAACTTCCCGCCCGGCACCAAGTGGGAGTACAGCAACACGAACACGGTGCTGCTCGGGCTGGTGATCCAGGAGGTCACCGGACAGCAGCTGGAGGACTACCTCCGGCAGCGCGTCTTCGCGCCACTGCGGCTCGACCGGACCTCGTTCCCGACGGACGACGCGATGCCAGAGCCCTACGCCCACGGCTACACCGACTACACGAAGTCCGGCGCCACCACGGCCACTCCGTCCGGCGGCACGGTCGACGCCACCCACTGGAACCCGTCCTGGGCCTGGGCGGCCGGCGCCGTGATCTCCGACCTCGACGACCTGCACACCTGGTTGCCGGCCCTGGCCGACGGCCGGCTGCTCGACCCCGGCACGCAGAAGGAACGTCTGCGGTTCGGGCCGACGACGATCCCTCAAGTCCAGTACGGACTGGGCATCATGCGGGTGGGTGGCTGGATCGGTCACAACGGGGAGCTCCCCGGCTACGAGACGCTCGCCCTGCAACTGCCGTCCCAGCGGGCCACACTCGTGATCCTGGTCAACTCCGACACCGACCACCGCGGCCAGTCGCTGAGCACGATGCTCGGGCGCGCCGTCACCGAGGTGGTGACACCGCGCAACGTGTTCGACCTGCCGACCGCGCCCCAGTCCGAGAAGAGCAGCCCGCCCCCGTCACGGACACCGTCACCGACGTCCTAGCGTGCGCGCGCGTCGCGCACGCAGGGCGACGACCGTCCCGGCGGCACCGGCCAGCAGCAGCCCGCCGGCCACCAGCGGGGCCGCGGGCGGGCCGGACGCGGACGGCCGGGCGCTCGCGGACGGCCCGGCACTTGTGGCGGCGGCCCTGGAGGGTGCCGGGCTCGTGGCAGCCGTGGTGGGCTCGACGGCGCCGGGTGCGGCGGAGACGCCGGGCCCGGCGCCGGCCGGCGGGGTGGACGGCGACGCCGGGGTCCCCGGGGAGACGGTGACCTCCTCCTCGTCACGGCCGAGCCCGGGATGTCCGGCCTCCACGGTGATCCTCCAGCGGCCGGGCGGCAGTGCCTCGGCGGTGTTCCAGCCGGTCCTCGTGGCGGGGTCGCGGACCAGCCTCCAGGGGCCGGCGGTCCGCCCGTCGGCGGCGACCGCGTTCACGGTCGCGGCCACCCGACCGTCGACGGGGTCGTTGTCGTTCTCCCAGACGACGGTCGTCCGCACCCGGCCGAAGTCGTGTCCGGTGATCTCCACCTTCAGCGTGTCCCCATGGGCCCGGGCGTCGGTGGCGGCGGTCAGGGCGAAGGCGGGTCCGGCCAGGGCGGCGGCGATGACGGCACGAACGGTTCGGTGCATGGCGATGGGCTCCAGGGTGCGGGCGGCGGGGCGGGACGAGGGCGGCCGGCGGGCACACGTGCCCACCGGCCGCAACTCGGTCGTGCGGGACGGCCGGGAAGGCTCAGGACGCCTTCTGGACCGTCCACACCTGCGCCGGCGCACCGGTGGCGTGCTGGAGCTCGATCAGCCACGACCCGTAGTACGGGCGGTTGCTGACACCGAGGACGTAGCCGCTGTCGCCGGCGGAGACGGTCACCCCGCCGCCGCTGCCCGTGATCCGCCACCGCTGGGCCGCGATGTCCCGGCAGGGCTGCTGCGCGACCCACATCCCCGGGCCGGGAGTGCCGCCGGCCTGGAGGCACTTGCCCGAGACGGCGGACCGGATGCGGCTGTGGCCGGCGCCGGCGGTGTCGAAGTACCACTGCTGCTGGGCGTACCCGGTGCGCTGCGAACCGACGAGGACCGTGTTGTCCGCGCTGTGCCCGCCCCAGATCTCGGCGGCCGTTCCGGTGGCGCCGTTGGTGAGCAGCCGGCGCGTGCCGGGCGTCGGGGTCGTCCCCCCGCCACCGCCGCCGGTGGTGGTGCGGAACGCGGTCGCCCTGCCGCGCCCGCTGTCCCGGCCGGAGGCGTCCCGCACCGACACGGACACGGTGTAGTCGGTGCCGGGCCTCAGGTTGTAGAGCCGGGCGCTGGTCGTCTGCACCCAGCCGAGCGGCTGGTCGCCGAGGAAGATCTGGTACCAGGCCGCCCCGTTCACCGCCGGCCAGCTCGCGACGGCGGAGTCGGGCGCGATCTGTCCGACGGTGACGGCCGGTCCGGTGCCGGAGCCGTTCGTGGGAGCCGGGGTCGGTGTCGGCCGGGGCGTGGGGGTGGTCGGGCCCGGGTTCGGGGTGGTGCCGGTGGCGGCGCGCATCAGGAACTGGCTGTCCGCGATGTTCCAGTGCGTGGCCAGATAGCTGCCCGGCCGGGGGTTGGTGTGGAAGTAGTCGTCGTGGTTGCAGTCCAGCCGGTTCTCGTACTTCCCGTCCTGGCAGATGCTGCGCATCTTCGGGTAGTACGGGCTGTCCGAGTAGCACATGACGTCCCACTCGTCGGTGCAGTGCGCGCCGCGGGAGGTGTTGGGGGCGCTGTTGTTCACGGCGCCCAGGTTGTGGCCGAGTTCGTGCGCGGCCGTGTGGCCGCCCCAGCAGCCGGTGTCGGTACGGCCGTAGGAGGGGCCGAAGTTGCTGAGGTTGTTCTGGCCGGGACGCTCGTCCCCGGCGAAGGTGCCGATGCCGCAGTAGACCTGCGCGTCCGCGAAGATCATGTACTTGCGGTCACGGCGGTCGAGGCCCTTCGCGGCGAGCGCCCTGTTGGTGGCGCTGAACTCGGCGAGCGCGGAGGCCGGGAGCTCGATGTTGAGCACGGTCGGGGTGCAGTCGGCGGCCGTCACGTACCGGATGTGCCGGACGCCACCGGTGTCCTTGGCGCTCTCCGAGTAGATGAGGTCGGCGTCGGCGGCCCACTTGCGGAACGACGCGAAGTACTGCGCGTACCGGTCGTTCCCGGGGGCGTGGACGTACACGACCTGGACCCGGTTGCCGCTGCTGCCGTCACCCTCGCACTGCACGGCCTGCCCGGCGGGCCCGTTCGCCGCGCCGGCCGTGGTCCCGGAACCCCCGGCGGCGGGCGGGCCGCCGGCCTTGCGGGCGGACGCGTCCAGCGCGGGGGTGGAGGTACGCGGCAGCTCGCCGCCGGAGGGCCTGGCGCCGCCGGTCCGTGTCGGGTCCTGGGCGGGGGCGGCCGTCCTCACCGCGGGCGGGGTGTCCTTCTTGATGTCGACGCCCTTCGGAGGGGCGTCGGGGCCGTGGGTGCAGTGACCGCTCGTCGTGCGGTACACCCCCGCGCACGGATCCCCCTCGGGCGCGGGCTTCAGCCCTTCGTAGACCAGACCCCGCTCCGGGTCGCTCCGGGGAACGTCCTCGATGGGCTCGGGTTCCTTCTCCCGGGCCGGCTCCTTGGCCGGTTCCGTGGCCACGGCCGCGTCGGCGCCGTTCTCCCCCTGGGCGAGCGGAAGCGGTCGTTCCGCGTTCGCGCCCTGCAGCGACTCGTAGGCCACTCCCCCGATGACCGCCATCACGGCGACGGCGGCCGTGCCGAATATGAGCCGGCGGGATCTGTGGCGCTGGGGCTTCTCGAGTCTTCGACGTCCGGGCAATTCGTTCGCACCTCTTCCTTGGTCAGGGAACGGTGCGCGGATCTTGCCAGACGCAAAACGGGAACATTCATGGGCAAAGAGGGCCGGGAGTCCCGTCACTGGCCGTACGAAATTGATGAACCATCAAAAGACTTACGCTGTAAGTCAGTTACACGCGTCAACCGCATGTGGTCCAGTCCTGTTCAGGAATTTCGTGACCCAATCGAGATCCGCGTTGGGGTTTGCCTTGAGTGGGTTTCAATCCGCCGCTACACGAGGCGAGTTGGAGTGATCACGAACAGTGCGCCCCGGCCCCGGCGACGGGATGGGGATGCATCGGCGGACCGAGTGTCCGGTGGGCCGGCTCAAAGCCTCGTCAGGAACGCGGGTCGGTGCCCGACGGCAGGCGCCGCCGGGTCGTCATGGCTCAGACCGGAGCCCCGCGGACCGCCTTCCCCGGGGCGGGACGGACGGAAGCCCCCGAAGACCCTTGCCGGGTCTTCGGGGGCTTCCTCGTGTCGACTACACGCCGCAGGCGCCTACTTGGCCGCGTAGCCGAAGCGGCCGCCGGTCGGCGGGAGACCGCCCGCACCGGGCTTGTGGGTGGTCACGGCTGCCTTCGTGCCGCCGCTCACGTTCGGCCAGGGCAGGACGTGGACCGCGCCGAGGGCGGGGCCGTACGGCATGCCGACGTACAGGTTCGTGCCGGTGAAGGTGAGGCTCCTGCCGACGTGCTGGCCGGCGCCGGGGGTGCCGGGCAGGCCCGCGGGGTTGCCCGCCTCGATCCAGACGTCGGAGTCGCCCGCCGTGCCGAGGAGCGGGAACGTCTGGACCGCTCCCGCGCCCGCCGCCGTGCCGACGGTCTCGCCGGGGATGCCGACCGCGACCCGCAGCGTCGAGACGGTGCTCGTCGCCCGCGGTGCGGTGTTGACTGCGGTGACCTTCTCGCCGAAGCGGTCGCCGGTCTCGGCGGTGCCGGACAGGGTGTCGTCCGCGGTTCCCTGCCAGAGCGCGTCGACCTCGCTGAAGGCGCCCGCGGCGGTGATGCGGAAGGTGACGACGCGGCCCGCGTCGGTCTTCTCGGCGCCGTCCACGTCCAGGGCCTCACCGGGCGAGCCGACGGCGAGGAACGAGTCCGTGGCGGTCGCGGCGCCCGACGGACGGTACTCGACCAGGGACAGCGAGGCGCCGAACTCGTCGCCCGCCTCGGCGGCGCCGGAGACGGTGTCGAGGTCCTGGTCGAGACCGAACAGCGGGGTGGGAACGCCGTCCGCGCCACCGTGCTTGAAGACCGCCACGCCACCGGAGTCCGCCAGGGTGCCGATCGCCTCGTCGGGGTTGCCGATGGCGATGTGGTGGGCATTGCCCGCGACGCTGGTGCCGAAGCGGTCGTTCGCCTCCGCGTTGCCCGGGACATCCGGCTTGTCCTGGTGTACGGCGACGTTGGTGGCGCCGCGCACGTAGAACGCGCTGCCCGCCTTGGCGACGGACCCGAGGGTCTCGCCGGGAACGCCGATCACCAGGTACGGCTCGCCCGCGGCGGTCCGCCCGGCGGCGACGGCGTGGCCCATACGGTCGCCGTTCTCGCCGGCCGAGGCCGCCATGGCGCCCGTGCCGGTGCCCTGCTCGAAGTGGACGCCCTTCGTGGCACCCGTGCCGATGCCGCCGGCGGCGCCGTAGAAGACGTCGACCATGCCCGCGTCGGGCGCCGTGCCGAGGTCCTCGGAGGGGGTGCCGACGACCAGGTCGGTGTAGCCGTCCTCGTTGTGGTCGACGGTGGCGAGGGCCTCACCGAACCAGTCGCCCTCCTCGGCGCCGCCCGGCACCCAGTCGAGGTCCTGGTTGATCTCGGCGGTGCCCTTGCCGCCGCCGTACACGATCCGGACCACACCGGCCCCGTCGTCGGCGCCGACGACGGCCTTGGGATCGGAGATCGCGATGTCCTCGATGCCGTCACCGTTGAAGTCGGTGATGCGCGTGGCACCGGCCTTGGAGTTCACCCAGGAGGCCAGGTCGTCGACACGGGCGGCGACGCCGCCGGTACGGGTCTCGGTCGCCTCCGCACCGAAACAACCGCTCTGCCAGGACTGGCTGGTGAGGGCCGCCAGGGTGGCCGTACCGCCCGTCACGCGGACCACGGGACCGCCGGAGTCGCCGCTGCACGCGGCCGCGCCGTTCTTGCCGGTGACGCCGGCCGTGGTGGCGGCCGCAGAGTCCACCGTGTACGTGCCGGTGTGCAGCTTCAGCGGCGCCCACTCGTCCTTGGTTCGGCCGTAGCCCGCGAACGTCAGCTCCTCGCCCGCGGACGGAGCTGTGGTGGCCAGGGCGACGGGCGTGACGTTGGTGACCGGGCGGTTGAGGCGGGCCAGGACCACATCGCGGTCGGTGCGCGGGACCAGCTCCACGACGCGGCGCTCGGCACCCTGGGTGCCGGTCAGGTCGGTGCGGCCGATGACGGCGGTGGTCTTCTGCTTCGGGGCACCGGCGGACACGGCGAGGCCCGCGACCGGGTCGTCGGCGAAACAACTGGCCGCGGTGAGCAGCCACTCGGCGTCGACCAGCACGGCGGAGCAGCCCCGGGCCGTGTCGCCGATGTCGAGGCGCGCCGTGAAGGCGAAGGCACTGCCGGTGGGGACGGTGCCGCCGGTGACGGCGGAAGCGGGTACGGCGCTCAGAGCGAGGGGGACCGCGGTCAGAGCGGTGGCCAGCGCGGTGAAGCGCAGGGGTCTGGAGTACGGCATGTGTTCGTGTCCTGAGTTCGGGGTGTGACGTCCGGCAGCGGCCGGACGTCGGTTCGTTCGTGGAGATGTCGAGGAGGCCGGTGTCGCCGGCACGACCGGCGACAGGGCCGGCCGGCGGGGTCTCACATGTACTGGAAGTAGCGGTCGAACCAGACCGGGGGCAGGTCCTCGTCGTCGCCGTCGTCCCAGCCGTGTTCGGCCGCCAGGGCCTCCAGGAGCGGCTCGGCGGACATCTGCTCGAGGACGGAGCGGCCGTCGTACGGCTCCAGGAGGAGCTCGACGGGGACGAGGACGCAGCCCGACGCGGTGCAGACGCCGTCGAGCCAGGTCAGGAACTCCTCGGTGAGGCCCTGTTCGGATCCGGGCATGCCCGTCCCGCCCGTCCCGGCCGTGACGAAGCCGCCGAAGTTGCTCAGCAGGACCCACAGCGGCCGCTCGAGACCGGTCGCCTCCGCGGGAACCGTGATTCCGCCGTAGTGACTGGTGTCCTGGGTGAGGCCGCCGGAGCAGGCCGGCCCGAAGCGCTCCTCAAGGGCGCGCACGAGCCCGGCGAAACGGTTGCCCGCCGTGACCAGGTCGAAGTGGGGTGGGCGTTCCAGGTGGTCCGGATCGTCGTACTCCCTCAGGAGCGCCCGGATTTCGTCCGTGGCCGGCATGGTCGGATCCTTCGTGTGGTGCCCGCGTATGGATCGGGCGTCAGCCGGTGACGCGGAGTTCGACGAGGACGGACTGGGGTCCGCCGACGGTGCCTTCGCCGACGGATTCGAAGCCGTCTTCGGGGATGGTGACGGTGGTGGTCTGGCCGTTGGCGGTGAGGTCGGCTTTGACGGGGTGGTCGCCGGTGCCGATGGCGAAGACGCGGGGGAGTTCGAGGGTGAGGTAGCCGCTGGTGGAGTTGGCCTGGAAGCAGTACATCTCGTCGCGTCCGGCGGCGGGGTCCTTGACGGTCATGACCTGGATCTGGTTGGCGCTCTGGCCGCATTCGGCGAGGACGATGTGTCCGTCGCCCTTCTTCAGGAGGATGCCCTTGTCGGCGAGGATCTTCGCGGCGTTGGGGTAGGTGAAGTCCTCGACCGCGAAGGGCGGTGTGTCGCCGGCGGTGCCGGCGGTGGCCGGGGAGGCGGGGGTCGAGGCGAAGGCGAGGGTGGTCACCCCCGCGAGAGCGGTGAACGTGCCGATGAGGCCGGCGATCAGACGCCGGCGAACACGAGATATCACCCGGGAATTCCTTTCGGGACAGTGCGCGCGGCGACGCCAAAGCCCCGAAGTCCCAGTATCCCCCTGGACTTCGCTTCCCCCCGCACAGCTGACTGGTCATCAAACTGAGTGCCGACGAAGGATAACCCACCACCACACCAACCAAACTGTGGCGGGGGTCACAGGCAGGCCGTGCATGTCCGAGGATGAATCCGAAGTGCCGACCGGTGAGTTGATGCACGCTTCTTCATCGCGCGCAGGTGACGGTGAGGCACCGGCCGCGACGACGACAGGCAAAGCGGCCCCAGGCGGACAGACTTCGCCTGGGGCCGATTCACATCAGGGGGAGCGTGTCGGCCCTACTCTTCTCCGGAGTCACCGACTCCCGCATGGAGGGAGTGATACTGCGCATACATGCGCGCCAGCGCCGGCACGTCGTCCCGCACTGCCAGAAAATCGAGCAGCAGAGAGAGCAGGCGGTCTACCGCCTCACGCTCCTGTTCCGAGGTCGAACCATCGAGCTTGTTCCAGCCCCAGGAACCGATACCGGGCAGCGCTTCGTCGAGGACGAGCGCCTGCCACCCGAAGCCGGAGCATTCACCCCTGCGCACGACCAGCCACTCGGTGAATCCGCGCAGCAGCCCGCCCAAGCGGGCCTCATCGAATCCGATGAGGAACATCACCGCGCTCTTGTACGAGCCGTCGAGCCCGTAGAGCCCCGGCCGAGCGCCAACCCCTTCGAAGTACTTCCTGTCGTTGCCAGAGTTCCTCCTTTCCGACGACGCCCTTCCAGCTGGTGTGGCCACGCTCGGTCCGCGTTACCGTCCGATCTGCAGAGACTGGTACTTCGCGTACATGCGGGCCAGCGAATCACTGTCGTCGCGTACGTCCAGGAATTCCAGGACGAGCGAGAAGAGGTGATCCACAGCCCGCTGGTCCTGCTCCGGTTCCAGACGTCCCCAGTTCCGGAGACTGACACCGGGCAACGACTCCTGGAACACGAGCGCATACCACACGGCGCTGGAGGGTTCGCCCTTGCGCACGACCAGCCACTCCCTGAAACCCCGCAGCAGGCCACCGTCCCGAGCCAAGTCGAATCCGAGAAGGAGCATGGCGGTGGGGTGGTACGTACCGTTCAGACCGTAGATCCCCGGCCTGGCCCGGAGATGTTCGATGAGCTGCTTGTCAGCCACGCGGCTCCTGAATTCGAGGGTGTTGACGTCGAACCCGTCCCACTGGCCCTGCACTTGGCATCCTCATACTTCACATCTTCCACGCGGAGTTCCGCCCTGTGCGGGCTCGCTGGACCGGAGTCCGGCGAGCCCGCACTTTCCGGGTCGGTCCCTACACCGCCATGGAATGCGCCAGCAAGGCCTTCTCTTCGAGGAGGGTTGCCACGTGCGGAGGTGTCAGGGCGACGGTCCCGCCCGCGCGCTCCAGCAGGACGAGCGAGGTGGCCAGCAGACCGTGGGCCAGCCCGTGCAGCACCTCGTTCCGGGTCGAGGCGTACAGCTCGTGCAGGCCCTCGACGAAGACCCGGAACTGCTCCGGGTCCACGTCACATCCACCCTGATCGTTCGGGGTCAGTCCCGACGGCAACTCCAGGAACTCGGCCGCGCCATGGGCCAGGGAGGCGTAGAGCCGGCCACTGTGGTAGCCGGCGTCCCAGAGCGTCTCGCCGTCGAGTTCGAAGGGGTAACTCAATCTGCGATCTCCAGTCTTAGGTCCAGATCGGGGTGGTCCTGCCTGAGCTGCGCGAAGCGCTGCTCCAGCGCGGCCCGGAAGCGGCTGTCCATGCCGGACTTGGTGAACCTGAAGCCAATGGGAGCATTCTCATACCCAGGAAGAAGCTTCCGGCACTTGAGGTAGTTGGCGAGCTTCGTGTCCACGTGCTTCTTGAGCCAGTCGGACTCACCGTAGATCGCGGTCCTCAGCTCCCACATCACACCCTTTTCGAACAGATCGATGTCGGTGATGATATTCCCCGTGTCGGGGTCGTAGACCTTGTGGTCGGTCAGGCCTTCAAGGCACTCGTAGTCATCACTGCTCGACCGTGCGAACGAGAAGGACGATGTGAAACTCGACCTGCTGACGTTGCCGGCCCTGCTGGCCTTGCTGACCACCCTGCAGCCGCGCTTCAGCAGCTTGAGGCCGTCGTAGGCCTTCTCCAGTGCCTTCAGCTTGGCGCCAATGAGGACGTCCGCGGCGAGGCTTGAGCAGTGCTCGAAGTCCTTGTTGTCGAGGCAGGCTTCGAGTTCGGTGAGGCCGGTGAGTTCGGACGTGACTCCCCAGAGCTGTTCCATGGCGTCGCCGAATTCGTCGCCCATGGAGAGGATGTCGCAGCCGATTTCGTTGTGCTGGCACCAGCGGGCGAATTCCTGCGGATCACAGGGGACGATGGCCTGGCCGCAGCGGTACATCTTCCGGGCGCGGTAGCCGGGGTCGTTCATCGCCTTCTGCTTGGCGGCGATGGCCGCCTTACGGCGGGCTTCCTCCTCCTCGCGGTGCTTCTTGACGGCGATGGTGAACGCCTCGGTGGCCGCCTTGAGAGCGGCCTTGGCGTCCTCGCCCGCGGCGATCGAGGACTGGCGTGCCTGCTCGGCGGCGATCCAGGCGCTGGAGGCCGATGCCTGGGCCATCTCCGAGGAGAGCGTGGCGTCCGTGGCGGAACGGGCGGCGTCCTCGGCAGCGATGTTGGCCTGGTTGGCGGCGTTGCGGGCGGTGGTGGCGGAAGCGGCGGCGCTGGCCGCCGACGCCTCGGCGTCCTTGGCATGCTCCGCGGCCTCCTCCGCGTGGTCCTTGGCCTCGGCGGCCGAGGCGTCGGCCTTCTTCGCCCACTGGTTGGCCTCCGCGGACGCCTTGCGGGCGAGGGCGGCGACCTTCTGAGCGGTGGCGGCGTTCTGCTGCGCGGTGGCCGCGATCTTCGCCGCCTCCGCGATCAGCTTCTGGACCCCGGCCACATGCGTGGCGGACAGATGGTCCTTACGGGCCGCCTTGTACTGACCGGAGCCGATGAAGGCGTGCAGGGTCTGCGGGGAGCCCTCCAGAGCGATCCGGGCGGCGGACCTGACCTCCGGCCCGCCGGAAGCATTCAGCTGGGCCGCCTTGACCCGCTCGTCCTGGGTCCGCGCCGTGAACTGCGTCTTGATCAGGAACTCGCTGTACTTCTTCGGGTCCCCGCTGTTCAGCGCCGTACGGCCGGCGTCGGTGAGGACGGGGCCGGCACCGGAGATGGCCTGCGCGATCGCCACCCGCATGTTCTGGGCCGCGGCCTGGTACTGCCCACTGGTGGTGAACGCCGTGACCGCGGCGGCGTCGCCGTCGAGCGCGGTCTCGGCAGCCGCCCGCACCCCCGCGACCTCACTCTCCTCGGCCAGCCGCTCGACGTAGGAGCGCTCGTCCTGCTCCTTCGCCGTCGTCCAGCCGGTGCGCAGGTAGTCGATGACGACCTCGTCGGGGCCGGCCAGTGCGGCTTCGGCCGCGCCCCGTCCCCAGGCCGTGCCGTTCTTCATCGCCAGCACGGCGAGGGCGCGGCCCTGGTCCGCCACGGCCGCCGGATCGGCGCCGGGCTCGGCCGCCTCGGCGACCAGCCGGGCCCGCTCCGCGTCCCGGTCCTTGACCGCCTGCTCGAACGCCGCACGGGCCGCCGTCTTCGTGGCGTCCGCCGCCTTCTGGTCCCTGGCTCGCTCGATACCGGCGTTCGTACGGCCCAGCAGTTCCTCGGCCTCCACCTCTCGCGCGAGGGTGTAGACCTGCTGTGCCTTGACCACCGCGGCCGTCGCCGCGTTCGCCGCGTCGGTCGCCGCATTCGCGTGCGCCGTCGACTTCGCCGCCGCGGTGGCCGCGTCACCCGCGTGCTCGGCCGCGTCGTCGGCCGCCGCGGCCGCGTTGTTCGCGTGCTTGGCGGCCGACCGGGTCGCGTCACGTGCCTCACCGGCGGCCTTCGCCGCCTTGCGCGCCAGCGCCTCGGCGGCAGCAGCCGCGCGATTCGCCTCGGCGGCGTGCCGCTTGGTTGCCGCTGCCGCGGCCCGCGCCTGGGCAGCCGCCGCGCTGGACTCGCCGGCATAGTTGCTCGCCTCGACCGCCGCGTTGGCCGCGAGGTTCGCGTTGGCACCCGCACCCGCGGCGGACGCCGCCGCATCCCCGGCGGCGGTGGCCGCCTTCGACGCCTGGTCGGCCGCGTCAGCGGCGAGGTCGGCACCCTTGGCAGCGGTACGTGCGTTCTCGGCGGCCACCCGCGCCGCATCCGCGTTCCGCTCGTCCACCGCGGCATCCGCCGCCGCACCACGCGCGCGCGACGCGGCCTGCGAGGCACCCGCCGCCGCGGCGGCCGCCTGGGACGCCGCGTTCGCTGCGACCCGCGCCGAGTTGTTCGCCGCACGCGAGGCGTCGATCGCCTGCTGTGCGGACGCCGCCGCCTGCGAGGCCGCCTTCGCCGCACGACCGGCCGCGCGCGCCGCCTTCGCCGTGTCGTCCTTCGCGGCCTCGGCCTCGGCCGCGGCCTTCAGCGCGGCTTCCTTGGCGAGCTTCGCCGCCTCGATCGCCTTCGCCGACTCGGTCTTCGCCGAAGCGGTCTCCTTCGCGGCCTGCCGGCCGGCCTCCTTCGCCTGCTCGGCGAGCTGGGCGACGGTGGCGTGCTCCTGGTCCTTGTCACGCGCGACGAACTGGCCGACCTCCAGGAACTCCCGGATGTCCGCAGGGGTACCGGCCAGGGCGAGCTGCCCCGCCGCACGGACGTTGGTCCCGCCCACGCTGATGACCTGCACCAACTGCACCCGCTCGTCCTGCTCGCGCTGGGTGTACTGCCCTTCGCGCAGGAACGTGCGGACGTCGTCCGGCGAACCGTTCAGCGCGGCCCGCCCCGCGTCCGCGACGATCGGGCCACTGGTACTGATGATCCGTGCGACATGAACACGCTGGTCCTGCTCCCACGGGTCTTCCCAGCCGTCGTCCAGGAAGTCCTTCAACTCGTCGGGAGTGCCGGACAGCGCTGCTCGCGCGGCGGCCATCAGCTCCGTACCGCCGACGCTGGCAAGCTGCGCGGCGGACACCCGCTCGTCCTGGAGCGAGAGCCCGTCCGCGGCCGCCAGGAACGCCTGCACCTCGGCATCGCTGCCGGTCAAGGCCGCCTCAGCAGCCGCCTTGACCCCCGGCCCGCCCGCCTTCCAGTGGTCGACCACCAGACCACGGTCGGTCGGGGTCGCCTCCGCCAGAGCGGCGACCTGCCCGGGGCCCGCAGCCGGTGCCGCGACCGCGGCCGGTGCGGAACCGAGCAATCCGACTATGAGCGCCAGTGGGAGTAAACCGAGGGCGACGGCACGCATTCCGCGCAATGCCCCTCCCGTAACGCCCGCTACCGGTCCATGAAGTCTTCGTTTCAAGAATCGCTCGTCTCATACGGCCGGCAACTCTATTGAGGCTGCCGGACATTGATGAATCGAGATCATAAGCGGAGGGGGGACAGCCCACAGGAGAAGCACAGTCGAGGCAAAGCACCCGTCAACTCGACTATCCGCAGGGCGGTTTGGTTGTGGCCTTCGTAATCGCCATCCTTGTGATGCCTGCCACAGTTCGGTCGCTCTGGTGGTGGGTTATCCTTCGTCGGCACTCAGTTTGATGACCAGTCAGCTGTGCGGGGGGAAGCGAAGTCCAGGGGGATACTGGGACTTCGGGGCTTTGGCGTCGCCGCGCGCACTGTCCCGAAAGGAATTCCCGGGTGATATCTCGTGTTCGCCGGCGTCTGATCGCCGGCCTCAT
The DNA here is from genome assembly GCF_030406905.1 of Streptomyces sp. HUAS CB01. Taxonomy (NCBI): domain Bacteria; kingdom Bacillati; phylum Actinomycetota; class Actinomycetes; order Kitasatosporales; family Streptomycetaceae; genus Streptomyces; species Streptomyces chengbuensis. Next base: position 2,340,886 of record NZ_CP129137.1, read on the forward strand.
CGGCACGTTCACCGCTCTCGCGGGGGTGACCACCCTCGCCTTCGCCTCGACCCCCGCCTCCCCGGCCACCGCCGGCACCGCCGGCGACACACCGCCCTTCGCGGTCGAGGACTTCACCTACCCCAACGCCGCGAAGATCCTCGCCGACAAGGGCATCCTCCTGAAGAAGGGCGACGGACACATCGTCCTCGCCGAATGCGGCCAGAGCGCCAACCAGATCCAGGTCATGACCGTCAAGGACCCCGCCGCCGGACGCGACGAGATGTACTGCTTCCAGGCCAACTCCACCAGCGGCTACCTCACCCTCGAACTCCCCCGCGTCTTCGCCATCGGCACCGGCGACCACCCCGTCAAAGCCGACCTCACCGCCAACGGCCAGACCACCACCGTCACCATCCCCGAAGACGGCTTCGAATCCGTCGGCGAAGGCACCGTCGGCGGACCCCAGTCCGTCCTCGTCGAACTCCGCGTCACCGGCTGACCCCCGATCCACGTGCTGAAGGATTCCATCGTGTCTGCAAGACGCACCCGCGCCGCCGTCGTGGCGAGCGCCGTTACGGCCCTGGCAGTCGGCAGCGTCTTCACTGCCGCCCCCGTCCACGCCGTCACCGGCACCCCTGTCGCGGCCAACGCCCACGCGTTCACCGCGAAGATCGAGTTCGGCGACAGCGAGGACACCGAGCGTGCTTGCTCCGGTGTACTGGTGGACCCCCGCTGGGTCGTCACCGCCGCCTCCTGCTTCACCGGCGGCCTCACCCATCTCACCCCCGGCAAGCCCGCCGAGAAGACGACCGTCACCGTCGGCCGCACCGACCTGACCCAGACCACGGTCGGGGCCACCCGGAACGCGGTCGCACTCGTGCCGCACCCCGACCGGGACCTGGTCATGGTGAAGCTGGCCACCGGTGTCGCCGGCGTGAAGCCGGTCGCCCTGGCCGCCAAGCCGGTCACGGCCGGCGAAAGCGTCCAGGCGGCCGGGTTCGGCCGTACGAAGACGACCTGGGTCCCCGACAAGCTGCACACCGCGCCGTTCACCGCGGCGGGCGACAGCTCGGCGGACGTCGCCCTGACCGCCACGGGCGACGCCGCCATCTGCCAGGGAGACGCCGGCGGCCCCGTCCTGCGGCAAGCGGGCGCCACCCAGGAGCTGGTCGCCGTCACCAGCAGGTCGTGGCAGGGCGGCTGCCTCGGTACGCCGTCGACGGAGACCCGCACGGGAGCCGTCGCGACCCGTGTGGACGACGTGCGTCCGTGGATCACGAGCACGGCATTCGCCGCCCCGGGCGACATGAACGGCGACAACAAGCCCGACCTCGTGGCGGTCGACGACCTCGGCAAGCTGCGCCTCTACCCCGGGACGGGCACCGGCGCCCTCGGCTCGCCCACCTACATCGGTTCCGGTGGTTGGTCGGGGGCCGCTGTGACGCACCGCGGTGACTGGACCGGGGACGCCATGGAGGACATCGTCGCCATCGTCGGTGGCGAGCTGCGCGTCTACCCCAACCGCGGCGACGGCTCCCTCGCCGCTCCGATCAAGATCGGCAGCGGCCTGCCCGCCACCTCCAAGCTCGTCGGCGTCGGCGACGTCACCCGCGACGGGCAGCCCGACCTCGTCATCTCGTACAACGACAAGCTGTACCGGTACGACGGCGTCAGCGGCCCCACCCCGTCCGTCGCCGCACCCGTCCTCATCGGCAACAGCGGCTGGAACGTCATGACCCTGACGGCACCGGGCGACGCCGACAAGGACGGCCGGGTCGATCTGCTCGCCCGGGACACCCGTGACGGCGTCCTGTACCACTACCTCGGGCTGTCCAACGGAACGTTCGGCTCGCGGACCGAGTACGGGCGCGCGTACACCGTCACCAACCGGCCCCTGATCGCCGGCGCCTCCGACGCCAACCTCGACGGTGTCGCCGACATGTGGACCAGCGCGGGTGACGGCACCCTGTGGTTCTACAAGGGCGGTACCTCGATCCACGGCCCGGTCGACGGTCCGAGCACCAAGGTCGGCACCGGCGCGTGGGACACCATCCGCTCCATCAGCTGACCTGCCGCCTCTCTCTTGCGGCTCCAACCGGTCGCGACGGCCAGGAGCACGGCATCGGGCCCGGGGAACACCGGCCCCCGCCAATGGCTCCTGGCCGTTCGCCGACGTCCGGTCACAGGCCGACCAGCCGTAGCGACTTCCTGCATGAACACAATGAACGAGAAGAGACACGTGTCTGAGAGACCTCCGCACGCGACCGTGATGACGGGCCTCATGGCCGTCACCGTGGCCGCCGGTACGCTCGCCACCGCGATCGCACCCGCCCACGCCGTCACCGGCACCCCTGTCGCGGGCAGCGCCTACGCGTTCACCGCGAAGATCGAGATCGGTGACAGCGAGGACACCGAGCGCGCCTGCACGGGCGCCCTGGTCGACGCCCAGTGGGTACTGACCGCCGCCTCCTGCTTCACCGGCGGTCTCAGCGAACTCGCCCCCGGCAAGCCCGCCGAGAAGACCGTCGCCACCATCGGCCGCACCGACCTGGCCACCACCGGCGGCCACGTCGCCGAGATCATCGACCTCGTCCCGCGTGCGGGCCGCGACCTGGTCATGGCGCGGCTCGCCCAGCCCGCCACCGGCATCACCCCGGTCAGGATGTCGGCGACCCCGGCGGCACCTGGCGACACGCTCACGGTCGCCGGATACGGACGTACCAAGGCCGAGTGGGTGCCCAACAAGCTCCACACGGGCTCGTTCGCCGTCAACTCGGTCACCGACACGGACGTGAACGTCGCGGGCAAGACTGCGGGCGACGCCATCTGCAAGGGCGACACCGGAGCCCCGCTCCTGCGCGACAACAACGGCACACCCGAACTCGTCGCCGTCAGCAGCCGTTCCTGGCAAGGCGGATGCCTCGGCACCGACACCGCAGAAACCCGCACCGACGCCATCGCCTCCCGCGCCGACAACATCACCCTCGGCAACCGCCTCACGGCCGGTCAGCGGCTGCTCCCCGGCGACAGCCTCGCCTCGACCGGCGCCCGCCTGACCATGCAGACCGACGGCAACCTGGTCATCACCCACCTCGGCGGCAGGACCCTTTGGTCCACCGGCACCACGGGCAACCCCGGGGCGACCGCCCGTCTCGAAGCAGGAGGCAACCTCGTCGTACGCAACGCCGCCGACACCACGACCCTGTGGGAGTCCAGGACCACCGCCACAGGTGGGTACGTCCTGCTGCGCGAGGGCGGCGACCTCACCGTCTACTCCGCACAGAACCAGTCGCAGTGGTCGAGCAACAGTGCTCCGCGCCACGATTACAACAGCGACGGCCGCAGCGACATGGCCGCCTGGTACGACTTCGCGGGCGGCAACGACAACATCTACACCTTCCTCGCCGCTGCCGACGGCGCCGTCCCCGCTCCCAAGCGCGGCTACACGTCCCCCGTCGGCGCCTGGGAGGCGAAGAATCACAAGCTCGTCACCGGCGACTTCAACGGCGACGGCACCGGCGACATCGCCGCTCTCCTCGGCTACAGCGACACCAGCGTCAAGCTGTGGACCTTCCTCGGCAAGCCCGACGGCACCTTCGCCGACCCGGTCCAGGGGTGGAGCAGCCCGGCCGGCGGCCCCTTCCACAAGTCCTACATGACTCCGCAGTCCGGTGACTTCAACGGTGACGGCCGCGACGACGTCGCCGTCTGGTACGCCTACCCCGACGGCACCACCAAGATCTGGACGTACCTCTCCACCACGACCGGTACCTTCAGCGCCCCGACCAGCTCCTGGTCCGCCCCCACCGGCACCTGGGCACGCGCCCGCGCCAAGTTCGTCACCGGCGACTTCAACGGCGACGGCCGCGACGACCTCAGCGCCTTCTACGGCCAGGGCGACGACAGCATCAAGACGTACGTCTTCAATGCCCAGCCGGGCGGCGGCTTCGCAGCCCCCGTCGCGTGGTGGCAGACCACCGCTCTGGACTGGAGCCGCACCTACCCGCACTCCGGCGACTTCAACGGCGACGGCCGAGACGACGCCACCGTCTGGTACGACTACGCCGACGGCAGTGACAAGACCTCGACCGTCCTCTCGGAGAACGTCGCCGGCGCCGACCGTTTCGGCGCGGCCAAGGTCACCCTCAACAGCGCCGGCGGCCTGGACATCACCCGCTCACAGCTCGTCGTCGGGGACTACAACGGCGACGGCCGTGACGACCTGTCGATCATGCACAACCTGGCCGACAACAGCGTGAAGATGTGGACCTGGACCGCCCGTCCGGACACCCTCTTCAACGCCGGCCTGGCCGGCTACACCGTCCCGCTCAGCAGCTGGGACTACTCCCTCTCCCGCTTCACCAACACCTACAACCACTAGAAGCGGCTGACGATCGAGGACCCCGGCGGCGCCCCGGCCGCCGGTGTCCTGTCGTCTCAGGCGGAGCCGAGGAGGCCGTCGCTCGCGGCGGCCTTGACGAAGGCCGTGAAGGCGGCCGGGGTGAGGGTGAGACGGGGGCCGTCGGGGACCTTGGAGTCGCGGACGGCGACGAGGTGGGGGGCTTCGGCGATCTCGACGCAGTCGCCGCCCTGGTCGCCGCTGTAGCTGGACTTGCGCCAGGTGGCGCCGCCCAGGGGGGCGCACTCGACGCATTCGCCGCCCTGGTCGCTGCTGTAGCTGGACTTACGCCAACGAGCGCCCGTCAGACGAGAGTTGCGACTCTCCATAGTGCTCCTCCATCGTGCGCCGGATCAGCGCGGCCGAGTCCTTGATGGACAGGGCGGCGGCTTGGAGGTGATCGTAACGGAGCGAGCAGTCCTTGACCGTGTCCGGATTGGCTGTCGGATGCCCCGTACCATAGCCCTCGGTGTAGACGATGGCCGGATCGTCCGCGAAGCGGTAGAGGGTGAACGAGCCTGTGAGGCCTGCGTGGGCTCCTGCCGAGAACGGCAACACCTGAACGTTCACCAACGGGGCGTCCTCGAACGACAACAGCCGGGCCAGTTGCCCCCACATCGCCTCGGGGCCGCCGATCTCCTGGCGCAGCGCCGTCTCCCCGAGGATCACCCAGAGCACCGGCGGCTGCTCCTTCTCCAGGATGCGCTGCCGCGCGAGCCTGACCGTCGTGCGATCGTCGAGCTTGCGGCGGTCCATCGCCCCGAGCACGGCGCGTGCGTAGGCGTCGGTCTGCAACAGGCCGTGCACCATGTGCGTCTGGAAAGTGGCGATCTCGGTCGCGCGCGCCTCCAACTCCGCCACCTGTTGGAACCAAGCGGGCAGCTGGCTGCGCAGCACCAGCCCCACCAGCCTGGACAGCAGCCCACCCGTCCCCAGCGCCGCGTCCACCCGTTCGCTGAAGGCCTCCGTCGGCAGCTTCCGCGCCGTTTCGATCTGGCCGACGAGAGAGCCCGTGTAGTTGATGACGTCGCCCAGTTGCCTCTGCGTGAGTCCGGCCGCTTCGCGGTGGCGGCGCAGCTCGTAGCCGTAGTAGTCGAGCGGCGAGGCGCTCGGGTCGAGGATGCTGATGTGGGCCACGCCGTACCCCCTCGTGCGCGGACAACTCCGTCCACCACAGGACTGGTTGTATTCGGTCGCTAGCCGAGCGTAGCTGTCGGCCTCCACGCTCGTGGCGTGAACGAACACATCACCCCCACGTCCACCCCCACCCCCGCCTCCCAGTACGGCATGCGGTTCACCGTCGGAGCGCACTCCGCCCGCCATGTGCGCCGGATCCTCCGCAGCTACCTCGGCCTGTGGGGCATGCCGGGCCTCGCCGACGACGCCTCTCTCGCTCTCACCGAGCTGCTGGCCAACGTCGCACGCCATGTCCCCGACCGGCGCTGCGCGCTGCTGATCGAGCGCGGCCCGGAGGGCGTGCGCGTGGAGGTGCGCGACGAGTCCCCCGTACTCCCCCGGCTGCTGAGCGCGTCATCGGAGGACGAGTCCGGACGCGGGCTGGCGCTGCTGGACGCGGTGGTGCACACGTGGGGCGTCTCGCAGACGGGCGCGCCGGGGAAGACGGTCTGGTTCGAGTGCCGTCGTCACGTGCCGTGACGGTCCCGGTGGACGCACACGCCGGGCGTGCCGGTTCGGATGAGCGGCGATGAGTTCCGGTCGCGGCGGTAGTCCTACCTCCGAACACACTCTGCGGAAGGGGACCGATGAGCGGCCTGCGCGAGACCCTCATGAGACATGTCGGCGACGGATCGGTGCCGGGCGCCGTGGGGCTGGTGGCGCGCGGCGACCGGGTGGAGGTGGCTGCCGTCGGGAACGTCGATGTCGACGGCAGCGCCCCGATGGCCAGGGATTCGATCTTCCGGATCGCTTCGGTCACCAAGCCGGTCGTCGCCGCGGCGGTCATGCTGCTGGTCGACGAGGGCCGGCTCGCACTGGACGACGCGGTCGCTCCGTGGCTGCCGGAGCTTGCGTCGCCCGTGGTCGTCCGTACGCCGTCCGGTCCCGTCGACGACGTCGTCCCGGCGGCCAGGCTCATCACCGTGTTCGACCTGCTCAACTCCTGCGCCGGATACGGGTTCCCGTCCGACTTCTCGCTGCCGGCGCTCGCACCGCTGTTCAGCGAGCTGAAACAGGGACCGCCGCAGCCGCAGGGCGTTCCGGCGCCGGACGCCTGGATGGCGGCGCTGGCCCGGATCCCGCTGCTGCACCAGCCCGGCGAGACATGGCTGTACAACACCTGCTCCGACATCCAGGGCGTACTGGTCTCCCGGGTCACAGGGCGCCCGCTGCCCGAGTTCCTGGCCGAGCGGCTGTTCGAGCCGCTCGGAATGGCCGACACGGGATTCGCCGTACCGGCGGGCAAGCTGGACCGCTTCACCAGCCACTACCGGCCCGACGACCCCGGCGGGCTCGTACTCGTCGACGGAGCCGACGCGGACGGGCAGTGGAGCAGTTTGCCCGCGTTCCCGTCCGGCGCCGGCGGCCTGGTCTCGACGGTCGACGACTGGTGTGCCTTCGGCCGGATGCTGCTCGCCGAAGGCACCTTCGGAAGACGCCGGCTGCTGTCCCCCGAGTCCGTACGCCTGATGACCGGCGACCGGCTGACCAAGGCCCAGCGCGAGGGAAGCGATCTGTTCCTGGAGGGCCAGAGCTGGGGCTTCGGCGGGGCGGTCGACATCGAGACCACCCGGCCGTGGAACGTACCCGGCCGCTACGGCTGGGTCGGCGGCACCGGCACCACCGCGCACATCGTCCCGGCCACCGGGACCGTGAGCGTCATGTTCAGCCAGGTGGCGATGACCGGGCCGACGCCGCCCGTGCTGATGAGGGACTTCTGGCGGTACGCGGCCGCTTACTGAAGGTCACGGCCGAATGGCGCGCCGGCCTCGGTCGGGGGATGCTGGCTGAACGCGACGATCCACCCGGGGAGGCGCCGCATCGGCGTCTCCCCGGGCCCGAGCCGGGCGTGCGGCGCCGGGCAGGGGCCGTGCGCGCCGAGAAGCTCGCCGTGGGCGGTGGGAGCCGGCCCGGGATGCGTATCCCCGCCCGGGAGTTCGGACTTGGGATACGTTTCCCGTATGTCTGAACAGCAATGGAACGCCGTTGACGCCTACTTGACCGACCTGCTGGTTCCCGAGGACGACGCCCTGAGGTCCGCCGTGGCCGCGAGCGACGCGGCCGGTCTGCCGCAGATCGCCGTCGCGCCCAACCAGGGCAAGCTGCTGCACCTGCTGGCCCTCACCCAGGGCGCGACGAGGATCCTGGAGATCGGCACGCTCGGGGGCTACAGCACCATCTGGCTCGGCCGGGCACTGCCGGCCGACGGACAGCTCGTCTCGCTCGAGTACAGCGACGCGCACGCGGACGTGGCCCGCGCCAACCTCGCCCGCGCGGGGCTGGACAAGAACGTCGAGGTGCGGGTCGG